>JAEWKP010000320.1 GCA_023393655.1 Pseudomonadota bacterium | reverse complement strand
CGAGCCGATGGGGGCGAGCCGGCCGGGGCCGCGCCCCATCGCGCGGCCGGCGCGCGCCTCGATCCGCGACAGCGCGATGGCGACGCGCTCCTTGATGCCGTCCTCGCCGAGATCGGCCGAGCGGCGCGTCTCGGCGAGCGCGGCCGAGAGCAACTGACCGACAGCGCCGCGCAGCTTGCCGTTCTTGCCGGCGGCGGCGCCGGCCGCCGTGCTCAGGTTGTCGGCGGCCTCGATGCGACGCAGGGCCCGGCCGGCCGAACGCTTGGCCGCCGCGAGCTCCATCGCCTTGGCGAGCCAGATCGTCCAGGTCACCAGCGAGGCGAAGGCGAGCCCCAGCATCACGCCCTTCACGACGATGTCCGCCGCCATGAACATGCCCCAGGGCGACAGGTCATGCGGCAAGGTCGCCGCCGCAGCCGGAGGAGCGACCACGGGCGTCGCCGGGTTGGCAGGCGTCAGCGGCGGGTGGGCGGTGCTTGGCGGGTTGATGCCGAGCTGGGGCAGAGCGGGCGGCAGCGGATTGGTCGGAGTGCCCGGCTGGGCCGGGGTAGCTTGCTGAGCGGGGGCGGCTTGCTGTGTCGGCGCCACCGGCTGGCTCGGAGCGGCAGGCTGGGCCTGTGCCGCGGGCGGAGCCGTATCGGCCGGCGTCTGCGGAGCGGGCTGCCCCGGCGCCTGGGCCTGGACCGCCACCACGGACAGGCTCATCGCAACAAGAGCCAGACGGAACGCACGCATCATCACACATCAGCCTTCTCTGGAGGAACGCCGCGGCGGCCTTTCCGGCTCCACGGCCCTGCCGCCGGGCACCTGGAGGCCGGCAGCTTCCTCATTGGAATCATTACAAAAAAAGACTTGCAGCACCGATGCTGCATATGCGATACGCCTGTTCGAATCGGGCGGGCATGTCAAGGAAAAGCGGCTCGCCGGTCGTGCCCTCCGGTGGGCCTCGGCCACGCCAAATCAGGCCAGCCCGCGCTCCCGGACGGCCGTCACATATCCGCTATTCGATGAATGCAGGGCGCCGCGTTCGGCCGCTCGTCAGCCGCGCTCGGGCCGGTCGATCTCGGCCTGCAATGCGGCCAGATGAGTGGCGGCGGCTTCGGTGGCCGCCTGCTCGACCGCGCGAAAGCGCAGGATGAGCGCTTCGCCGAGGGTGGTTAGTTGCGCGCCGCCGCCATTGCGGCCGCCGACCTGGCGCTCGACCACCGGCTTGCCGAAGAGCAGGTTCAGTTCCTCGACCAGCTCCCAGGCGCGCCGGTAGGACATCTCCATCGCCCGGCCGGCGGCCGAGATCGAGCCATGCGTCGCGATGTTCTCGAGCAGCGCGATCTTGCCGGGGCCGATCCGGCCCTCGGGATCGAGCTGGATGCGCAGGCTCAGCGAGGGCACCGCGGCCTCAGGAGGCTTTGGCGAGATTCGCCTGCGCGCCTTCGCCGCAGGCGGCAAGCCAGATCGCCGCAATGCGCTCGATGCCGGCCTGGTCGTCGGCGTCGAATCGCGCCGGCGACGGGCTGTCGAGATCGATCACGCCGATGACGCCATCGCGGCCGATGAGCGGCACGACCAGTTCGGAGCGCGAGGCCGCATCGCAGGCGATATGGCCGGGGAAGGCATGGACGTCCTCGACGAGCATCGATTTCCCCTGCGCGACGGCCGCGCCGCAGACGCCCTTGCCGACCGGGATGCGGACACAGGCCGGCTTGCCCTGGAACGGGCCGAGCACCAGTTCGCCTGACCGCATGATGTAGAATCCGGCCCAGTTCAGATCCGGCATCATCTGGAACAGCAGGGCGGAGGTGTTGGCGGCGTTGGCGATCGGATCGCTTTCGCCGGCGAGGAGGGCTTCGAGCTGCCCGGCGAGCTCGCGATAGAAGTCCGGCTTGCTGCCGGCGGCGATGCTGCGTGCCTCGAACATGATCCTGACGCCTTGCTTGCGTTCGCTCTCGAAATCCAGGGCCGGTTCCTACCACCATCCTCCCGGCCACGCCATCGAAGAGGCCCCTTCCCCGCCCCCTGCGGATCGTGCCAATCCTCCGCTTGCCCCACTGACACGCGACCACGCCGTGCCGTTCTGGCGGTCCATGCTGACGGAGAGATCCCGATGAACGACATGACTTCGAGCCCGCGCCGGGCCGATGGCAGCGCCGGCGATGCCGACTATGGCCGCATCGGCCAGAGCTATGCCTCCTATCGCCAGCCCGAGCCCGTCATTGCCGCCCTGATCGAGACAGCGCTCGGCCCGGCCCGGCGCATCCTCAATGTCGGCGCCGGCGCCGGCTCCTACGAGCCGCGCGGCCGCGACATGATTGCGGTCGAGCCCTCCGCCTCGATGCGGGCGCAGCGCCCGGCCGATATCGTCGCGGCGATCGACGCCACCGCCGAGACCCTGCCCTTTCCCGACGGGTATTTCGACGCGAGCATGGCGACCTTCACCGTGCACCAATGGGGGGATCTCGATGCGGGCCTGCGCGAGATGCGGCGGGTGACGCGCGGGCCGGTCGCCATCCTCTCCTGCGATCCCGAGCTGGTGCAGGCTTTCTGGCTCAATCATTACGCGCCGGAGGTGCTGGCGACCGAGGCGCGGCGCTATCCCTCGCTTGGCCATATCGGCACGGTTCTGGGCGGCGCGGTCGAGATCGTTGCAGTGCCGATCCCGCTCGCCTGCCGAGACGGCTTCAACGAGGCCTATTACGGCCGGCCGGAACTCTTCCTCGATCCCGCCGCGCGCTCGGCCTGCTCTGCCTGGAGCTTCGTCGACGAAGCGCAGAATGCCGCCTCGATCGAGAAGCTGCGCCAGGATCTCGCATGCGGCGCCTGGGACGATCGCTACGGCTTCCTGCGCAATCAGCCGAGCTTCGACGGCTCGCTGCGCCTCGTCATCGCGCGGCCCTGACTTGTCGATTTTGCGCTGAACGACGCTGTCATCCCGGGCTTGCCCCGGGATCCATCGAAGGGCGCCACAGCTCTACGATGGATCCCGGATCGGCGCCGCTTCGCGGCTTGTCCGGGATGACGGCGTGCTTTCAGGAGAGGCGACCATTCTCCAAGCCGAAAGCGGAAGGGCCCGCTCCCTGGCGAGAGCCGGCCCTTCTGAAAACATCGATACCATTCCGGCCTGAAACCGGAACCAGGCCCTAGAACGGGATGTCGTCGTCGAGATGGCTGGAGGACGAGCGCCCGCCGCCGCCACCGCCCGACATGGCCGGCTGGCGCGAACCGCCGCCACCGCCGCTGCCCATCGCGCTGGAACGGCCGAAGGAGCCACCGCCGCCCGAGCGGTCATCCGCGTAGCCACCGCTGCTGCCACCGCCCTCGCCATACTCGTCGCTGCCGCCCTGGCGGCTGTCGAGGATGGTGAGCTCGCCGCGGAAACGCTGCAGCACGATCTCGGTGGTGTATTTCTCGACACCGGACTGGTCCTGCCATTTCCGGGTCTGGAGCTGGCCCTCGATATAGATCTTCGAGCCCTTCTTCAGATACTGCTCGGCGACCTTCGCCAGGTTCTCGTTGAAGATTACGACCGAGTGCCACTCGGTGCGCTCCTTGCGCTCGCCGCTCTGCTTGTCGCGCCAGGTCTCGGAGGTGGCGATCCGCAGATTCACGACAGGTTCGCCGCTGCCGAGGCGGCGCACTTCGGGATCGCGCCCGAGATTGCCGACCAGAATGACCTTGTTGACGCTACCAGCCATGACAGGCTCCATTTCCTGCGCACTTCACACAAACCGGTCGCTTGACCGGAGCCGAACCCTATCGGCCGATGAAGGCATTATCAAGAATGTTCTTGTTTTGTTCAAGTGCCTGTTTCGAGGTTGTCCCCCGCTGATTCGCTGGTGTCTCACCGCGGCGGCTGCCGCGCGCCGAGGACCGCCTGCGCCATCCGGCCGAGCAGCACCGCAAGCAGGACGATGCCGAGCCCGCCGACGAAGCCGAGGCCGGGATCGGCCCGCTGCAGGCCGAGCAGCACGACCTCGCCTAGCCCCTTGGCGCCGATCATCGAGGCGACCACGACCATGGCCAGCGCCATCATGATCGCCTGGTTCAGCCCTTGCAGGATCACCGGCCGGGCAAGCGGCAGTTCGATCAGCCAGAAGGCCTGTCGCGGCCTGAGGCCCAAAGCCCGCGAGGCCTCGACCAGCCCCGCATCGACGCCGCGCAGGCCGAGCTCGGTCAGGCGCGCGAAGGGCGGCAGCGCATAGACCAGCGTCGCGACGAGGGCCGGCGCGCGGCCAAGACCGAGCAGCATCGCCACCGGGATCAGATAGACGAAGCTGGGAATCGTCTGCATCAGGTCGTAGAGCGGCGCGAGCGCCCTCCCCAGCCGCGGAAACCGGGCGGCAGCGACACCGAGCGGCAGCCCCAGAAACCCGACGAACAGCACGGAGACCGCGACGAGGGCGAGCGACTGCATCGCCTCGCCCCAGACACCCAGCCCCGCGAGGGCCAACGGCAAGGCTGCCATTGCCAGCGCAAAGCCGATCCGCCGCGTCGCGAGCCACGCCCCGGCGGCGACGGCCAGGACGAAGGCGGGAATCGGGACATGCTGGAGCAACGTCTCGACCAGACGCACCGGGGCCGTCAGCACCGAACCGACACCATCCAGGCCGTCGCCATAGCCGGTGACGAGCGCATCGACCGCCCGGTTGACGGCGCCCTGCAACGCCTTGCCGAAATCCGGCACCAAGCCAGTCGTCACAGGCTCGACGCGACCTTGCTGGCGACATCGGCCGGCAGCCACTTCTTCCAGATCTCGCCCTGCGTCTTCAGGAAGACCAGCGCCTGCTGCTCGGGCGTGACGCCCTTCTCGCGCGCCTCGGCCAGCATCTTCGAGGTCACGTCGCTGGTCGTGCCATAGCTCCTGAAGAAACTCGCGAGCTGCGGCGCCTGCTTGGCGAAATCGATATTCGCGCCGATCACGACCTTGCTGGTCGGATAGGCGGTGGCGCGCTTGGGAGCGTCGCTCGCCTTGAGCTCGGCCCAGATCGCGGGATCGAAGGGCGCTTCCTCCAGCTTGACCAGATCATAGGCGCCGAGCAGCCAGCTCGGCCCCCAGTAATAGAACACGACCGGGCGCTTGCGCTTGAGCGCGGCCTCGATCGCGGCGACCAGCGCCTCGCCCGAGCCGCCGCGCGTATTGGTGAAATCATCAGTGAGCCCGTAGATCGCGAGCTTCTTGGTGTTGATGCCCTCGCAGACCCAGCCGGCGACGCAATTGTAGAAGCGCCCCTTCCCCGGCTCCTCCGGATCGGCGAACAGCGCCTTGTAGCGCTTGAGGTCTTCCGGCTTCTTCAGGTCCGGCGCCTTGGCATCCGGCCCGGAGACCAGGTAACGCGGCACGAACCAGCCCTCGCTGGCATCGGGGAAAGTGGTGCCGAGCGGCTCGACCTTGCCGGCCTCGGCCGCCTTGACCCAGGCATCGACCGGGTTGGCCATCCAGATTTCCATGACGATGTCGACATCGCCGCGCGCCAGTCCATTGACCAGCGGCGCGATCACGCCCGGAACCCGCTCGACCTTGCAGCCGAAGCCGCGCTCGGCGATCGCGCTGGCCAACGCGGTGTGGAAGGCGGCGGAATCGTAGTCGAGACCGGCCATCTTCAGCGGGCGATCGAGTTCGCAGGCCATGGCCTGGGCGCCGAGACCAAGGCCGAGCGCAAGCGCGGCTGCTCCAAGAAGGGCTTTCATCGTCGTCGCTCCCCCAAATCGATCATGGCAACAGCCGCCGTGGCCGATCGCGCGGGCGGTTCGCGCAGTAACGCGGGGCCGGACGAATTGATCCGCCGTTCCGGCCTCTTCACGGAACACCATCGCGCAATCGCTGCGGCGAGGCGATAGCCGATCCTGTCATCATTCGTCAGGACGCATGCAGGCCGTGCATCGGCGATGGTCCTCGGCATGGCACCGCGACGATTCCGATCGCGCCGGCAAGCTTCATGATCTAGGCTGGCAGGGCATGACGCCGCGCCTGCTCCAGACTTTCCTTGCCGTCGCGCGCTGTCGGACCGCGACGCGCGCCGCGAGCGAGCTCAATCTCGCGCAATCCAGCGTCAGCGACCAGATCCAGATCCTCGAGGACATGCTGGGCGCCAGCCTGTTCCTGCGCTCCAAGCAGGGCTTTCGGCTGACGGCCGCCGGAGAGGCGCTGCTGCCCTATGCCCAGGACATCCTCACGGCGACGGACGATGCCTTCGCGGCCGTGAAGATCGCGAGCCTCTCGGCGGATCGCTCCCTCGTCGTCGGCGCACTCGAGACGGTCGCCGCGGAGATTCTGCCGCCGCTTCTCGCCGATCTCAGGCAGCGCCAGCCGGAGCTTCGGATGCGCATCGAGGTGGCGAATAGCGGCGACCTGATGCAGCGCCTTCTGGATGGTTCGAACGATATCGCCTTCTGCTTCCGCCGGGGCGAGCGGGACGGCCGGCTCGCGCGCCGCACGTTTGCGCGCGAGCCGCTGGTCATGATCGGCCCGCCGGCTGCCGAAGGCGCCTTGGCATCGTCCGCCGATCCGGCGGCGCTCGCGGCCGAGCCCTTCATCACGACCGAACCGGGCTGCATCTACCGGCACCTGTTCGACGAGGCCTGGCGCGGGGCCGGCCTGATGCCACCGCGGCCCTTTGCAGAGGTCGGCAGCATCGATGCCATCGTGCGCCTCGTCGCGGCGGGCAGCGGCCATGCCCTCGTGCCGAGGCTTGCCGCGCGGGACGCACTGGATCGCGGCACCGTCGCCGCGATCCCCTGGCCCGGCTTCGATCCCGTGGCGACGCTCGACATGGTCTGGCGCCGCCGGCGCGTCCAGCCACCCGGCCTGACGCTGCTGCTCGCACAGGCGGAGCCGGCGCAAGCCGATCTCAGACGAGCCGGTGCCCGCCCTCGACATGGAGCACCGCTCCCGTCGTGAAGCCGTTGCCGATCAGGAAGGCGATGGCATCGGCGATATCCTCCGGCCGGCCGACACGTCCGGCCGGCAGGCGTTCCGCCATCCCGGCGAGGACTTCCGCCTTCCGCTCCCCGGCAACCGCCTGCCAGATCGGCGTGTCGACCCAGCCCGGCGACACGGCATTGACGCGGATCGGGGCCAGCTCGACCGCAAGGGCCCTGACAAGGCCTTCCAGCGCCGCATTGATGGTCGCGACCACCGTTCCCCGTGCCATCGGCCGATAGGCCGCAATGCCGGATGTGAAGGTCAACGATCCGCCGGCAGCGAGCTTCGGGCTTCCGTGCTTGGCGAGCAGGATCGGGCCGATGATCTTGCTGTCGATCGCGCGGCGGGCCGCCTCCAGCTCCAGCGCCGGCAGCAACTGGTAGGCGCCGGTGAAGTCGGCCGCCGTGCAGACGATGTGATCGAGCGGCTGGCCACTGGCGAACAGCGCCCGCACGCTCTCCTCCGAGGTGATGTCGGCCGCGATTGCCGCAAGCCGCGGCGAAGTCCCGAGCTCGTTCTGCGCGCGCCGCAGCCGGTCGGGGTCGCGGCCGATGATCGTGACATGGTCGCCAGCCCCGATCAGCCGCCGTGCCAGCGCGAATCCCATGCCCGAGCTTCCGCCGGCGATGAGGATCCGCCGTGATTTCAGTCCGTGGTCGGTCATCTCGATCTCCCTGTTCGATCTGCCGACGGTGTTCGTGCCTTGCTGGCCGGAAGGGAAACGGAATGAACCGATGGTGTCATCGGCAATGCCGATCGAAGCAGGATGCCGCATCCAAGAGGGGCGAATTGACGGAACCGGGAGCAACTGATCCAACATGATCGCGCAATCGGACGATCCCGGCAGGCAGGACGATTTCCCCGTGACGACCAACAACCGCATCGTCCTTTCCAGCGATCATGCCGCGATCCCGCTGCGGCAGGCCATTGCCAGGCATGTCGCCGCGCAGGGCTGGACCGTGGTCGATATCGGCCCGACGACGCCGGAGAGCACGCCCTATCCGAAACATGGCGAAGCGGCGGCAAGGCTGGTCGCTTCCGGCGATTGCCGGCTCGGCATCATCCTGTGCGGCACCGGCCAGGGCATCATGATGGCGGCGAACAAGGTCAAGGGCATTCGCTGCGGGGTCTGCGCCGACACCTTCTCGGCCCGCATGATCCGCGAGCATAACGATGCCAACATGCTCTCGATCGGCGCGCGCGTGGTCGGCGAAGGGCTGGCGTTCGCGATCGCCGATGCGTTCCTGGCCGCCGAATTCGAAGGCGGCCGACATGCGATGCGGGTGGAGATGATCGCGGCGCTGGAGGGGTAGCGCGGGGCCGGGGAAGCTTGGCTCCGGCTCCGACCTAAAAACGATATGCGGTCAATGGCGCCGCCAAATCGCCAGCCTTTTGAAGAGCATCGAAAAGGCCGCAATCCAAATGAACTCAGCAGGGATCAACCAGCAGGGACCTGCCGATAAGTGGCCATCCGCCCTCAACGAAATTGACGACTGAAGCAGCGACGAGCAGTGCCGATATGACGGCAAGGCCGAATAGGACGATGTAGTGGACGGCCCAACCTCGCAGGGTGGCTAACAACGCAGCGGCGAATGCGGTGCCTGTGGTGAAGGGCGCAAGAACGATCCCGAACACGGCACGCCTCCAAGTCATTGGCTGTCAGCGTAGTCGGTCCTTAGAGATCGGCAAGGTCCGCTCTCGCCCCTCTTGGCCGACACTCTGGAAGAAAATCCTCCCGCAAACCCCGGGATGCCGGATCGCGAAAATCCGGCGCACTGGCCGGAGGTTCACCCAACGGTAACCATCCAAGCCGATGTATCTCCTCAGCCTTGTCCGAGAGATACCCGATGCTGACCCGCCGATCGTTTACGTTTCCCGCCCTCTCCTTCGCGGCCGCAGGTCTGGCCGGATGCGGATCGAGAAGCATCGTCGCGCTGCCCGAGATCGACGCCGGCCAAGGCCCGAGAGGCCTGGTGACGCGCACGCTCGCCCGGCCGAACTATGCCGCGGTCTATGCCGACTATCCCGGCGAGAAATTTCCGATCGCCGCCATCGATTATCAGCGGATCGACCCGCGCTATCTCCGCCAGACCGTCGAATTCCCGCGCGACGAGAAGCCGGGCTCGATCGTGGTCGATCCCGCCGGCTATCACCTCTACTTCGTCGAGTCCCCACGCGTCGCGACGCGTTACGGCGTCGGCGTCGGGCGCGAGGGTTTCGGCTGGTCCGGCGCGGCCCGCATCAACATGAAGCGCGACTGGGCGGACTGGGTCCCGCCTCCGGAAATGATCGAGCGCGACCCCTCGATCCGGTCCCAGCTCGAGATGACGCCGCGCGGACTCGGCGTGCGCGGCGGCTCGAAAAGCCCGCTGGGCGCCCGGACCCTGTACCTGTTCGGCGAGGGGCGAGACCTCGGCTATCGAATCCATGGCACGTTCGAGCCCTATACGGTGGGCACCAACGTTTCGTCGGGCTGCATCCGGATGATCAACCAGGACATCGCCCATCTCTATGCGCGCGTGGCGCCCGGCACGCCCGTGACCGTGCTGCCGGCCTGATCCGACGAGATGAACGGAGGTCGACGAACCGGTTCATCTTCCGTTGGGGTGCTGCGTGGTGTGATCGGCGTCGAAAGGAGTTTGCCATGCGCAAGCTGTTGATCCTCACGACGATTGCACTCGGCAGCGCGTTGGCCGCGCCTGCCATGGCCTCCGAGGCCTTGCCGAGGGAGCTCGCCCAGCGTCTCGACAAGGCGACGGTCGCGTATTCCTGGTCGGCGGCCGCCGAGCGGCGGCATATGATCATCGAAGAGACCATGCGCCAGCAACGCTACGGCCGCGGCTACGGCTATGGTCGCGGTTACGGTCCGCCGCGCGGTTACGGTTACGGCCGTGGACCGGGCTGGGGGCCGCCGCGCTATGCGCCGCCCCCGCCGCCTCCCGGCTGGTGGTGATCCTGAGAGCGACGGGCGACCGTCGCTCTTTTCTTTTGCGGGGGTAGGCCGGGTGGCGGGCCGCGAAGGACATAGCTTGGTTGCCGTCCGCTTGCGGCAGTGAAACGAGGATGCACAGCGGCTCGTGCCTGTGTGGTGCGGTCACCCTGACGGTGGCTGGCAGCCTGCCCGATCCGAATTTCTGCCATTGCCGCATGTGCCGCAAGCACTCAGGTCAT
>JAEWKP010000311.1 GCA_023393655.1 Pseudomonadota bacterium | reverse complement strand
CGCTCGATGGTCCAGGCCGTCGACAAGGCGGTGCGCGAATCCGATCTCGGCCTCAACCCGCAGACGGAAGGCCAGGTCCTGCGCATCCGTATCCCGGAGCTCAACGAGCAGCGCCGCAAGGAGATGGTCAAGGTCGCGCATAAATATGCCGAGGAGGCCAAGATCTCCGTGCGTCACGTCCGCCGCGACGGCATCGACGTCGTCAAGAAGCTCGAGAAGGACGGCGACATGACCAAGGACGACGCCGCCCGCAATTCCGATCTGGTCCAGAAGGCGACGGACCAGCATATCGCCGAGATCGACCAGGCTCTGGCGGCGAAGGAAAAGGAAATCCTGCACGTCTGATCGCCTGGACGTTCGATTTCCCGCGCGGGGGACCTCCCGCGCTCCTTCGGCCGCAGCCGAGCGAGGCTCATCCGCATGTCATCCGGTCAGCGCGACGCAGGCGTGTCCAATCCGGCTCATGTCGCCATTATCATGGACGGCAACGGGCGCTGGGCGCAGATGCGCGGGCTGCCGCGGCAGGAGGGCCATCGCCGCGGGCTGGAGGCGCTGCGCCGCACGGTCCGGAATGCCAGCGATCTCGGCATCCAGGTCCTGACGCTCTATAGTTTCTCGACCGAGAACTGGCGCCGTCCGCATGCGGAAGTCTCCTTCCTGATGGGGTTGCTCAAGCATTTCGTCGAGAAGGATCTCGCCGAGCTCTCCGCCGCCAATGTCCGGGTGCGCATCATCGGCAGCCGGGACGATCTCGCAACCGACCTGCGCCGCCTCGTCGAGCATGCCGAGACCAGCACACGTGGCAATACCGGCCTCGTGCTGGTGATCGCCTTCAATTACGGCTCCCGCGACGAGATCATGCGTGCGACCCGCCGGCTGGCGGCTGAGGCCGTTGCCGGGCGGATCGACCCGGCCGCGATCGACGAGGCCGCGATCGCCGGCCGCCTCGCCACCCACGACCTTCCGGATCCCGAGCTGGTCATCCGGACCTCGGGCGAGACCCGCATCTCGAACTTCCTGCTCTGGCAGGCGGCCTATGCCGAGTTCATCTTCACCCCGGTGATGTGGCCTGATTTCGACCGGGCCGCCTTCGAGGAGGCTCTGGCGCAGTATCGTCAGCGCGAGCGGCGTTTCGGCGGTCTTGCCGCCCCCTCCGACCGCAGCGTGGGCGTCGCGTGAATGAGCCGGGCGCCTCTGCGCCGCGATCCGGCTCCGAGCTGAGGCTCAGGGTCGCTTCGGCGCTGGTCTTGGGCGCGCTGATCCTGCTGGTCACGCTCTGGGGCGGCTGGCCCTTCCGGCTGGTCTGGATACTGGTTGCAGGGCTCGTCGCCTATGAGTGGCTCGCGATCATCGGCCGCGGCAATGCGATCCCGGCGGGCATCGCGGTGGTCGCCGCCGGCTTGGCCTTGTCCTTTTCTCCAGCAAGTCCGGCGGCGCTTGCGGGTACGGCCTCGGCCATGGCGTTGCTCGGTGCACTCGCGACACCGTTCGTACGCTCGCGCTTGGCGCTGGAGCTCTGCGGCGTCGCCTATGCGCTGGCTTTCGCACTGATCACGCCGGCATTGCGCGATCTTCCGGGGATTGGCCTCGCTCTGATCCTGTGGAGCTTCGCCGTCGTCTGGCTCACCGACATCGCCGCCTATTTCACCGGCCGCAAGCTCGGTGGCCCGAAGCTGATGCCGGCCGTCAGCCCGAAAAAGACCTGGTCGGGCGCGATCGGCGGCGCCGTGGCCGGGATGATCGGCGGCTACCTCGTCTGGCGTTGGATGCCGGCGCTGCAAGGCATGACGGCGGCCGGGCCGGTGGTTGCCGCCTCGTTTGCCGGCTCGGTCGTCAGCCAGGCCGGGGACCTGTTCGAATCCGCCCTGAAACGCCGCTTCGACGCCAAGGATTCGAGCCGGCTCATCCCCGGCCATGGCGGCTTCCTCGATCGGCTCGACGGCTATTGGGCGGTGCTGGTGCTCGCCGGCTTCGCGCTCTTCGCCCTGCACGTCAACGTCTGAGACCGATGTCGTTGCGCAGCGTCACGCTTCTGGGAGCGACCGGCTCCGTGGGACGCTCGGTCCGCGACGTCGTCACCGAGAATCCCGAACGCCTCTCGATCGCGACCGTCGTCGGAGGCCGGGATGCGCAGGCGCTGGCCCGCACCGCGGTTGAGGTGGGCGCGTCCTTCGCGGCCCTGGCCGACGCAGCCGGCGGCGCGACGCTCAGGCAGGCACTCGCCGGCACCGGCATCGCCAGCGGGGCAGGGCGCTCCGCCGTGCTGGAGGCGGTCGACCGTCCCGCCGATATCGTCGTCAGCGCGATTTCCGGCGCGGCCGGGCTGGAGGCAACCTTCGCCGCGCTCCTGCCCGGGCGGACGATCGCGCTCGCCAACAAGGAAAGCCTGGTCTGTGCCGGCGAAGCCGTGATGGCGCGCGCGGCCGAGGTCGGCGCCCGCCTGCTGCCGCTCGATTCCGAGCACAACGCTCTGTTCCAGGTTCTGGGCGACGAACCCCTCGCCTCGGTCCGCAGCATGACGCTGACGGCCTCCGGCGGCCCGTTCCGGACCTGGAGCATCGAGCGTATCGCTGCGGCGACCCCCGAGCAGGCGCTGAAGCACCCGAACTATGCGATGGGCGCCAAGATCACGATCGACTCCGCCAGCATGATGAACAAGGGGCTGGAGCTGATCGAGGCCCGCTTCCTGTTCGATCTAAAGCCCGAACAACTCGATGTGCTCGTCCATCCCCAGCAGATCGTCCACGGCCTCGTGACCTTCCGCGATGGCTCGGTCAGCGCCGGCATGGCGGTGCCGGACATGCGGGTCGCCGCGGCGCATTGCCTCGGCATCGACGGCCGCCTCGACGCACCGCCTCAGCGCTTCCTCGATCTCGCTCTGACGGCGCCGTTGAGCTTCGAGCGGCCCGATCTCGTCCGCTTCCCGGCGCTTGGCCTTGCCATCGCCGCCTTGCGCGAGGGCGGCGCCATGCCGGCCGTGCTCAATGCCGCCAACGAGGTCGCCGTCGCCGCCTTCCTGGAGAAGCGGCTTGGCTTCCCCGATATCGCTGCGCTGGTGGAAGCCGTCTGCGCAGCCTCTTCCGCTGGGTCGGAGGTGCCGCGCGACGTCGCGTCCGCGCTCGCCATTGACCAAGATTCGAGACGGCGGGCTGCCTCGCTCTTGTCGCAAGCTCGGTTCACTGTCACCTAGAGGCTGACACGGACCGTGGGGGATAGTTTGATGGAATTCGCAGCATCGCTCTGGAATGCCGGGCATTTCCTGCTCGGCTATCTGCTGCCGTTCCTGTTTGTCCTGACCATTGTCGTTTTCGTCCATGAGCTCGGGCATTTCCTGGTCGGCCGCTGGTGCGGGGTCGACGTCAAGACGTTCTCGATCGGCTTCGGCCGCGAGCTCTTCGGTTTCAACGACCGGCATGGCACGCGCTGGCGCTTCGCGCTGATTCCGCTCGGCGGCTACGTCAAGTTCTCGGGCGACGCCGACGCCTCAAGCGCGCCCGACGATGAGGCGGTGAACCGAATGTCGGCGCAGGAGCGGGCGCGCTCGTTCCCCGCGCAGTCGCTCAGTGAGCGGGCGGCGATCGTCGCCGCCGGACCGATCGCGAATTTCCTGCTGGCGATCGTGATCTTCGCCGGCTCGACCTTCTTCTTCGGCAAGCAGGTGCTGATCCCGCGCGTCGACGCCGTCGTCGCCGGCAGTGCGGCGGAGCGGGCCGGCCTGAAGGCGGGCGACATCGTGATCGCCATCGACGGCCAGTCGGTCGGCAGCTTCTCCGACATGCAGCGCATCGTCTCGATCCGGCCCGACGAGCGTCTCGAGGTTTCCGTCGAGCGCGACGGTGGCACGCTCACCCTGCCGGTGACGCCGGCGCTCACCGAGATCAAGACCAAGCTCGGCACGCAGCGCATCGGCGTGATCGGCGTCAAGGCCTCGCCGCGCCCGGAGGATTGGAAGACGCAGCGATTCGGATTGCTCGACTCCACCAAGGCCGGCTTCACCGAGACCTGGTTCGTCGTGACGCGGACCTATGACTACGTCGCCAAGCTGGTGACGGGCCGCGAGTCCACCGATCAGCTCTCCGGTCCGATTCGGATCGCGCAGGTCTCCGGCATCGTCGCTTCGAGCAGCGGGCTGCTCGGGCTGATCAATCTGGCCGCGATCCTCTCGGTCTCGATCGGCCTGATGAATCTCGTGCCGGTTCCGATGCTCGATGGCGGGCATCTGCTGTTCTATCTCTATGAGGCGCTGCGCGGCCGGCCCCTGAGCCCGCGCGCGCAGGAAATCGGCTTTCGGGTTGGCCTCGCGCTCGTGCTGATGTTGATGCTGTTCGTGACCTGGAACGACATCGTCCACGTCCGCGGCCTGCTCTGAAACCGGCTTGCGGAAGGCGCTTTGCGGCGGAAAAACGGCACGTTGCGTGGCCCGGCGGCAACGAGATTTCTAAAAACGCTTTATTAACGATGATCGCGGTTTGCACCCTGCTGGAAACTTTGTAGAAGCGTTTGAACCGCAATGTCCCCGTGCTGCTGTCGCTAGATGGCGGTCCCCGTTTGGGGTGGTGACCAGAGATATGGAATAGGCGACCCGATGACGTCGACCCAACAGAGCCGGACGACCAAGACGCGGCTCTCTCGATCGATCGGACTTTCGGCTTTGATGCTGGCCGTGAGTGGTGGTGTGGCTTTCGCGCAGGCTGTGGTCGTCCACGGCAACCGCCGCGTCGATGCGGAGACGATCCGCTCCTACGCGGTCGGCCGCGAAAATCCGCAGGAAATCCGCGAGAGCCTGCTGGCGACCGGCCTGTTCAGCAGCGTGCAGGTCAATCGCCGCGGTTCGCAGATCGTCGTTGCGGTTCAGGAGCAGGGCGGCACGGCCAACAGGGTCGCCTTCGAAGGTAACCGCAAGCTGAAGGGCGAACAGCTCGCTCAGATCGTGCAGTCGCGTGCCGGTGGTCCCGTCAGCCAGGCGCTGATGAATTCCGACGTCGAGCGCCTGCGCGAGGCCTACAGGCGGGCCGGCTACGGGCTGTCCTCCGTCAGCGCGCGCGTCGCCCCTCTGCCGAACGGTCGCCAGGATATCGTCTTCACCATCAACGAGAGCGGCAAGACCGGCATCAAGTCGATCAACTTCAGCGGCAACCAGGCCTATTCCGGCGGGCGCCTGCGCGGGTTGATGACCTCGACGGAATCGAATTTCCTGAGCTGGATCAAGACCTCCGACGTTTATGATCCCGATCGGATCAATTCCGACATGGATCTCATTCGCCGCTTCTACCTGAAGAACGGCTACGCCGACTTCCAGATCGTCAACAGCGGCGCCCGCTTCGACGAGGCGGCCGGCGGCTGGGTCATCGACATCCAGGTCGAGGAAGGCCAGCAATACCAGGTCGGCAACGTCACGGTCGATTCCTCGCTGCGCGATGTCGATGCGGCTGCCTTGCAGCGCTATGTCGCGACCTCCACGGGCGACACCTACAACGCCGAGGCGGTCGAGAAGTCGCTGGTTGCGCTCACCACGGAAGTGGCGCGCCGCGGCCATGCCTTCGCCCAGGTTCGTCCGCGCGGCGATCGTGACGCCGCGGGCCGCCAGATCGGCATCACCTATGTCGTCGACGAGGGCCCGCGCGTCTATGTCGAGCGCATCAACGTGCGCGGTAACACCCGGACCCGCGACTATGTCGTTCGCCGCGAGCTCGATCTCGGCGAGGGCGATGCCTACAACAAGGTCATGGTCGACCGCGCCGAGCGCCGCCTGAACAATCTCGGCTTCTTCAACAAGGTCCGCATCACCAACGAGCCCGGCTCGGCGCCGGATCGCGTGGTCGTCAACATCGACGTCGAGGACAAGGCGACCGGCTCGTTCTCCATCGCCGGTGGTTACTCGACTTCGGACGGCGTCATCGGCGAGGTCTCGCTGTCGGAATCGAACTTCCTCGGTCGCGGCCAGTTCGTTCGCATCGCCGGCACGCTCGGCGAGAGGACGCAGGGCGTCGATTTCTCGTTCACAGAGCCTTATTTCCTCGGCTATCGCGTGGCGGCCGGTATCGATCTGTTCTCGAAGTTCAACGACAACTACAACACCGGCCGTTTCGAAAGCCGCGTGACCGGTGGGCAGGTTCGCTTCACCTTCCCGATCACGGAAGAGTTCTCGATCACGCCGCGGTACTCGATCTACCAGACCGAGATCGACATCCCGAACGAGTTCAGCCGTCCCTATAACGACTGTACCTTCCCGATCCCGGGTGTAACGCCGGCCGGCGCCACCGCGTCGACCCCGTATAACTGCGTGACCAACGGCGAGGCGACGGTCGCGGTGAAGGAAGCGCAGGGCAACACCCTGACTTCGCTGGTCGGCCTGAACTTCAACTACAACTCGCTCGACAGCGTGCAGAACCCGCGCAACGGCTTCTCGGCCGAGCTGAAGCCGGAATTCGCCGGCCTCGGCGGCGACTCGAAGTTCATGCGTATCTCGGCCGATGCCCGCTACTACCGCGAGATCTTCGACGATGTCGTCGGCTTCCTGCGCGTCCAGGGCGGTCACGTCCAGGCGACCAGCGGCAACCTGCGCATGGTCGATCACTACTTCCTCGGCCCGTCGCTGGTGCGTGGTTTCGCACCGTCCGGCATCGGCCCGCGCGACGTGCTGAACGACCCGACGGCGAACGCGGTCGGCGGTACGACCTATTTCGGCGGCACCGTCGAGGTGCAGTTCCCGATCTTCGGTCTGCCGCGTGACCTCGGCCTGCGCGGCGCGGTCTTCGCCGATGCCGGCACGCTGTTCAACTATGACGGCGGCTCGAAGTCGGTGGCCTACGCCTGCCCGGCCGGCTCGGAGGCGCGCCAGTACAATGTCGTGACCGGCGGTGCCCAGTCGAGCATCGGCTGTATCCGCGACAAGAACATCCTGCGCTCTTCGGTCGGCGTGAGCCTGCTCTGGCAGTCGCCGCTCGGACCGATCCGGTTCGACTATGCCTACGCCCTGACCAAGGATGACGGCCAGATCGGCATCAATCCGCAGACGGGCCTCGTCGGCAAATACGGCGGCGACCGCCTCCAGGCCTTCCGCTTCTCGGGCGGCACCCGCTTCTGACGTCAGCGGACTTGAGCATCGACCGGGAAGTGGCCCCACTTCCCGGAAGAAATCGGTGCGATAACAACGACATGGATCGCCACTCTCGCGTCCCGTGGGATGCGCGGCGATCCCGCTCCGGACCGGATCATGGCAGAGCCAGTTTTCTTTCCGTTCGCGACCTCGCTGGACTTCGGCGAGGTCGCAAGCATTTCAGGCGGCACCTTGCCGGAGGGCGTGGAGTCGACCCGCAGGATCGACGGCATCGCCGCCCTCGAAACGGCTGGTCCGGCCGATCTCGCCTATATGGACAATCCGAAATACACGGATGCCCTGGCGGCGACGAGGGCGGGCCTGTGCATCGTCTCGCCGCGCTTCGCCGATCGTGTTCCGGCGGGAACGGTGGCCCTGCTGTCGCCGGCGCCGTATCACGCCTTCGCGAAGGTCATGGCGCGCTGCTTCCCGAGCGCTCTGAAGCCTGAATCGATCTTCGCCTCGCAGGGCGTTGCGCCGGGCGCCATCGTCCACGCCACGGCCGTCCTCGAGGCGGGCGTCACCGTCGATCCCGGCGCGGTCATCGGCCCTGGCGCCGAAATCGGCGCAGGGACCGTCGTGGCCTCGCATGCGGTCATCGGCCCGCAGGTCCGGATCGGGCGCAACTGCTCGATCGGGGCGGGCAGCACGATCCAGGCGTCCCTGATCGGCAACCGGGTCATCATCCACCCCGGCGCGCGGATCGGGCAGGACGGCTTCGGCTTCGCGATGAGCCCCAAGGGGCACATGAAGGTGCCGCAGATCGGCCGCGTCATCATCCAGGACGATGTCGAGGTCGGCGCCAACAGCACGATCGACCGTGGCGCCAGCCGCGACACGGTGATCGGCGAAGGCACCAAGATCGATAACCTCGTCCAGATCGGCCATAACTGCGTCATCGGCCGTCATTGCGTGATCTGCGCCCAGACCGGCCTTGCAGGTTCTTCCACGCTGGAGGATTTCGTGGTGCTCGGCGGCCAGGTCGGGCTGGCCGGTCATCTCACCATCGGCGTCGGCGCACAGATCGCGGCGCAGAGCGGTGTCGCCGGCGATGTTCCGCGCGGCGCGCGCTATGGCGGATATCCCGCCCAGCCCGCGCTCGGTTGGGCGCGCGAGACCGCGTTGCTCAAGACGCTGGTGGCCAATCGCGGCAAGAAGCCGGGCGCATCGCAGGGTTGAGCGAGGCGTTTCGGCCGTCCGATGGGGGCTTTCTGCTCCCGATGCCAAGAATTTTGTTGCCGAACCCGCTCCGTTTCCGGCAAAGCGGCGGAAGGCTTTGAAATCGTGGCGGGTTGCAGGAACGTTGCCTGCGCTCGGCCACTGACGCGAATACAAGGCGCTGCCCGGCGACGGCACGCGGGAGAAGACAGACCATGAGCGAGGCGACGACGACACTGGGTGTGATCGACATCCAGAAGATCATGGCCAGCATCCCCCACCGCTATCCGTTCCTGCTGGTCGATCGCGTCGTCGAGATCGATGGCGATGCCTCCGGCGTCGGGATCAAGAACGTCACGGTCAACGAACCCCAGTTCACCGGCCACTTCCCGGAGCGGCCGGTGTTTCCCGGCGTGCTGATGATCGAGGCGATGGCGCAGACGGCCGGCGTGCTGGTCGTGAACGCGCGGGATCCGGACGAGAAGGCGGTCCAGACCGTCCTCTTCACCACGATCGACAAGGCGAAATTCCGCAAGCCGGTCACGCCGGGCGACCAGATCCGCTTCCACCTCACCAAGCTCGCCCGCAAGCGCAACATCTTCTTCTATCGCGGCGAGGCGCGCGTCGATGGCGTGCTCGTGGCCGAGGCCGAGATTTCGGCGATGGTCGTTTGAGCGGCACATCGGTTCAGGATCAGGGCAGCGTCTCGATGAGCGTCTCCATCCATCCCATGTCGCTCGTCGACCCGAAAGCCCGGCTTGGCGCCGGCGTGAAGATCGGGCCGTTCTGCGAGGTCGGCCCCGATGTCGTGCTCGGCGAGGGCGTCGAGCTCGTCAGCCACGCCGTGGTCGCCGGCCGGACCACGATTGGCGCGCGCACCCGGATCTTTCCCTTCGCCTCGATCGGCCATCCGCCGCAGGACCTGAAATATCGCGGCGAACCCTCGACGCTGAAGATCGGCGAGGATTGCATCATCCGCGAAGGCGTGACCATGAATCCCGGCACGGAGGGCGGCGGCATGGAAACCGTCGTCGGCGATCGCTGCGCCTTCCTCGCCAACTCGCATGTCGGGCACGATTCCAAGATCGGCGACAATGTCGTTTTCTCGAACAATGCGATGTGCGCCGGCCATGTCAGGATCGGCAATTTCGTCATCGTAGGTGGCGGCGCCGGCCTGCTGCAGTTCATCCGGATCGGCGATCATTCCTTCATTGGCGGCGGCGCGGGTGTCACCAGCGACGTCATTCCCTTCGGTCTCGTTCGCGACAATCCGGCTCATCTCGCCGGGCTTAACCTCGTTGGGTTGAAGCGGCGCGGCTTCAGCCGCGAGCAGATCAACGAATTACGCCGGGCCTATCGCCTGCTCTTCGCCGATGAGGGCACCTTGTCGGAGCGTGTCGAAGATGTCGGGACGGAGTTCTCGAAACATCCCCTGATCGACGAGATTCTGAACTTCATCCGGGAAGGTGCGGGCAAACCGCTTTGTACGCCGCGGGACGGCGCCGCAGCGGAGCGGTGAGCACCGAGGTGCACAGAGCGGCCCGCGGTCCGCTCGCGATGATCGCGGGGAGCGGCGACTATCCGCTCCAGCTCGCGCGCATCGTGAAGGAGCGCGGCGAGCGTCCTTACATCGCGGCGCTCGATGGTGCGGCCGACCCCGCAGCCTTCGGCGAGGGCGCGGACCTCAGGACATACCGCCTGGGCCAGCTCGGCAGCCTGCTCGAAGAGCTGCGCCGGCGCGGCATCGTCGATATCGTCATGCTCGGGGCCCTGCCGCGACCGAGCTTCGGCTCGCTGCGCCCCGAGGTCTCGACGCTGAAATACATGCCGCATTTCGCCAAGGCCTTTCTCGGCGGCGATGAGCATCTGCTGCGCGGCGTCGTCCGCTTCTTCGAGATGCAGGGCTTTCGCGTCCACGGGCCGGCCGAGATCGCTCCCGAGATGACGGCGCCGCGCGGGGCGCTTGGCCGCCGGCACGCTTCGCCGGAACAGCGCGCCGAACTCGAACGCGGCTTCGCCCTGCTCGCCGCCTTGTCCCCCTTCGATGTCGGGCAGGCGGCGATCCTGGCCGATCATCGCGTGGTCGCGATCGAGGCTGCCGAAGGCACGGATGCGATGATCCGGCGGGTCGCCGATCTCGCCTCGCGCGGGCGCCTTAGGATCGGCAAGGGCGACGGCTTCCTCGTGAAGGTCCCGAAGACGGGGCAGGACCTGCGCGTCGACATGCCCGCCATCGGGCCGGATACCCTGCGCAACATCGCCGAGGCCGGGCTCTCCGGCATCGGCGTCCGGGCCGGCGAGGTCCTGGTCGGCGACCGTGCTGCGCTCGGCCGGCAGGCGGACGAGCTCGGCCTCTTCGTCGAGGGCTTTGCCTGATGCGGCCGTTCCGCCTGGCCATCATCGCCGGCGAGGCGTCGGGCGATGCCCTGGCCCTGCGCTTCCTCGCCGCGCTGCGCGAGCGCTTGGGTGATCGCCCGATCGAGCTTTGCGGCGTCGGCGATCACGGCCTGCCCGAGACCGGGCTCAGGCCGCTCTTTCCCCAGGCCGATATCGCGGTGATGGGCTTCGGCCCGGTGATCGCGCGCCTGCCCGTACTGCTGCGGCGGATGGAGGATGCCGCCCGCGGCATCGCGGCGTTCCAGCCCGACCTGCTGCTGACCATCGACAGCCCGGATTTCTGCCTGCGCGTCGCGAAGAAGGTGAGGGCGCGGGCGCCTCATATCCCGATCGTGCACTGGGTCTGCCCCAGCGTCTGGGCCTGGCGTTCCGGCCGCGCCAGGCGGATGGCGCCTCATGTCGACCGCATCCTCGCCCTGCTGCCGTTCGAGCCCGCGGCACTCGCCCGCTTGCACGGCCCCGAGACGATCTATGTCGGCCACCCACTGATGGAGCGGCTCGACGAGATGCGCCCGGATGCGGATGAGCAGCAGCGCCGTGACGACGCCGAACGGCCGGTGGTTCTCGTCCTTCCCGGCAGCCGGCGTTCCGAGATCCACCACCTGATGCCGGTCTTCGGCGACGCCGTGGCGAAGGTCGCGGCAGCGGTGCCCGGTGCGCGCTTCGTCCTGCCGGCGGTGCCGCGGCTCCAGCCGATGATCACTGAGGCGGCAGCGCGCTGGCCGGTCAGGCCCGAGATCGTGACCGGCGACGCGGCCAAGCTCGCGGCATTCCGCGGGGCCCGTGCGGCGCTGGCGGCATCCGGAACGGTGACGCTGGAGCTTGCCTTGTCCCAGATACCGACCGTCGCAGCCTATCGCGGCGCGAATTGGGAGGCCTTTCTCGCGCGCCGCCTCGTCAAGCTGCCGAGCGTGATCCTGCCCAACCTGATCCTCGGCCGCAGCATCGTTCCGGAATTCATCCAGGAGGAGGCGACGGCGGAGGCGCTGGCCAGCCATCTCCTCGCCGCCATGGTCGTGGGCGACAAGCGCCAGGAACAGCTCGACGGCTTCATCGAGGTCGAGACCATCATGCGCTCGGCCGGACCGAGCCCGGCGGCAAACGCGGTCGCGGCGGCGCTGGCAATTTTGCCGGCCGATAAGATCGGCTAAGCGCTCCTGTTCCTTGTCATCAAGGCTTTGAACCACGCTTTCGTCAT
>JAEWKP010000294.1 GCA_023393655.1 Pseudomonadota bacterium | reverse complement strand
CGCCGCGCCCGCGGCGCATGCATACGAGATCGATCCGCTGACCCGGCAGCCGCTGATGCAGAGCGTGGATCCCTCCAAGGCGCAGGCGACGACGATCCCGCGTGAGATCGTCGACTATCCGACGAAGCATCGTCCGGGCACGATCGTGATCAACACCTCGGAGCGCCGCCTCTATCTGGTGATGCCCGACGGCAAGGCCATGCGCTACGGCGTCGGCGTCGGCCGCCCGGGCTTCGACTGGGCTGGCTCGCAGACCATCACCCGCAAGGCCGAATGGCCGACCTGGACCCCGCCGGCCTCGATGCTGAAGCGCCGCCCCGACCTGCCGCGCTTCATGCCCGGCGGCCCCGAGAACCCGATGGGCGCCCGCGCCATGTATCTGGGCTCGACGCTCTACCGTATCCACGGCTCGAACGAGCCGGAGACGATCGGCCAGGCGGTCTCCTCGGGCTGCATCCGCATGCTCAACGACGATGTCATCGACCTCTACGAGCGCGCCAAGGTCGGCACCCGCGTCGTCGTCGCCCGCTGAGCGAACGCTTCAATCGATGAAGAGGCCGGCGGAAACGCCGGCCTTTTTTGTTTTGAGCATGGAGGCTTCCGCGCCTGCTGCCCGTCGAGAATCCAAATCCAATACCGGGATGAACCGAAAGGTGCTTTCCTGCGATCAATAGGCAGGGCCACCGCGTGCTCCCGACCGGGATCAACCCGTCGAGTCCTGCTCCGTCGGTCGACCCAGGTGACAATCGGAGACGGACGATGGGAACTCCCGCGCAGGACGTCGACGCCTATTTCGGGCCGGACACCTATGACTGGGCGGCCGATCTCGCCCGACGCACCAGAGCCTTCCGGCGCAAGTACGATACGTTCGTCAAGCGCATCTTCGGCGCCTATGACGACGGCCTCTATCTCCGCCTGGATCTGCTGGAGCGGATCGCGGCCGATATCGACGCGGCTTTCGCGAAGGTGCAGGCGCGCCAGAAGGTCGATCGCAACCAGTTCCTGGCCGTGCTCCAGCTCTTCGAAGCGGCCAGCGACTGCGTCGAACTCGAAATGGAGCAGCTGGACGGGCTGTTCGCTCTCGGCCTTGCCAATGCGATGACGCCCTTCGTCAAGATGTTCCCGTTCCGGGAGCTCGCCCGAGAGCTCAAAGCCTATGAGCAAGCGCTCGCGCAGCTCAGGGACGCGCTCGCCCAAGCGAAGCGCGCGCGCACCGAAGCCCGCATCGACAAGGCCATCGACATCGTCCAGGGAATCGTCACGTTCGCCTTTCCGGAAATTGCCCTGGCGAAGGAGATCGCGCTCGGAGCCGGCGGCCTGTTTGCGGATTCGCGCCTGGGACCCCAGGGACCGGATGCCTCCAAGATCGCGCGGACGACGGCAACGACACTGAAAGAACCGCTGTCGAAGGTCGCCAAGTTCTCGAAGTCGATGGACGGCGTCGCCGGTATCGGCGCGAAGATGAACGCGGTCTACGATATTCTCGATTCCGACGAACTCGATAGTGCGGATGCCGCGATCAAGAATGTCGAGCGTGCCATCGAGAACGAGAAGGCCGCGCATAAGCGGATCGTCGACAACATCTGGGCGAAATGGCGCGGCCGCACCCTTGTGTTTCGCGCCTCCCTCGAGCGCGCCAACAAGAAGCTCGAGGAATCAGCCGATCATCTGGACGAGGTTCGGAGCGCGCTTCAGGAGCAGCGGGACCTCGCCCGATACAATCCGCCTATCATCTGGCGCATCGTCGCCTGATTGCTCGGTGCTGTCGGGCCAACCGCCGTTTCTTCGCAGGGCGCAGCTCCGCGCGCGAGGCCTCAGCGCTTTCGCTCGCGCGACAGCCCCTTCTCGGCCAGGGCCGCGACATAGGCGCGCATCTTCTCCTCGCGCTGCTCGCCGAGCTCGCGCAGATAATCCCAGGCATAGATGCCGGTATCGTGCATGTCGTCGAAACCGAGCCTGACCGCGTAATGGCCGACCGGTTCGACCCTGAGGATCTCGACCTCGGCCTTGCCGGGAACGATCGTCTTCTGGCTGGGATGGTGGCCCTGGACCTCGGCCGAGGGGCTTTCGACGCGCAGAAGCTCGGCCGGCAACGCGAATTGCGCACCGTCCTCGAAGGCGACATGCAGGGTTCGGCGGTTCTTTGAGAGGCGCAGTTCGGTCGGCCAGGATGACATGGGTGGTATTCGTCCTTCGCAGGCTGCCGTGTTCAGGCGCTTGACCTTCACGAGCGCAGTGCCAATGTCATGCTATAGCAATGTGAAGGCGCGCCCGCATCCCGTGCGGACCGGCCGCTCCACAATGCGGGAACGTGAGGCAGACGTGCTGCTCGACGACATGAAGCCGCTGACGCGGTCGCCCCTGGTCGACCCGTTCGGCCGCAAGATTTCCTATCTGCGCATCTCGGTGACGGATCGCTGCGATTTCCGCTGCGTCTATTGCATGTCCGAGGACATGAAGTTCCTGCCTCGCAAGGAACTGCTGACGCTGGAAGAACTCGACCGGATCGCCAGCGCCTTCGTCGCGCGCGGCACCCGCAAACTGCGCCTGACCGGCGGCGAGCCCTTGGTGCGCCGCGACATCATGAGCCTGTTCCGCTCGCTCTCGCGCCATCTCACCTCGGGCGCGCTGGACGAATTGACGCTGACCACCAATGGCTCACTGCTGCATCGCTATGCCGGCGAACTCGCCGGCTATGGCGTGCGCCGCATCAACGTTTCGATCGACACGCTCGACCCCGACAAGTTCCGCGAGATCACCCGCCGGGGCGACCTCAAGGTCGTGCTCGACGGCATCGAGGCGGCGCGCAAGGCCGGCATGCGGGTCAAGATCAACGCGGTCGCGCTGAAAGGCGTCAATGACGACGAGATCGAGCACCTGATGCTCTGGTCGCACGGGCTCGGCATGGACCTGACCCTGATCGAGGTCATGCCGATGGGCGAGATCGAAGTCGGCCGCGTCGACCAGTACCTGCCGCTCTCGGTGGTGCGCGGCCGATTGATGGACAAGTACACGCTCGTCGACGATCCCTACCGGACCGGCGGGCCGGCACGCTATGTCCGCGTCAAGGAGACCGGCGGACTCGTCGGCTTCATCACGCCGCTGACCCATAATTTCTGCGAGAGCTGCAACCGCGTGCGCCTGACCTGCACCGGCACGCTCTATATGTGCCTCGGCCAGGAGGACGCCGCCGATCTGCGCGCGCCGGTCCGGGCCTCGCAGGACGATACACTGCTCTTCCGCGCCATGGACGAGGCGATCGCGCGCAAGCCGAAAGGGCACGATTTCATCATTGACCGCCGCCATAACGGCCCGGCCGTCGGCCGGCACATGAGCGTCACCGGCGGCTGAGCCTGCCGGGACGCCTGCCGCTCGCTTGACCCCTTGGCCGAATGCGGTCACCGTCCGGGCCGACGGGTGGAGTTGCATGCGGTTACAGTTCAAGGCGATGGCAGGCCGGGCAAAAGCGGCCGCGCGCGCGTTCGACGCCGCCGTGAGGCAGACCCATGCGGCGCGGCTCGCCATCATGGCTGCCGGCCTGCGGCGTCCCCTGCCCCTGATCGCCATGCTGCTTCTCGCCACCCTGCTGTTCTGCCTGTTCCTGGCCGGGTCCTCAGCGCGCGGCGTCTTCCTCGTGCTCTCGCCGGCCTCTCCGACGGGGATCATGGCCGGTATCGCGGCTGTCGTCGCGGGAATTGCCGTGCTCGAACTCTGCGCGGCCTTCGCCATCGTCATCATGACCGCAGCCCTCCAGCTCGCCTACGATACCGGCCGCCACTGCGTCCTCGCCCTGCTGGCCCTCGCGAGCGCGCTGGGACTGGCGTTGATGGTCTTGCACCTGTCGGCCGAGGGAGTGCCGGCTCTCGCTGGTGCTCTCTTGCCCACACTCGGCCTCTGCGGGCTCGTCGTGCTGACGCTATGGTTCAAGCGCGCGTATCTCCGCCCGGCCTATCCCGGCTTCCGCGATTTCTGGACTGATATCGTCGAAGCCCGCCATTTCCTGATGCGAGCCGCCCATGGCGAATGACGACGGCGCAACTTCGCGGGTCGTGCGCATGACGCCTGCCCCGACAGCTCATCACCTGGCGGAGGCGGTCAAGGCCGGGCATCATGGCGCCAGCGACGCGGTCGAGAACCAGCCGCCGGCGAACGCGACGATGCTCTCGCAGACCGAGCAGACGCTGGTCGCCCGGGCGCGCGAGCATTTCGCCACGCTGCGGCAGGAAGCGGCGGCGAGCCTCAATGCCATCCAGGCCGAGATCATCAGCCGACGCGAACTGTTCACGCAGCAGCGCTTCGAAGGCCGCGTGCGCGGCGTCGAGGCGACGATGCGCGCGATGCTGAGCAAGCATGGCGGCGAGCTGGAACAGCGCGTCTACGATGCGCTCCGGGCCAAGCGCGAATACGCCTTCTTCAACTACGAGAACAAGCGGCGAGCCGATCCCAAGCTCGACAAGTGGCAGTTCATCCTGTTCTTCCTGGTCGTGCCGCTGGTGATCGAAAGCTTGCTCAACGGCAATTTCTTCGCCGAAGCCAGCGATTTCGGCCTGGTCGGCGGCGCGGCGACCGCCGTCATCATCTCGGCGCTCAACATCGCGCTCGGCTTCTTCATGGGGGTCGGACCGGCGCGCTATTGCCAGCATGTGAAAAGCTCGCACCTGTTCTGGGCGCTGCCGGCCTATGCCGGGATGATCGGGTTGATCGTTCTGTTCAACCTCGCGGTCGGGCATTACCGGGAGATGCTGATCGCCAACCCGGACGCGCGCTCCTTCCAGGTGATGCCGCGGATGATGGAGAATCCGTTCGCGATCTACGACATCAAGTCGGTCGCGCTGGTCATCATCGGCTGCCTCGTGGCCTTCGTCTCGGCGACCAAGGGCTATACCGCCTTCGGCAGCTATCCCGGCCACGCCACCGCCTATAAGCGCTGGCGCCAGCGCTGGAGCGCGGTCGAGGAGGAGCGGCGCCGGCTCGATGCCGAATTGCTGCCGGAGCTGGAGGGGATCCGCACCCAGGTCGATGGCTTCCGCGAGGATTGCCGCGACGAACTCGGCAAGCTGCAGGGCGTGAAGGCGGCAGCCGAGAAGGCGCGCGATCTCTATATCTCCCGACTCGGGCAATTGCGCGCCGCCAAGGACGCGGCGATGATGCAGTATCGCGAGGCCAATCTCCGGGTCCGCACCGATCTGGCCCCGGCCTATTTCACGCAATCGCTCAACCTCGCCGAGATCGACCAGCCGGCGGAACTGCCGGAATATGTCGCGGCGCGGCGCCAGATCGACGATTTCGAGCAGCAGCTCACCAGCATGCCGGCGCTGATCGAGGCCAAGCTCAAGGACCGGCTGGTGCTGCTGCGCGGCATCGACCTCGCCGGCGAGATCGAGCAGGTGAAGCTCCGGGCGGCACAGGCCGGGCGCGAAGCCTTCGAGCAGGACGAAGCGGCCCAGAAGCAGACGGCGGAGGATTTCGCCGCAATGCCGCGCTAAAGGCTGACAGATGAAGACCGAGAACTGGGCGATCGTCGCCTCCGTGCTCGCCGGGCTTGGCCTTGTCGGCTTCTTCGCGGCGCCGTCCCTGCTGCGCGGCCCGCCGCGCGACCAGGAGACCCTGTGCCCGAAGACCGGGCCGGTCGGGCACACCCTCATCCTCGTCGACAAGAGCGACCCGTGGAGCGAGGTGCAGGCAAATCGGCTGAAGGCGCTGGTGAAACAGGTCGGCGACGAATTGCCGACCGACCGGATGCTGTCGATCTATGTCTTCAACGACGTGTTCGAGCCCGGCTTTCCGTCGCTGGTCTCGCTCTGCAACCCCGGCAAGACCGCGAGCGAATTGATCGGCAACCCGCGACGCGAATACGTCAAATGGGTCGAGAAATTCGGCCGGCCGCTCGACGAGGCGCTGACCGTGCTGACCCAGCCCGGCAAGGGCAACCAGTCCCCGATCGTCGAGGCGATCGGCGATGTCGCCTCGCGCCGCGAGAACCGCGTCCCGGCCGGCGACCGCAAGATCCTGCTCGTCTCCGACATGCTGCAGAACTCGGGTCAGTTCACCGTCTTCGGCAGCGGCGCCGGCGCACGCGATCCGGAGCGTTTACGGCGGCTGCTCGGCAAGGTCTGGCAGGATTCGGGCGCGGCGGGCTGGGAGCTGAGCGTGCATCAGGTCCAGGGCGTGTATGACGCGGCGCGGCTCGAGCAAGCGGCGACGCTGTGGAAGCAAGCGTTTCAGAAGCTCAATATCAGCGTGAACTGGGACAGGCTGTAGGCCGGCGGCACACGCTGTCATCCCGTGCGCGGTGCAGCGCGAAGCGGTGCGCTGCAGACACGGGACCGCGCGACGAGAAGGCGCCTCTATTTGCGGCCTTCTGAAAAGGCGCCCTTTCCGGAGGACGGTCCCGTGTCTGCGCAGCGGCATTCACATGCCGCAGCGCGCACGGGATGACAGGTGGTTCCAGATTTGCGCGTCAGGCGCGACGGCAACCCATCAAAGCCGATAAGCCATCCTGACTCCACCCCAGTGCCGGCCGCGGACGCGTAGCGGGGCGTTGATCTCGCTCAGCAATTCGGCACGACCGTCCTCATGCTCGTACCGGCTGAGTTGGATGAGGAAGGGGCGGATCGAGCGCCCGGCGCTCAAGCCCGCGCGGCTGTCAACGATCCGCCGATTGCGGGCATGCGCGGCGTTCCAGACTGGGTCGTCGGCGCGCGGCGGCTGAGACCAGGCGGCATGATGCACCGGGACATAGCCGTTGCGGTCGCTCGGCAGAGCAAAAACCAGACGTTTGTCGGAGCCTAGCGCACCGGCGAGCAGGGGCGGCAGGACCGTTTCGAGTACCGGCAGGCTCGGGCTCAGATATTGCCGCGGCTCGATTTCAGGGACCGGCACATAGCGGAGATCGAACAGGTCGCTCTCGGAGAGCATGCCGCGGTCGATGGCGCCTTCCATCGCCGCCGCGGTCTCGCGCGCGAAATCCTGGGCGCGCTCGATCAGCGGACGCCACGAGCGCTCGATCTCCTCGATCATGCCCGCCAGTTCAGAGCAGCCGGCCGCGGCATCGTCCGCGAAGGCAAGGTGCAGGCCGAGTTCGCTGGCGCCGGTCATCCGGCAAGGCAGCGGCGGCAAGCCCTCGATCGTGACCACGCCGGCGCTACCGATCGGCAACCGGGCCTGATGCAAGCCGGCCAGCAAGGCACCGCCCCGGCCGAGATCGGCCAACCGGCCGGACAGATCGGCACTGCCGAGCGCAAGATGCGCGCTGCGGGCCGTGGGAAAGCGGTCGAAGCGACGCCGGTCCGCGAAGGCCGAATGGCGCAGCGCTGGCTTGAAGCGCCTGAGCATGTTGCCGACCAGGCGACTGCCCTTCTGCGTAGCCCGGCGGGCGCGCTCGTTTTCGGCCACCGTCTCATGCGCGACCCGGTCGATCTCGTCGGCCCGCCGCGCGACGCCCTCGACGAAGAGCGCCGTTTCCCGCGCGTTGCGGGAGAGGTCCGCGGTCGAACTCACCTGCTCCTGGGAAGCCCGTCCGATCGTCACCATGATCGGATTGACGCCCCGGACGATCTCCAGGGTGTCGTTGACGATGCCGGTCGAGCCCTGCGCGGCACGGGTCAGCCGGTCGACACGCTCGCGGATATGGCCAACAGCGTCGCTGACCTCCACGGCGAGGGATTTGACCTCGTGAGCGACGATCCCGAAACCCCGCCCTGCCTCACCGGCGCGGGCGGCCTCGATCGCCGCGTTGAGTGCGAGGAGGTTGGTCTGGCGCGCGATCTCGGCGATCGAATCGGCGATCCCCTTGATCTCTCCAGTCGCGGCGGCCAGGCCATCCAGCATCACCGCAGCCTCGCCAGCCCGCGACAGGGCGGCATCGAGCCTGTCGCGAACGCTGCCCACCGCTCCGTCGACCTGCTCGGCTGCCTGCGAGACCTGGTGGGTCGCCGCAGCAAGAGCGGAGGCGTTCTCGCTGGCGGCACCGACGGCGCTGCGCATGCTGCCGGCATTCTCGAGAATGGTACGCGAGCTGCTTTCGGACTCGGTCGAACGCTGCTCGACCTCGCCCAATTCCTTCGTGAGCTGCTGCATCGCGAACAGGATGTCCCGCTCGATATCATCGACGGCATCGTGGGCGGATAGGTCATAAGGCTGGATCGCGCTGGCCTGCCGAGACGTGACGTCCTCCACAGGCAAGGCCGCAGCGGGGACTTCCTCCACCGGAGTTCGGGCGCCTAACCAGCGTCGAATCCTGCCCTGCATCCCCTACCCAGTCTCACCATAGGTCAAGCTCGGGTCCGGTTATGGTCCCGGCTGGTTAACAAAGGCCTCCACGTTGCCGCGCGCCGCCCCTGCCGGAGACGCATTGGACCCGCATCGCCAGCCCCTGTATGGCTGGATTACCGCGCATACGGACAGGCTGCCGGCCTGAAGCCTCCCGAACAGGATTCCATCCCTTGGCCAGCGCTGCCGAAAACCGCCGCGGCATTATCTTCATGCTCGTCGCGATGTCGCTTTTCGTCGTCAACGACGTGTTCATGAAGCTCGCCCGCGAGATCTATCCGGCCGGACAGGCGATCGCACTCAGGACCGGCTTCGCGGTCGTGGTCGGCCTCGCGCTCGTTTTCGCGGCGCGGGAAAACGACCGGCTGCACCTGGCGTTCCGTCCACGCGTGCTGCAGCGGGGCATTCTCGAGGCCTTCAGTGCGCTGACCTTCGGCTGGTCGCTGGGCCTGATGCCGCTCGCCAACCTCACCGCGATCAACATGGCCTCTCCGCTGCTCATCGTCGCGCTCGCGGTGCTGCTACGGATCGAGAGCGTCGGCTGGCGGCGCGCGATGGCACTGACCGTCGGCTTCATCGGCGTGCTGTGCGTGGTGCGTCCGGGTGCCGAATCGTTCAATGCCGCCGCCATCGTCGCCGTGATCAGCGCCTGTCTCGTCGCCGGCCGGGACCTGACGACCCGCACCATCGGTGCCGAAGTCCCCTCGACCGTGGTGTCGCTGACCACGACGATCCTCGTCGGCCTCGTCGCCGTCGCCTATGGCCTCACAGAAGCGTGGCTGCCGGTCTGGCGGCTGGAAACCGTCTATATCGCGCTCGCCGCCGTTCTGGTGACGATCGGCACCTTCTTCATCATCAGCGCCTTCCGGCGCACCGATGTCGGCGTGATCTCGCAATACCGCTACGCCATCATCGTCTTCGCGACCGTGCTGGGCTATGTCGTCTGGGGCGACGTGCCGGATCTCTACGCCGCCATCGGCGTCACGCTCATCGTCGGCAGCGGGCTCTACACCATGCACCGGCAGCGCGTGCGGCCCGATTCCAACCTGAAGCTCACGCGAAAGCCGGCCGCGTGACGGCGGCGGCGGTCAAACCGACACTCGCGATTCTCGTCGCGATCTCGGCGCTGCAGCCGATCGCGCTCAACCTGCTCGCTCCGGCGACGCCGGCGCTCGCCCGGCATTTCACCACGAACTACGCCACGATCCAGCTCACGCTGACGCTGTTCCTGGTCGCCGTCGCCGTGACGCAACTCATCATCGGGCCGCTATCGGACCGCTTCGGGCGCCGCCCCTGTGTCAATGCCGGCGTGGCCTTGTTCGTGCTGGGTTCGGTGCTGGGCGCATTCGCTCCCTCGACTCACATCCTGCTGATCGCGCGGGTGCTGGAAGGGGCCGGCGGCGGTGCCGTCTTCGCCCTGTCGCGCGCCATCATCCGCGACACCGCCGACCGCGACCATGCCGCAAGCCAGATCGCCACCGTCACCATGGTCATGGTGGTGGCACCGATGCTCGCGCCCTGGCTCGGCGGCCAGATCGAGACCACATTCGGCTGGCGCGCGATCTTCTGGTTCATGACGCTGTTCGGCGTCGCCGTGCTCGTCTTCACGCTCGCGCGCCTGCCCGAGACGGCGCCCAATCTCGGCCGGCAGAGTTCACTCCTCGGCGTCTTCCGCGTCTTTCCTGAACTGGTGCGCAACCGCGACTTCATGCTGAACGTCGTCGCGGGATCGTCGGCTTCCTCCGCCTTCTTCGTGTTCATCGCGGCGACGCCCTATATCGTCGTCGAGACGATGGGCCGCGGCTCGGATGTCTACGGCACGTATTTCATCCTCAACGCGCTCGGCTACATGATCGGCAATTTCACGATGTCGCGGCTGGCGGTGCGTGTCGGCACGCAGACGATGGTGCGGCGCGGACTGATGATTTCCTTCGCCGGAACGGCCGTGGCGATGGCCCTGTCGTTCACGCCCTGGTGGTCGCCATTGGCCTTGTTCCTGCCACTGGCCGTGAATGCGATGGGAAACGGCATGACGATCCCCGGCGCGACGGCAGAGGCGCTTTCGGCACGCCCGGAACTGGCCGGCTCGGCAGCGGGATTATTGGGCGCAACGCAGCTCGGCTTCAGCGCGGCGCTGACCGTGCTGATCAGCTGGCTCGTGACGCTCTGGCCGCAATCGATGAACCTGCTGATCTGGCTTCTGACGGCAACGGGCCTCGCCGCCGTCAGCTTCGTGCGGAAGCGGCCCGGCCCGGCGGCCTGAACCGATCCGGGCCAGCGTGATCTCAGCCTTCGAGGCGCGCGATCAGGCTCGACGTATCCCAGCGCTTGCCGCCCATCTTCTGGACCTCGGCATAGAACTGATCGACCAGCGCGGTGACCGGGAGCTGCGCGCCGTTGCGGCGGGCCTCGTCGAGGACGATGCCGAGATCCTTGCGCATCCAGTCGACGGCGAAGCCGAAATCGAACTTGTTCTGGTTCATCGTCTTGCCGCGGTTCTCCATCTGCCAGGAGCCGGCGGCGCCCTTGGAGATGACCTCCAGCATGGCCTCGACATCGAGCCCGGCGCGCTTGGCGAAATGGACGCCCTCCGACAGGCCCTGAACGAGGCCGGCGATGCAGATCTGGTTGACCATCTTGGTGAGCTGGCCCGAGCCGGCGGGACCCATCAGCTTGCACATCCGCGCGAAGCTCGCGATCACCGGCTCTACCCGGGCATAGATCTCGGGCTCGCCACCGCACATCACGGTCAGCACGCCATTCTCGGCGCCGGCCTGCCCACCGGAAACGGGCGCGTCGACGAAGCCGAAGCCGCCCTGCTTCGCGGCTTCATAGAGCTCGCGCGCGACATTGGCGGACGCCGTGGTGTGGTCGACGAAGATCGCGCCCTTCTCCATGCCGGCGAAGGCACCGTTCTCTCCGATGGTCACCGCGCGCAGGTCGTCATCATTGCCGACGCAGCAGAAGACGATCTCCTGGCCCTTCGCGGCATCGGCCGGGGTCGGCGCCGAGAGGCCACCATGGCGGGAGACCCATTCCTGCGCCTTCGTCGGGTTGCGGTTGTAGACGGTGACCTCATGACCCTTGGCCTTGAGATGGCCGGCCATGGGAAACCCCATCACGCCGAGACCGATGAATGCGACTTTGGCCATGCCGAGCTCCCGCTTTTCTCCGAAGATGTCCACGCTTTAGCCTGCGCGCGCCGGACGGGAAAGGCGATTGCACGCCATCCGCCCATGCGGCTTTTCCCTTGCAGCCGGAGGACCAGCGGCTTAGCTCCGGTCCATGACGATATCGAATGACGACGAATTGCAGGCGCTGAAAGAGATCGGCGGCATCGTGGCCCGCGCGCTCGCCGCCATGGGCAAGGCGATCGAGCCCGGCATGACCACGGCCGAACTCGACGCGATCGGCCGCGATTATCTCGAACGCCATGGCGCCCGCCCTGCCCCGGAGCTCGCTTATGACTTCCCGGGCGCGACCTGCATCAGCGTCAATGAGGAGGTCGCCCACGGCATTCCCGGCGAGCGGCGCATCCTGGCCGGCGATCTCGTCAATATCGACGTCTCCGCCGAGAAAAACGGCTTCTTCGGCGATACCGGCGCCTCCTTCGCCGTGCCGCCGGTGAGGCCGAAGCTGGAACGGCTGTGCCGCGATGGCCGCCGAGCGCTCTGGGCCGGCATCGGCCAGGTCGGCGCCGGCAAGCCGCTCGCCGGCATCGGACAGGCGGTCGGTCGCTTCGCCGAGAAGAACGGCTATACGCTGGTGCGCAATCTCGCGAGCCATGGCGTCGGCCGCTCGCTCCACGAGGCGCCGACGGAGATCGCGACCTGGCCGGACCGCAAGGAGCGCCGGACCATGGCGAACGGGCTCGTCTTCACCGTCGAGCCCTTCCTGTCTCTGGGCGCTGACTGGGCCGAGAACGGCGACGGCGATCGCTGGACGCTCTACAGCGATCCTTGCGCACCCACCGTCCAGTACGAGCATACCGTCGTCGCGACGCCGCGCGGCGCCGTGGTGCTGACCCTGCCGGGTTGAGGCCGGATCAGCGCAGCACCATGTGGCGGCTCAGCCTGATCTCGAGCCTGTCCCAGATGCGCCGGATGATCTCGACCAGCACGAGATAGATCAGCGCGGCGTAGAGATAGATCGAGAGATCGAAGGAGCGGGCGAAGGCGAGCCGCGTCGCGCCCATCAGGTCGAACAGCGTCACCAGCGAGACGATCGCGCTCGACTTGATCATCACGATCAACTCGTTGCCGAGCGGGCGCAGCGCCAAAATCATCGCCTGCGGCAGCACGACGAGGCGCAAGGTCGCCCAGCGATGCAGGCCGAGCGAGAGCGACCCCTCGAACTGACCGCGCGGGACCGACTGGATGGCGCCGCGCAGGATCTCGGCCTGATAGGCGGCGGTGTTGATGGTGAAGGTGAAGGCCGCGCAATAGAACGGCTCGCGGAAGAACCACCACAGGCCGGTATCCTGCCAGAACTCGCGGAACTGGCCGAGCCCGTAATAGACCAGGAAGAGCTGGCAGAGCAGCGGCGTGCCGCGCAGGAAGGTGGTGTAGCCGCTGACCGCCATCCGCGCCCAGCGCGGGCCATAGAGCCGGGTGATGGCAAGGCCGAGCGCCAGAAAGAAGCCGATGGCGACCGAGATCGCCACGAGTTCGAAGGTGACCCAGAGGCCGCTCGCCATGCGGCAACCGTAGTTCTGCAGGACCTCGCTGCCGACCAGGTAACCGGGATATTCGCACCAGCTCATCGCGTCGCTCCGCCGAAGGCGGCCTGGCCGCGATTGGTGCGCTGCTCGAGCTTGTCGATGCCCCAGGCGGAGACCAGCGAGAAGAAGAAATAGAGCAGCATCGCCGTACCGAAGAACAGGAACGGCTCCTTGGTCACGACATTGGCCCGCGTCGCGATGAACATGATGTCCTGCAGCGTGATCACCGAGATGAGCGAAGTCTCCTTCAGCAGCACCATCCAGTTGTTGCCGAGGCCGGGCAGCGCCACGCGGATCAGTTGCGGGAAGACGACGAGCCGGAAAGCCTGCGCCTTCGAGAGGCCGAGCGCCGAAGCCGCCTCGCGCTGGCCCTTCTGGATCGAATTCAGCGCACCGACCCAGACCTCGCTGGAGAAGGCCGCGAGCACCAGGCCGAGCGCGACCATGCCGGCGACGAAGGGCGGGATCGAGAAGCCGGTCCAGACCTTCTGCATCAGGACCTGGATGCCGAAATAGATGATGTAGAGCGTGAGAAGTTCCGGCACGCCACGGAAGACGGTGGTGTAGATCGTCGCCAGCGTCCGCAGGATCACATAGTCGGAGCGCTTCCACAGCGCGATGACGAGGCCGAGCGCCAGGCCGAACGGCAGGGTCGCAAGGGCGACCGAGATGGTGTTGGCAGCGCCTTGCAGCAGGGCCAGGCCCCAGCCGCCGGCCCCGAAGCCAAGCAGAGCGAATTTGTCGAACATGGGAGGGCCGGCGCGCGAGGAACTGAGGCCCGCCGGCCCAAGCTGGCCGGCGGGTGATCGTCGTCAGATCAGTCGAACTTGAACCACTTGTCCTCGAGCTTCTTGTGCGAGCCGTCGGCCATGGTCTCGGCGATGGCCTTGCTGATCATGTCCTTCAGCGCCGTGTCGGACTTGCGGACCGCACCGGCGACGCCGGGGCCGTGGATGGCGTCGTCGCGCTTCACCTCGGCGATCTTCTTGCAGCAATCCTTGCCCTTCCCCTTGAGGAAATCGGCCAGGGCGAGCGCGTCGGCGACGATGTAGTCGAGACGGCCGTTGAGCAGGTCGAGATTGGCCTCTTCCTGAGTCGGGTAGAGGCGCGCGGTCGAGTCCTTGTAGAATTTCTCGACATAGTTGGCGTGGATCGTCGAGCCCTGCGCACCGATCGACTTGCCCTTGAGGGCGGCCGGCGAGATGTCGTCGGACTTCGTGCTCTTCGGGCCGATCACCCAGATCGGGGTCTTGCTGTAGACCGAGGTGAAATCGACCTGCTTCTTGCGCTCATCGGTCGCGTTCATGCCGGCGAAGATGACGTCATACTTGTTGGCCTGCAGCGCCGGGATGATGCCGTCCCAATCCTGCACGACCCAAGTGCACTTCACCTTCATCTTCTCGCAGAGCAGGTTGCCGTAATCGATCTCGAAGCCCTCGAGCTCCTTCTTGGCGTTCAGGTTGTTGTAGGGCGGATAGGCGCCTTCCGTGCCGATCCGGATCTCCTTCCACTCCTTGGCCTGGGCCAGCGCCCCCGTCGCGCCGGCAGCCGTCAACGCCGCCGCCGCGATGAAACGAACGAAACTCTTCATGGGACCTCCGCAGATTCAGCCGGCCGGTCTTGCTGTTGTCCCGGTCCGGTTCTGTGGCGACAGATTGGGCGCAGTTTCATTCCAGTCGCAAGAGGGATCGATGCAGCTTTTCGCAGCTTGCGCGCCCAAACGACCGGCGATCACCGGGATGAGACCAAAGAAGCAGAGGCGATACCCGGGTCGCGAGCCCGCCGGGCACCGCCGCCACGCCCATGCGATATTCATGCTGCCGAGGCATATCGTTCGCCCCCGGACGATCGGGCCGGATAGGCTATAAGATGGCTTCCCAGACAGGCGAGAGCGACGTGATACCCTGGATTCTCCTCGATACCGCAGCGCTGCCGGGTGGCAGTGGCGATCTCCGGCTGAAGCAGCGCGGCAGCGAATTCTCGATCATGCTCGGCAGCAACGAGCTGATGAACAGCCGCCTCAGCGGTTCGGAGGAGGCGCTGGCGACGCTGGTCTGCGACAGGCTGGGGCAGCGCCGGCAGCCGAACATCCTGATCGGCGGCTTAGGAATGGGTTTCACCTTGCGGGCCGCGCTCGCCAAACTGCCTGACGATGCGCAGGTGGAGGTCGCCGAGCTGATCCCCGCCGTCCTCGCCTGGGCGCGGGGCCCGATGGCCGCGGTCTTCGCCGGCAGCCTCGACGATACCCGCGTGCAGGTGAGTGTCACCGACGTCGCCGCCGCCATCGCGGCCGGCAAAGGGCGCCACGACGCCATCCTGCTCGATGTCGACAATGGCCCGGAGGGGCTGACCGTGGCCGGCAACGACCAGCTCTACGGGGCAACGGGACTGCAGGCCGCCAAGGCCGCGCTGCGGCCCGGCGGCATTCTGGCGGTCTGGTCCTCGGGGCCGGACCACGGCTTCACCCGGCGGCTGCGCCAGGCCGGCTTCGCCACCGAAGAGGTAACGGCACGTGCCCGCCGTACCGGCGGCGGGGCACGTCACGTGATCTGGCTGGCGACCCGGCCCTGAAAGACCGGGCCTGCCTCAGTTGACCTTGCAGAAGCCTTCGCAGGGAGCGGCGGCCACGACAGAGGCAAATTCCGCAACCGCCTTCTGCGCTTCCGGCTTCAGGGACGGGCTCACCGCCTGGAGCGCGCCGACGAGGGCATTGCGGTCCGGCGGCGCGAGCGCGGCGGCAATGCCCCCGGCATTTTCCGCGAAGGCCTGTGCGAGCAGCAGGCGATTCGCATCGCGCAAGCCCTGGCCGCGCAGCGCCAGCGCCGCGCCGACGACGATCTCCTGCAGGCCGAGCCGCATCTGCCGCAAGCCCTGCGCCCGCGCCTCGGTCTTGTCTTCCTCCTTCAGCTTGAAGGAGAAATCGTTGATCGCCGACAAGGTGCCGCCGGCCGCCTTGAGCAGGAAGACGCGCGAACGAGTCATCTCATCCTGGAACTCGACCGCGTTCGCGGCCAGGTCCGGTTCCTTTCGGTCCTGTCCCGGTACGAACTGCGCGTAGACCTGAAGGACGCGGGTCTGCTTCTGCACGATTTCATGCAGCGCCGGGAGATCGGCGGCGCCATAGGGCGCCTTGCCGAGAATCGCCGGCACATTCCAGACATCGGCGAGAACCTTGCCATCGACCGGATCGGACAGGCGCGGCAGGGTTCCCTTGCCATCGTAGAGCCTGAGCAGCGATTCGACGGAGGCGAGGGCCGCATCCAGATAGGCCTGCCCGTTTGCAGGCACCTCGGCACGCGCAGCCGGGGCCAGCAGGCACAGCCCGCTCAGCGCGGCAATCCGCGCGATCGATCGAATCCGAATCATGGTCTTCCTTTTCCCGAAGCGCGCGCCTCAGCCAACAGGCAGAGCTCCGTAAAGAGCACCTGGGCCGCGCATTGCGCCGTATTGCTGGTCGCGTCGTATTGCGGAGCCACCTCTACGACATCCGCAGCGACGATGTCGCGCCCCTTCAGCGCCCGCAGGATCGCAAGGGCCTCGCGCGGGCTCAAGCCGCCGACTTCCGGAGTCCCGGTGCCGGGCGCGAAACCGGGATCGAGCGAATCGACGTCGAAGGACACATAGGTGGGCCCTTCGCCGATCACGGCCAGCGCCTTCGCGATCACCGCCTCGAGGCCGAGATCGTCGACCTCGTTGGCATGGATCACGGTCATGCCGGATTCGTAGGAGAACTCCCAGAGATATTCGGCGCCGCCGCGGATGCCGATCTGGATCACGCGCTGCGGATCGAGCACGCCGTCGAGCACCGCCTGGCGGAACGGCCCGCCATGGTGGAACTTCGAGCCCTCATACGGCCCGGAGGTGTCGCAATGGGCATCGATATGGACCATGCCGACCGGACGCTTCGCGCCGACCGCCTTCAGGATCGAATAGGTGATCGAGTGGTCGCCGCCGACGGCGAGCGGCGAAACCCCGGCCTCGACGATCGCCCTGAAGGTCGCCTCGATATCCTCGTGGCAGCTCTCCAGCGAATAGCGCGAGCGGAACGGCACGTCGCCGATATCGGCCGCCTTGAGCATCGTGAAAGGGGCAGTGCCCAGTGCATGGTCCATCGGCCCCATGCGCTCGATGGCGCGCACCGCGCGCGGGCCGAGGCGCGCGCCGGCTCGGTTGGTCACGCCGAGATCCATGGGTACGCCGATGATCGCGACGTCGAGGCCGCCGAGACCGGGCGCGGCGAGGGCGTCAGGGCGATAGGGCGCGCCAAGGAAGGTCGCGACATCCGCGAAGGGCCATTTGCGCCGGTCGCCGGTGAACTGACCGGCAGCCACCTTGGCGAAATGCGGGTCCCGGATTTCGCCGCCGCCGCTGCCGGAATAGCGCTCCCGCAGCTTCGCGAGCCTGTCCTGATCCATATTTCCCCGCTCCGCTTGGTCAGCCGGGAATGCGTTCGAGCATCACCACCGGCCCGTTCTGGTAATCGACCTGTCCGAAGCTCTTGTAGCCGAGCTTGTGCGCCACACGGAAGGAGGCAAGATTCTCGGGCGCGATGATACAGACGCTGCGCCGCTCGCCATGCGCGGCGGCGAACCAGCGATGCGCCGCCGCCGCCGCCTCCCCCGCATAGCCCTTGCCCTGCGCCTCGCCGGCCAGAATCCACCCGGCCTCCGGCGCATTGTCGAAATCCGGGGAGAGCCCCCTGCAGCCGTCGAACAGCCCGACCTCTCCGACCAAGGCGCCGCTGCGCTTCTCGACAATCGCGAACATGCCATAGCCGCGCAGGGCCCAGTGGCCGACGATGCGGGTCAGCCGATGCCAGGCCTCCTCGCGATTGAGCACCCGGCCGCCGAGAAAACGGACGACAGCGAGGTCGCTACGCATCGCATGGATCGCGTCGAGATCTCCGATCTCGGGCCGACGCAGGCGCAGGTTTTCGGTCTCGATCATGCCCGCTTTAACCACTGCCGCAGAAGCCCGCCAAGATGGGGCGGAAACTAGCCGAAAGTCGCAGGAATCGGCGATGAAATCCCTCGCACTTCGAAAACCCATTCGCTACAACCCGATTCCGAACGCCGGGCGGCAGGACTTGTTTCGAAACGTCCGCATCCACCGAACATCCGAGGAGAGTGCCTAGATGAAGCGCCGTCAGTTTATCCAGACCGCCGCGGCCGGTGCCGCCGCGACCGCCGTCGCCATGCCGGCCGTCGCCCAGTCAAACCCGGAGATCAAGTGGCGCCTGGCGTCCAGCTTCCCGAAATCCCTCGACACGATCTACGGCGGCGCCGAGGTCATGGCCAAGATGGTCTCCGAACTGACCGACGGCAAGTTCCAGATCCAGGTCTTCGCGGCCGGCGAAATCGTTCCGGCCCTGCAGGCCCTCGATGCGGTCACGAACAACACCGTCGAGATGGCGCATACCGTCTCGTATTACTATGTCGGCAAGGACCCGACCTTCGCGATCGCCGCCTCGGTGCCGTTCGGCCTCAATGCCCGCATGCAGAACGCCTGGCTGTTCCAGCATGGCGGCAACGAGATGTTCAACGAGTTCTACAAGAAGTTCAACGCCTACGGCCTGCCTTGCGGCAATACCGGCGCGCAGATGGGCGGCTGGTTCCGCAAGGAGATCAAGTCGGTCGCCGACATTCAGGGCCTGAAGATGCGCATCGGCGGCATCGCCGGCTCGGTGCTGCAGAAGCTCGGCCTCGTGCCGCAGCAGCTCGGCGGCGGCGACATCTATCCGGCGCTCGAAAAGGGCACGATCGACGGCGCCGAATGGGTCGGCCCCTATGACGACGAGAAGCTCGGCTTCTCGAAGGTCGCGCCGTACTATTACTATCCGGGCTTCTGGGAGGGGGGGCCGACCGTCCACGCCTTCGTCAACCTGGAGAAGTGGAACGCCCTGCCGAAGGCCTACCAGGCCGCGCTGACGGCCGCCTGCACCTATGCCAACACGCAGATGTCGGCGAAGTACGACGTGGTGAACCCGCCGGCGTTGAAGCGCCTGGTCGCGGCCGGCACGCAGTTGCGCCCCTTCCCGCAGGACGTGATGGAAGCCTGCCTCAAGGCCTCCAACGAGCTCTATGCCGAAATCTCGGCCAAGAACCCGGATTTCAAGAAGGCGATCGAGGCCATGGCCGCCTTCCGCTCCGACCAGTATCTCTGGTGGCAGGTCGCCGAACTCAGCTTCGACGTCTTCCAGGTCCGGACGCGCGCCCGCTGAGCGACCCCGCGCCACGACGGCTCATCGACAGGAGGCCCGGCGAAAGCCGGGCCTCTTTTTTTGCAACGAAGCGGCTGAACGCACGTTCTCATCGATCGCGCTTCGAGAAGGTTCGAAGCCGATTCATGACGAAATTGCATGATTGCCATGCAAATTCCTCTTGCGCCCGCCGGCAGACCTGCTTTCCTCACAGGCGTTCGCGACGACCGGAAAAACCGGCGTGCATGGCCTTGGGGAGGGCAAAATCGATGAGTCGTCGTCATTTCTTGAAGGTTGCCGGGGCCGGAGCTGCCGCCGGGGCGATCGCGAGCCCGGCCATCGCACAGTCCATGCCCGAGGTGAGATGGCGCGTCACTTCGTCCTTCCCGAAATCGCTCGACACGATCTTCGGCGCATCGGAGGTGCTGGCGAAGGCGGTCTCGGAAGCGACGGACGGCAAGTTCCAGATCCAGGTCTTCGCGGCGGGCGAGATCGTGCCGGCCCTGCAAGCCGCGGACGCGGTCACCAACGGCACGGTCGAGATGTGCCACACCGCGTCCTATTACTATGTCGGAAAGGACCCGACCTTCGCCTTCGGCACCGCCGTGCCGTTCGGGCTGAATTCGCGCCAGCAGAATGCCTGGTTCTACCATGGCGGCGGCAACGAGCTTCTGAACGAGTTCTACAAGAAGGCCAACATCTACGCCCTGCCCGGCGGCAATACCGGCTGCCAGATGGGCGGTTGGTTCCGCAAGGAGATCAAGACGGTCGCCGACCTGCAAGGTGTCAAGATGCGCATCGGCGGCTTCGCCGGGCAGGTGGTGAGCAAGCTCGGCGTCGTGCCGCAGCAGATCGGCGGCGGCGACATCTATCCGGCACTCGAAAAGGGCACGATCGATGCGGCCGAATGGGTCGGCCCGGCCGATGACGAGAAGCTCGGCTTCAACAAGGTTGCGCCCTACTACTACTATCCCGGCTGGTGGGAGGGCGGCGCGGCGCTGCATTTCTTCATCAACACGGCGAAATGGAACGAGCTGCCGAAGACCTACAAGTCGCTGCTCACCACGGCCGCCGCCCAGGCCAATATCGACATGCAGGCGAAATATGATGCCCGCAATCCGGCCGCGCTGAAGCGCCTCGTCGCCGGCGGTGCGCAACTCAGGCCGTTCTCGCAGGAGATCCTCGAAGCCTGCCTGAAGTCCTCGAAGGAGGTCTATGCCGAAACCTCCGCCAAGAACCCGGACTTCAAGAAGCTCTACGATTCGATGTCGGCCTTCCGCGGCGACGAATATCTCTGGTTCCAGATCGCCGAATATACATTCGACAACTTCCTGATCCGCTCGCGCGTTTCGAACCAGCTCTGATCCAACGGAGCCGTGGCGCGAGCGATACTCACCCCGGCGCAAGCCGGGGTTTTCTATTGGCGGGCCGAGAGCCGGCGGAGAGCCGGCGACCTTGCCACAACTGCGCCTTGCTGGCTCAGTAGCAGGGATCGTCGCCTCGGATTCCAGCCATGCTCCGCACTGCCCTCGCCCTGCTTCTGTCCGGCCTCGCAACCGCAGCCTCGGCACAGTCGATCGGCGAGCCGCTGCCGCGAAAGCCCGCGCCGCATGAAGCCTCCGCCAAGCCCGCTCCCAAGCCCGGCGCCGCCGCCCGCCCCTGCCCCGAATACGGCGCCGGATTCGTCCGGGTGGAGGGCTCCGCGTTCTGCGTGCGGGCCGGCGGTTCGGTCCGCGCCGAGTTCGGCAAGAGTTCGCGCAATGGCTACGGCAGCCGCGCCGATGGACTGGTCTATCTCGAAACCCGGGGAGAGACGGCGCTGGGACCCGTCCGCTCGGTTGTCGGCGTGCGCGGCCAGGTCAATCGCGGGCTCGATTCCAGCCCCTTCCGCTACTGAACGAGCCTGTCAGCGCAGCAGCCGCGCCACCTCTTCGCGCAGAACGGGTACGAGCTCTTCCTCGAACCACGGGTTGCGCTTGAGCCAGGCATTGTTGCGCCAGGACGGGTGCGGCAAGGGCAGGACGCGCGGCAGGACCGGCCGGCCAAGAATCTCGCGCCAGTTGGCGACGGTGGCGGAGAGATTGGCGGCCTCGTTCGGGCCGAGATGCCAGTTCTGAGCATAGCGCCCGATCGCCAGCACGAGCTCGATCCGGGGCAATGCCGCGAAGACACGCTCCTGCCAGGTCGGCGCGCATTCCCGCCGCGGCGGCTTGTCGCCGCCCTTGGCGTCGAGGCCGGGAAAGCAGAACCCCATCGGTACCACGGCGACCTTCGCCGCATCGTAGAACACCGTCTCGTCGATGCCGAGCCAGGTCCTCAGGCGCACGCCCGAGGGATCGGTGAAGGGCCGGCCGCTGGCATGGACACGCGTGCCCGGCGCCTGGCCGGCGACGCAGATCCTGGCCGTCACCGATGCCTGGATGACCGGGCGGGGCTGATGCGGCAAGGGCGGCAGGTAGCGAGGCTCATCGCGGCAGATGCGGCAGGCACGCAGCTCCGCCAGCACCGCGTCGAGCCGCTCCGTCGCGTTCATCGCCGCGCCAGCCGCGACCGGCCCGGCACCTGCGAGATCAGCCCGTCGCAAACCCAGTCGGATTTCCTCGCGGCGTAGCCGTAAGGATCGCCCTTCTCGACGCGGGCGAGGCCGTTGATGCGGCCGCTCGGGCGGCTGCGGATGACGATGAGGTCGCCGCTGGTCTCGATGGTGAAGCAATAGGTGCGGCGCTTCTCCTGCGGACCGTAGTAATAGCAGACGGCGTCCGGGGTCGTGATCCAGCAGGCATCGGTGTTCGTGACGTTGCGATTATGCCCGCTCGCCCGGCCATCGGCGTGATGATATTCGCTGAACGGCAGGTTGCTGCCGGAATAGCGGCCCGAGACGGTGTTGCCCTCGAAGAGCTGCCTGATCTGCTCGCCGCTCAATCGTTCGACGGCCGCAGCCTGGGCCGCCGCCAGCAGACTCAAGGCAAGAATCGCGAGGCCTGCAAACCAGGACATCAGCGCCGCGCCAGTTTCCGGCTCATCGGGGGCTCGGCCCCCCGCGAGATCAACCCGTCGCAGTACCAGGGCGTGCCGTTGTCGGTATGGCCGCGGGGATTGCCGAGCTCAACCTTGGCCAGCGCATTGACCATGCCGTTGCCGCTGTTGCGCAGGACATAGAGATCGCCACTCATCTCGACCGAGAAGCAATGCACCGTCCGGTCGCTCTGCGGGCCGTAATAATAGCAGATCCGGTCCGGCTTGGTGATCCAGCAGGCATCGGTATTGGCCTGCCAGCCATTGTGGCCGAGCGCCTGGCCATTGGGGTCGTGATACTCGGTGAAGAAGCCACCATTGGTGTAGCGGCCGGACACCGTGTTGCCGCGAAAGGCGCGCTCGATCGCCTCGCCGCTCAGCCTTTCGGCGGCCGGCGCCGGAACGGACGAGGCCAGGGCGGCAAGCAGGGCCAGGACCAGGCGCAGCATCAGACCTTCCAGCTCGGCCGGGCCGACAGCGCGCCATGCCAGCGGCGGATATGGACGAAATCCTCCGGCAGCGGCACGCGCGACGGCTTCATGAAGTCGATGGCGATGCCGGCGGTGATGTCGGCGACCGTCAGAGCCTCGCCGCAGATGAAGGGATTGGCCGCGAGCTGCAGCTCGATCAGCCAGAGATGGTCGTCCATCTGGTCACGATTGGCTTCGGCCCATTCCGGCACCTGCTCCTCCAGCTCCGCCATCGAGGGGTGGCTGTGGCGGAAGATCGCGGCGACGCTGGCGAAGAGGCCCAGTTCGACGCGCCGGTTCCACATCTCGATGGTGGCCTGTTCCTTCGCATCCCGGCCAAACAATGGCGGCTGCGGGTGCAGTGCTTCGAGATAGCGGCAGATCGCGATCGTCTCGGCGAGCGCGGTGCCGTCGTCGAGTTCGAGGACGGGCAGGCGCTGGGCGGGATTCAGCCTGGTGAAGGCCTCGGTCTTATGCTCCTTCTTGGCGATGTCGACCGGCACGAGCTCCGGCAGCGGCACACCCTTCTCCGCGAAAAAGATGCGGACCCGTCGTGGGTTCGGGGCCCGCCCGCCGTCATAGAGCTTCATCGGATCCTCTCCGTCTGTCGCCGTACCCGATCACGGCCCACGCCGGAAGGTCAACCGGATTGCCGGCGCTTCATGACGCCAGCATGGCGGAAAGCCTCAGCGGGAGTGGCTGCGGCGCCAGGCCTCCGGGCGGTCGAACTGCGTCGCCCAGATGCCGCGACCGGCCGCCCGCGCCGCGTCTTCCTCGGCACGATAGGCGCCGTAGGAGACCGCGTGGCCTTCGCGCACCAGCGTCGCGTTGATGTCGATCTCGCCCTGCCGGCAACGGGCGAGCCCGCGGCCGTAGCGGTCGGCCTTGCCGATCTCGCAACGCGTAACCCCGCGCGCGAACAGCGCCGGCAGGGCGCGCCGCGCCTCACGCCCGCAGGCAAGCGGTCTGCCGTCGCGCGCGGTGCAGCTTTGGCGGTATTCGGGCGCGTCGATCCCCTCCAGCCGCAATTCCTCGCCGAGCAGGCGCATCGAATCGCCATCGATCGCCTGCGCTGCGCCGACGAGCTCCCGCGCCGGACCGAGGCGGTATTGCAGGATCGCGCCGGCGAGACCGAGGAAACCGAGCAGGCCGAGCGCGACGACGAAGTCGACCGGCCGGCCGACCCGGCGCCAGCCGAAAGGTCCATAGCGGGAGCGACCGAATCCGAAGGGTGCCATCAGGAAGAGCTTAACGATTTGGTGTCCATGATGGCGAGCCGGCCCCTGCATGTCGCAGCGGCCGAACGAGGATACACGCTCCCGACCATGACGGAAGTGACGGCCGAACAGGTGCAGCGCGGGCGCGGACCCGACCCCTCGGCCGTGGCGCGCCGGAAGCTGGTCACGCGCGAGGTCAGGTCCGCGCGCGAACGGCTGACTTCATCGACCGGGCTCGAGCGCGCCTTCGACAACGAATTGCTGCGTGTCTTCGCGCAGTACCGGATCGCCGGCTCCGCCGGCACCTTCGTCCTGGTGCTCGGCATCGCCGCCGCCGCCTGCCTCTGGCTGCCGACCCCGATCGTCGCGGTGTGGAGCGGCGCGGTGCTGCTCACGACGCTGATCATCGTGCTGATCGCGCGGCGCTTCCTCGCCAAGGTCCCCGACGACGTCCGGCTGAAGCGCTGGCGCCGGCTCTTTGCCTTCGCCGAGGGCCTGCACGGCCTGGCATGGTCGCTGCTGCTGCTGCTGTTCGTCCCGGTCGACGCTCCCGGCGCCAAGGTCTTCGTCACCACCGCTCTTTTGATCGTCAGCGCGCTCACCGTGATGCTGTCGGCGACGATCCCGATCGCGGTCTATGCCGGGCTGACCCCGATCATCGCCGGGATCATGGTCTTCTTCTGGGACCGGCGCGACATGGACAGCGTCACCATGGCGCTGATGGCGGCCTCGGCTCAGCTCTTCTTCATCTTCCTGGCCAACCGCCTCTATGCGAGCTCGGTCGATTCAATCGTCTTCCGGGCCGAGAAGGACGCGCTGATCGCGGAACTGGAAACCGCCAACGCCAATTCGGACGAGGCGCGGCGCAAGGCGGAAGAGGCGAACCTCGCCAAGTCGCGCTTCCTGGCAACGATGAGCCACGAATTGCGCACCCCGCTCAACGCCATCCTCGGCTTCTCCGAGGTGATGAAGAACGAGATTTTCGGCGAGCATGCCAATGCCGCCTACAAGGAATACTCGGCCGATATCCACGGATCGGGCCAGCATCTGCTCGACCTGATCAACGAAATCCTCGACCTGTCGCGGATCGAGGCCGGCAAATACGAGCTGAACGAGGAGGCGCTCTCGCTGCCAAGCGTCGTGGAGGACTGCCAGCACATGCTGGCGCTGCGCGCCAAGGCCAAGGGCCAGAGCATCCGCGCGCTGGCCGAACCGCAATTGCCGCGTGTCTGGGCGGACGAGCGCGCCATCCGGCAGGCCGTCCTCAACGTGCTCTCGAACGCGATCAAGTTCACGCCCCAGGGCGGCGAGATCACGATCAAGGTCGGCTGGACCGCGACGGGCGGGCAGTATGTTTCCGTCACCGATACCGGCCCCGGCATCCCCGAGAACGAAATCCCGATCGTGATGCAGAGTTTTGGGCGCGGCTCGCTCGCGATCAAGACCGCCGAACAGGGCTCGGGCCTCGGCCTGCCGATCGTCAAGGGGCTGATCGACCTGCATGGCGGCGGCTTCCACCTGAAATCCAGGCCGCGCGCCGGCACCGAGGTCACGATCACGCTGCCGGCCGAGCGCGTCATGGACACGCTTGCCGCCCTGCCCGAGCCGAAGACCCGGGCTGCGTGAGCGCGAGCGCCCGAATCTCGCCCCACCCGTCGGCGACATCCTTTCACCGCCTCGTCGAAGCATTCCCTCCAGCCTCTCGGACCCTCGGATCATGAACCGGAAAACGCGCGTCGCCGTGCTCTATGGCGGGAAGTCGGGCGAGCATGAGGTGTCGCTGAAATCGGCCGCTTCGGTCCTGCGCTATATCGACCGCGAGCGGTTCGAGCCCGTTCCGGTCAGCATCGACAAGCAGGGCCGCTGGCAATGCCACGACCTGCGCCGGATCGAGGGAGCCAATACCGAGAGCCTGCCGATCCCCGCCGATTCACCCGCGATCAGGCTGGAACCGCAGGGCGAGCACACCGCCATCCTGCCGGCCGACAGCGCGGCACCGGAGATCGCGCCGGTCGATGTCGTGTTTCCGGTGATCCATGGCCCGCTCTGCGAGGACGGTGCCATGCAGGGCCTGCTGGAACTGGCCGGCGCCGCCTATGTCGGCTCGGGCGTGCTGGCCTCGGCGGTCGGCATGCACAAGGACATCGCCAAGCGGCTGGCCGCGCTCGCCGGCCTGCCGGTTGCCCCCTATCTCGCCCTGTCGCGGCGCGACTGGCGGCGCGATCCGCAGGGGTCGGCGAAGGCGGCCGTGGCGCGGCTCACCCTCCCCGTCTTCGTCAAGCCCTGCAACATGGGCTCCAGCGTCGGCGTCCATAAGGTGAAGAGCTGGGGCGCGCTCGGTGCCGCGCTCGACGACGCCTTCCAGTACGACACGAAGGTGCTGATCGAACAGGGCATCGACGCCCGCGAGATCGAGGTCGCGGTGCTCGACGGCGATCCGCCAACGGCAAGCGTCGCGAGCGAGCTCAATGCCGGCCCGCAGCACGAGTTCTATTCCTACGAGGCCAAGTATATCGACCAGGACGGCGCCAGCGTCGACCTGCCGGCGAAGCTCGATGCCGAGCAGATGGCGCGCGTGCGGCAACTCGCGATCGACGCCTTCCTGGCCCTGGAATGCAGCGGGATGGCGCGCGTCGACTTCTTCCTCGACCGCCAGAGCGGCGCCTTCTACTTCAACGAGATCAACACGCTGCCGGGCTTCACCGCGATCAGCATGTATCCGAAGATGATGGAGGCCTCCGGCCTGCCCTACCCCGCCCTGATCACCCGCCTGATCGAGCTGGCGCAGGAGCGCCATGCCGAACGGGTGGGCCTGAAGACGGATTACGAAGGCTAGTCCTTCCGCGCAACCTGCGCCTGCTCGAAGGTCGCCATGCCCGAATGGATCGCTGCCGCCGCCTTGACGAGGCCGGCGGCGAGCGCCGCGCCCGAGCCCTCGCCGAGGCGCATGTCGAGCGCCAGCAGCGGCACCTTGCCGAGACGGGCGAGCACATCGGCATGGGCGCCCTCGGCCGAAAGATGGCCGGCGATGCAGTGATCGATGGTGGAAGGCTCGATCGCGTGCAGGATCGCGGCGGCAGCCGTCACGACATAGCCGTCGAGGATCACCGGGATGCGCTGCGAGCGGGCCGCGATGATCGCCCCGCAGATCGCCGCGACCTCGCGCCCGCCGAGACGGCGCAGCACTTCGAGCGGGTCCTTGAGATGGGCGCGATGCAGCGCGAGGCCGGCCTCCACCGCCGCGACCTTGCGCTTCAGGCCCTCATCGTCGATGCCGGTGCCCCGGCCGCACCAATGCGCGGCGTCGCCGCCATAGAGCGCGGCATAGATCGCCGCTGCCGAGGTGGTGTTGCCGATGCCCATCTCGCCGAGGCAGAGCAGATCCGTGCCGCCGACGAGCGCTTCCATGCCGAAGGCCATGGTGGCGACGCAGGCGCGCTCGTCGAGCGCGTCCTCTTGCGTGAAATCGCCGGTCGGCAGGTCGAGCGCGAGGTCGAAGACCTTGAAGCCGAGATCATAGGCGGCGCAGATCTGGTTGATCGCCGCGCCGCCGGCAGCGAAATTCTCGAGCATCTGGCGCGTCACCGCCTGCGGATAGGCCGAGACGCCCTGCGCGACCACGCCATGATTGCCGGCGAAGACGCAGACCAGCGGCCGGTCGACCGCGGGCTTCCCCTTGCCCTGCCAGGCCGCGAGCCATTCGGCGATCTCCTCCATGCGGCCAAGGCTGCCGGCCGGCTTGGTGAGATTAGCGTCGCGGGCACGCACAGCGTTTGCGGCCTCCATGTCGGGGCCGGGCATCGCGGCGATCAGGTCGCGGATATCGTCGAAGGGCAATCCGGAGGCGGCCATGGTCAGATCCATCACGCGAGGGCGCCGCATCAGCGCATCGGCGTGGCGGCAGGATTGACGCTGCTGCTATAGGGTCGGGAGCATGAAGACAATCGAGCGAGACGCCGCGGCAGGCATGTCAGAGGCTGAGACCACGAGCGAGGCGCCTCCGCCGGACTGGCCGGGCTGGGGAATCGCGACCGCGATCTGCCTGCGCTTCTGGTCGCGCCTGCCGGTGCCGTTGCTGCCGGGCGAGAGCGACGGCCATGGCATCCCGGATTTCCGCGAAGTGCCGCGCGCCCTGCCCTTCGCCGCGCTCGTCATCGCCGCGCCGGCCGCGCTGATCGCGCTGGGGGCTGGCCTTGCGGGCTTGAGCGGCTTTGTCGTCGCGGCGCTGGCGCTGGCCGCGCTCGCCCTGACGACCGGCGCCTTCCACGAGGACGGGCTCGCCGACAGCGCCGACGGGCTGTTCGGCGGGCATACGGTCGAGCGCCGGCTGGAGATCATGAAGGACAGCCGCATCGGCTCCTATGGTGCGCTGGCGCTGGGGCTGTCGCTGCTGCTGCGGGCGAGCCTGGTCGCCATGATCCTCGACCGCTCCGGCGCCTGGGCGGCGGCGGCGGCGATGCTCGTCGCAGCGCCCTGGTCCCGCGCCGAGGGGCTGTTCATGCTGGCGACCCAGCCGGCGGCGCGCAGCAGCGGTGCGGCGGCGACCGTGGGCCAGCCGACGGTGCTGACGGCGCGGATCGCGCTGGGCTTGAGCCTCTTCCTCGCGACCGGAATCGGGCTGGCGGCAGAACTGCCAATCACCGGCCTGTTGATCGGCTTCGCGCTGGCGCACGGTGCGGCGGCGGTGCTGTCGCGCATGGCACGGCGTTTGATCGGCGGCCAGACCGGCGACATCCTCGGGGCAGCGCAGCAATTCGCTGAAATCGCGATCTATCTGGGCCTTGCGCTCGCGATCGGGTGGCCGGGGCGATGAGCGGCGCCTCGACGCCCTGCATCAGGGTCTGCGTCATAGACCCCGTCAGCAAGCTCTGCGAGGGCTGCGGGCGGACCCTCGCCGAAATCGCGCAATGGGGCCGGTTGAGCGAAGCCGAGCGGCTGGCGATCATGGCGGGATTGCCGAAGAGGCTGGCCGATCGCAAAGGCTGAGCAACTGAGGCCTGTCGGGACGGGCCCGCCTCCGTCATTCCGGACAAGCCGCGAAAGCGGCGCCGATCCGGAATCCATCGGAGAGCGCGGCGCTTTACGATGGATCCCGGGTCAAGCCCGGGATGACAGCGGGTTTCAGGAGCCTTCTGTTCCCGCCAGACCGATCAGCGCATCTCCGGTCAGGCGATAGAACACCTTCTTCGGATAGGCGGCGGCGCCCAAACCCTCGTAGAAGCGCAGCAACGCCGCATCGTCGGCATCGGCCGTCCAGTCGATGCGCTGGTGGCCGCGCTCCAGCGCGAGCCCGGCGAGCGCCGTCATCAGCTCCCGGCCGAGCCCGGCGCCGCGGGCGGCATCGGCGACATAGATCTCCTTGAGGAAATAGCCGGTCTTCAGGCCTGGACCCGGATAGAGATTGCAGGCCGAGGCGAAGCCGAGGACCGTCTCGCCCTTGACCGCCACGAGGATATCCACGCCGGCCGGCAAAGCCGCGAGCCCGGCCAGAATTTCGGCGGGCGCCGGGCACGGCACGCTGTAATGACCCTGCATCTCGACCATCAGCGCGGCCAGCGCCTTGTGGTCCTCGGGCCGCAGCGGCCGGATCGTGGTCTCGCTCATCGCCACGCGCCTCAGTGGATGAGCGACCAGACGAAGCGGCTGGCGACAACCAGCAGAAACAGCCCGAAGGCGATCTCGAGGCGACGCTTGGAAAGCCGGTGGGCGAGGCTCGCGCCAAGCGGGGCCGTCCAGATCGAGGTCGGAATGAACAGGATCATGCCGATCAGCGAGACATAGCCGAGCGAGAGCGGCGGCAGCGTACCCAGTGCCATCTGCGGCCAGCCGGCATAGATGAAGCCGAGCGCGCCGGGGATCGAGATCAGCACGCCGAGCCCCGAGGATGTCGCGACCGCCTGATGGATCGGCCGGCCGTAGAAGGTCATGAACAGGCTGGAGAGCTGGCCACCGCCGATGCCCATCAAGGCCGAGAGCACGCCGATCAGGCCGCCATAGGCGACCATCAGCGGCTTGCCGGGCATGTCCTCGCCGAATTTCCAGCGATCGGCAGCGAAGAGCAGGCGCAGCGCCGAGACCGTCGCCACGGCGACGAAGACGATCTTGAACAGATCGGCCGGCGCGAAGCGCGCGATCCAGCTCCCCGCGAGGACGCCGGCGATCACCGGCACGGCCCAGATCTTGAGAATCGAGAGATCGACCAGCCCCTTGGCCCGATGCGCGTTGAAGGAGCGGATCGAGGTCGGGATGATGATCGCGAGCGAGGTGCCGACGCTGAGCGGCATGCGCACCTCCTCCGCCACGCCGATGACGCGGAAGATCTCGTAGAGCACGGGCACGATGACCGCGCCGCCACCGACGCCGAAGACGCCGGCCAGAAGCCCGGTGACCGCGCCGGCCAGCACGAGCGAGACGGCGAGGAAGGCGAGATCGCCGATGGGAATGCCAGCAAACATGAACGAGAGATCCGGTGAAGCCGCCCGATCTCTCGGCTATTTGGCCAGCGGGAGCAAGGTGTCCCCCGCATGGCCGTCGCGTGAATCCTGTGCGGCGGGCTCAGCCGCGCCCGGTATCGAAGATCGGCGCGAAGCCGCCATAGACGACGCGCTTGCCATCGAAGGGCATCTTGAGTGCCTCCATGCGCGGGTCCGTCATCATCTTGCCCCAGGCGGCGGCGCGCACGTCCTTGGACGGCCACTCGACCCAGCTGAACACCACGGTCTCGCCGGCCTGCGCCTTCACCGCGCCCTTGAAATCGGTGAGCTTGCCGTCCGGCACGTCGTCACCCCAGGCATCGACGACGCGGCGGGCGCCGTATTCCTTGAACAGCGCCGCGTGGTTGGCCGAGAAATCGCGGTAATCGGCCTTGCGATCGTCGGGCACGGCGACGAGGACGCCGTCGAGATAGCCCATCGCGCCGCCTTCGCCCTCGTCGAGGATCGGGGCGAAGCCGCCATAGATCATGCGCTTGCCGTCGAAGGGCATGGCCTCGCCCATCGCCTTCATGCGCGGGTCGCTCATGATCTTCTCGTTGGCGGCATCGCGCGTTGCCCGGTCGGGATATTCGAACCAGGAGAACACCACGACCTCCTCCGGCGTCGCCTTCACCGCCCCCTTGAAATCCGTCACCTTGCCGTCAGGGACATCGTCGCCCCAGGTCTCGACATGGCGCCGGACGCCGAATTCCTGGAACAGCGGCGCCGCATCGGCAGCCTGCTTGCGGTAGGCCTCCTTGTTGGCGGCGGGGACTGCGAGGACGAAACCGTCGACATAAGCCATTACGCTTCTCCTTGGTTGGCAACCGCCGGCGGCGGCCGCTTCATAAAATGTTGATATCAACTCTATGGATCCGGAATTGGCCTACAAAACCGCTGTCAGCTGCTGCAGCAATTCACCGCGAGCTCCGGCTGGAAACTCGCTGCGCCCAGCGGCCTGGTCGGGTAGCGGTCGTGATGGCGGACCCAGTCCATGATCCCGACCTCGTTGCGCCCCTTCGGGGTCATGTCGAGGAAGTTATGGGCGCCGATCAGGAGGTCGCCGCCGCGGGCATAGGTCGAGTAGGTATGGAAGATCTCGCCCGCATCGTTGCGATAGAAGACGCTGAAGCCCGGCATCTCGCCGCCCTGCCCGTCATGCATCGCGTAATTATACTGGTAGCGGCCGGCCGCCTTCTCCTCCGGGCTCGGCGAGACGTGGAAGTCGTAGTTGAAGTCGCTGTTCGCCGATGACACCCAGGGGAAATCCCAGCCCATGCGATGCCGGAAATTCTGGAACTCGGCATAGGGCGCCCGCGAGACCACGACGAGGCTGACATCGTGATGCCTGAGGTGCCGGTTGGCGCCATCGAAATGATCGGCGAGGAACGAGCAGCTCGGGCAGCCCTCCCGGGCGCCGGGGCCGAACATGAAGTGATAGACGATCAACTGGCTGTTGCCCGCGAAGAGATCGCCCAGCGACAGCCCGCCATCCCAGCCTTCAAAAACGTAGTTCTTCTCGATCCTGACCCAGGGCAGCGCTCGCCGCTCGGCCGAAAGGGCGTCGCGCCGGCGGGTCAGCTCCTTCTCGTTGGCGAGGTGGGCCTTGCGCGCGGCAAGCCACTCCTCACGGGATACGATCCTGTGTTCCATCGTCTCCTCTCCTCCAATTCCCGCCGGCGTGGGGCCGGCGGCGTCTCCGG
>JAEWKP010000203.1 GCA_023393655.1 Pseudomonadota bacterium | reverse complement strand
GGACGGCCTCGGCATGCGTCATTCTTGGGCGGGGTGAAGCGCAAACCCGGGAAGCTCCTGCAGAAGGGCGCGCCCTCCTTTACGAGATGCTCGAGCCAAGCCCGAGCATGAGAAGCTGGCCATTCCGGCAACACCCGTTTGACATAAACCCCGCCTCGCGCTCCCATCCGGTCATGAAGGCTCGTTCCGTGCCCGTCCGCACCCCCGCGATCACGCCGGAAATCATGCTGCGCGCCTACACGGCCGGCATCTTCCCGATGGCGGAGAGCGCCGACGATCCCGGCCTGTTCTGGGTCGAGCCGGAATTGCGCGGCATCATTCCGCTCGACCGCTTCCACCTCTCCTCCCGGCTCGCCCGGACCGTGCGCTCGGATCGCTTCGAGATCAGGGTCGATACCGCCTTCGACGCCGTGATCGCGGCCTGCGCCGAGGCCAAGCCGGACCGGGCGGAAACCTGGATCAACCCGCGCATCCGTGAAATCTTCGGCGAACTCTTCGCGCTCGGCCATGTCCACACGGTCGAATGCTGGCGCGAAGGCCGGCTGGTCGGCGGCCTCTACGGCCTTTCGCTGGGGAGCGCCTTCTTCGGCGAGAGCATGTTCCACAGCGAGACCGACGCCTCGAAGGTCGCGCTGGTCCATCTCGTCGCCCGGTTGAGGCATGGCGGCTATCGTTTGCTGGATACGCAGTTCCAGACCGGTCATCTCGCCCAGTTCGGGACGATCGAGATTCCGCGCGACGGCTATCGCCGCCTGCTCGACGACGCGCTGCGGCATGTCGGCGACTGGCACGCCTGGCCGGCTTCAACAGCGATGAGCGGCCGGGAGGCTCTCACCCGGATCTGAGCGCCGGATCGCCGCACCGGCAGGATCAGCCGCCGCCGGCAGTCGGATCGCGGCCCGGCGAGGGATTGGTCGGGAAGAAGCGCTGGCTCGGCCGCTGCGGCTGGACCGGCACGCCGCGTGGCGGCTCGACATCGATACGCCCGCCGCGCGGCGGCAAAGCGGGCTGCTGCGCGGCCGGAGGCTGGTTGGGCGTGCGTGGCTGGCGCGGGTCTTCGGCTGGCGGCGCTTCCGGCTCCTTGGGATCGACGACAAGTTCGGTGCCGCCTTTGCAGTCGGTCAGCCAGGCATCGTAGATCGCGTGCTCGACGCCGTGCAGGCCCGGGCTCGCCGCATACATCCAGCCGGTGAAGATGCGCCGGTACTCGTTCTTGACCGTGACCTCGTCGACCTCGACGAAGGCATCGGTCTGCGGCGCCTCGGTCGGCGGGCGCGTCCAGCAGACTCGCGGCGTCAATTGAAGTGCGCCGAACTGAACGGTCTCGTCGATCGCCACCTCGAAGGAGATGATGCGGCCGGTGATCTTGTCGAGCCCGGCGAAGACCGCGGTCGGATTGCGGATGCGGTCGGCCTGTGCCGGGCCCGTGGCCGCCAGCGTCGCCAGAGCGCTCGAGGCGAGGCCTGCCAGGATCGGGAAGCGAAAGAACGACGGCATGCGGGCGCGAATCTCTTCGACGGCGCGGAAGGACCGCGATGGCGCGCAGTAACACGGCAATCGCAGCGGAAAAAGGGCATTGCCCCGGAAAGCTTGGGGTATGACGGACAAACCTCCGACTGGCAGCAAAAAGGCCGCCCGAAAGGAGCGGCCCGGTATTTCGCAAACTCGGCTTGCAGGCCTTTTCTCAGAGGCGGTCTTCTCTCAGCGACCGGGCGTCCAGGCCTGGTAGTCGCCGGTTGCGGCCGGGCGCTCGCCCTCGGCCAGCGTCGAGCCTTGCGGGCGATAGGCCAAGGCCGTCCCGGTCCAGTTCTGCTGATGCGGCTGCTGCCACTCGCGCGGCTGGTAGCTCTCCTCGGAGGGGGCGACATCGACGGTGTGGTGCAGCCAGCCGTTCCAGCCCGGCGGCACCTTGGAGGCTTCCGCATCGCCCTTGTAGATCACCCAGCGCCGCTGAAAGCCGAGCGCCTTGTCCTTCACCCCACCCGCGGTGCGGTAATAGACATTGCCGAACTCATCCTCTCCCACCCGCTCGCCGAAGCGCCAGGTGTGGAAACGCGTGCCGATCGTCTGGCCGTTCCACCAGGTGAAGATCTGCAGCAGCCAGTCCTTCATCGTCCTCAAGTCCGTGCGCGCGATGCTGAAACAATCGGGCGACTTATGGCTCCCGCACTGCCCGCTGTCCAGTCCGCGATAGGCCGGCCATGCCGCCCGCGCGATGATCGCCCCTGGCCGCGTCCCGATCGATGCGGCCCTCGTCGCAGGCACAGCTTCCTCGGCCCGGCTTGCCCGCCGCCAGCCGCGCGCGTCGCGGATCAATAAATCTGTGCACCTGTGAGTCGCCCGCCACGATTCGGCCGCGATTCGGGGCGGCCCGCCGGCACTGCATTCGCCGGGAAGTGCTCCGAGATCAGCCACTTCCGGGAGGCTTTGAAAGCGGAACGCACGGCCGGGTCCCGGACCCACCGGATTCATCGCCCGTCAACCATGATAGCGGGGATTTTAAGGACTGCGCTTCCTCCCACACTGTGGCAATCTTGCCGAGCGGCATCCGATTCCCCGGCGATTTCCGAGGCTTAGCGGGCGCCTTGCAACTTATCCCCGCAACCCACATATCCCTACCAGATATCGTGCCCACAGGGATCACGGGACACTATTCCTTGACGACGGCCGGGTCCCTGCACTAGATTTTGACCATCGCATGACGGCCGGCGGCACCCCCTCTGGATGACTGCGAAACCCTAGTTTTCCAGTGTGTTCCGGGCCTGCCGCCGCATCCGCCATCAACCGCGGAAGCGAACGGATTTGCGCGGGCATTTTGGGCGCGTCCGGGACCATCGGCGGGGCTACACTGCCGGGACCCAAAGCATCGGACCAAAAAGTGGAAGCCACTTTTTGGATGAATCCGATGCTCCAACATGGATTGGGATCATCGTGACCGCGTCCGGAAGGACACGCGATGATCCCGGGCATCGAACCGAGTTTGGGCTGACATCAGGAGCCGGTGATCAACCGGCCGCGCGTGGCGTCAAGGCAAGTCCGCGGCAGATCAAGGGACGAAGATCATGCGCATCGAGCGCCGCTATACCACCGCCGGACAGTCGCCCTATGCCGCGATCCCGTTCCGATCGGCCGTCAGCGAGATCAAGAACCCGGACGGCTCCGTCGTCTTCCGGCTCGAAGGCATCGAGGTTCCCGAGGCCTGGTCGCAGGTCGCGAGCGACGTGCTCGCGCAGAAATATTTCCGCAAGGCCGGCGTGCCGGCGCGCCTGAAGAAGGTCGAGGAGAACGACGTCCCCTCCTTCCTCTGGCGTTCCGTCGCCGACGAGGCCGCTCTCGCCGAGCTGCCCGAGGGCGAGCGCTACGCTTCCGAAATCTCGTCCAAGCAGGTCTTCGACCGCCTCGCCGGCTGCTGGACCTATTGGGGCTGGAAGGGCGGCTATTTCACCTCCGAGGAGGATGCCGCCGCCTTCCATGACGAATTGCGCTTCATGCTTGCGACCCAGCGCGTCGCGCCGAACTCGCCGCAATGGTTCAACACCGGCCTGCACTGGGCCTATGGCATCGACGGCCCCAGCCAGGGCCATTTCTACGTCGACTTCAAGACCGGCAAGCTGGTGAAGTCGAAGTCGAGCTACGAGCACCCGCAGCCGCATGCCTGCTTCATCCAGGGCGTGCAGGACGACCTCGTCAACGAGGGTGGCATCATGGACCTCTGGGTCCGTGAGGCGCGACTGTTCAAGTATGGCTCCGGCACCGGCTCGAACTTCTCGATGCTGCGTGGCGAGGGCGAGAAGCTCGCCGGCGGCGGCAAGTCGTCCGGCCTGATGTCCTTCCTCAAGATCGGCGATCGCGCCGCCGGCGCGATCAAGTCGGGCGGCACGACGCGCCGCGCCGCCAAGATGGTCGTGGTCGATGCCGACCATCCGGATATCGAGGCCTATATCGACTGGAAGGTGAAGGAGGAGCAGAAGGTCGCGGCTCTCGTCACCGGCTCCAAGACCGTCAAGAAGCACATGAAGGCCGTGCTCAAGGCCTGCGTGAACTGCGAAGCCGACGGCGATTCCTGCTTCGACCCCGAGCAGAACCCGGCGCTCAAGCGCGAGATCAAGCTCGCCCGCAAGGCGCTGGTACCGGACAACTACATCAAGCGCGTCATCCAGTTCGCCAAGCAGGGCTACAAGGACATCTCCTTCGACACCTATGACACCGACTGGGATTCCGACGCCTACCTCACCGTCTCCGGCCAGAACTCGAACAACTCAGTCTCGCTGACCGACGATTTCCTGCGCGCGGTCGAGACTGATGCCGACTGGAACCTGACCGGCCGCACCACCGGCAAGGTCCTCAAGACGCTGAAGGCCCGCGACCTCTGGGAGAAGATCGGCTACGCCGCCTGGGCCTCGGCCGATCCCGGCCTGCACTTCAACTCGACGATGAACGACTGGCACACCTGCCCGGCTTCCGGCCGGATCCGGGCGTCCAACCCGTGCTCCGAGTACATGTTCCTCGACGACACCGCCTGCAACCTGGCCTCGGCCAACCTGCTGCAGTTCTACGACACCGAAACCAAGTCCTTCGACGTCGCGGCCTACGAGCATCTCTGCCGGCTCTGGACCGTCGTGCTCGAAATCTCGGTGACGATGGCTCAGTTCCCGAGCCGCGAGATCGCCGAGCTCTCCTACGAGTACCGCACGCTCGGCCTCGGCTACGCCAATATCGGCGGCCTGCTGATGACCATGGGCCTCGGCTACGATTCCGACGAGGGCCGTGCACTCGCCGGCGCGCTGACCGCGATCATGACCGGCGTCGCCTATGCGACCTCGGCCGAGATGGCGGGCGAGCTCGGCCCGTTCCCCGGCTACAAGAAGAACGCCAGCCACATGCTGCGTGTCATCCGCAACCACCGCACCGCGGCCCATGGCCTCGCCGACGGCTATGAAGGCCTGAGCGTCACCCCGGTGCCGCTCGACCATGCGACGCTGGCCCGTCTCGGCGGCTCGGCCGTCACCATGGCGGAGCGCTCGCGCATCGTCTGGGACGAGGCGCTCGAGCAGGGCAAGCGCTACGGCTATCGCAACGCCCAGGCGACCGTGATCGCGCCGACCGGCACGATCGGCCTCGTCATGGATTGCGACACCACCGGCATCGAGCCCGACTTCGCGCTGGTGAAGTTCAAGAAGCTCGCCGGCGGCGGCTACTTCAAGATCATCAACCGCGCCGTGCCGGACGCGCTCCGTGCGCTCGGCTATCGCGAGGCCGATATCGCCGAGATCGAGGCCTATGCCGTCGGCCATGGCTCGATGAAGCAGGCGCCCGGCATCAACCCCGGCTCGCTGCGCGCCAAGGGCTTCACCGACGAGAAGATCGAGGCGGTCGAGAAGGGCCTGAAGAGCGCCTTCGACATCAAGTTCGTCTTCAACAAGTGGACGCTGGGCGAGGATTTCCTCACCGGCACGCTCAAGGTCCCGGCCGAGAAGCTCAACGACATGTCGTTCGAGCTCCTGCCCTTCCTCGGCTTCAGCAAGGCCGAGATCGAGGCCGCCAACGTCCATGTCTGCGGCGCGATGACCCTGGAAGGCGCTCCGCACCTGAAGACCGAGCATTACAACGTCTTCGATTGCGCCAACCCCTGCGGCCGCATCGGCAAGCGCTATCTCTCGGTCGAGAGCCATATCCGCATGATGGCGGCGGCCCAGCCCTTCATCTCGGGCGCGATCTCCAAGACCATCAACATGCCGAACGAGGCCACGGTCGAGGACTGCAAGAGCGCCTATATGCTCTCGTGGAAGCTGGCGCTGAAGGCGAACGCCCTCTACCGCGACGGCTCCAAGCTCTCGCAGCCGCTGAACTCCGCCCTGATCTCGGACGATGACGACGAGGCGGATGACGCGGTCGAGACGCTGGTCGCGGCGCCGATGGCGGCGCGCGCCACCCAGATCTCGGAGAAGATCGTCGAGCGCATCGTCGAGCGTATCGAGCGCAAGCGCGAGCGCGAGAAGATGCCGGATCGCCGCACCGGCTACATCCAGAAGGCCACGGTCGGCGGCCACAAGGTCTATGTCCATACCGGCGAGTATTCGGACGGGCGCCTCGGCGAGATCTTCATCGACATGCACAAGGAGGGCGCGGCCTTCCGGGCGATGATGAACAACTTCGCCATCGCGGTCTCGCTCGGCCTGCAATACGGCGTGCCGCTGGAGGAGTACGTGGAGGCCTTCACCTTCACCCGCTTCGAGCCCTCGGGCTTCGTCGCCGGCAACCAGTCGATCAAGAACGCAACCTCGATCCTCGACTACGTCTTCCGGGAGCTCGCGATCTCCTATCTCGGCCGCAACGACCTCGCCCATGTCGACCCGAGCGAGATCGGTCATGACGTGATGGGCAGCGGCGTCGGCCAGGACAAGGCGCCGGATGCGACCCCGGTCGTGACGACCCCCCTCGCCTCTACCGGCTTCCGCCGCGGGAAGCCGATCAACCTGCTCGCCATCCAGGGCGGCGGCGCGGCGAATGATGCGGTTGCCCGCTCGACCACCTCCGCCATCGGCCTCGCCACGGCTGGCGCCACGGCGCTGAAGGAGGAGCCCGAGGCTTACGGCGAGGCGGAGATGGCCAAGCTCGGCTTCGCGGCCCCAGCCGCCCAGCCGACGGCCTCGGAACGGCGAGCCGAGGCGATCATGAAGGGCTATGTCGGCGACTCGTGCGGCGAATGCGGCAATTTCACGCTGGTCCGCAACGGCACCTGCCTGAAGTGCAACACCTGCGGATCCACCACCGGGTGCTCCTAGTTATTCCGAGTGAGGACCTGATGAAGTCGCTCCCGAACGATGGCCGTTTTGACCCAAAGCGCGCCTCGATGAGCCCCGAAGTCCGCCGCAACCTCGCGGCGGACTGAAAACACTGAGCTAGGT
>JAEWKP010000144.1 GCA_023393655.1 Pseudomonadota bacterium | reverse complement strand
CCCCCCGCGGGGGGGGGGGTTAATCCCCCCCCGCCCCTCAAGATCGCTTCGCTTCCGGCGCGGAAACGCTCAGGCCGGGCAGGGCTCGGCCTGTTCCTGCTGACGGCGCGGAGGCATGCCCGGCGTCCGCGCGCTGCGCGCGGGTTCCTGCTCCGGTTCCAGCTCAGGCGCATGGGCCCAGCCGCTGGCGCTCCAGCTCTTGAGCGCCGTCCAGGTCGAGCGGTCGAGCCGGAACTGCTCGCAGGGGAACAGCCCGCCACGCGCCGGCAGCGACTTCAGGAACGAGCCCTCCGACCGGAAGCCGGACTTCTCCAGCACCCGCCGCGAGGCCGGGTTGATGACGCGGGTATCGGCCTCGATCGCGGCCAGGTCGATCAGCGAGAACAGGCTGTCGATCAGGCCCTGCACCGCCTCGGTCGCATAGCCCTTGCCCCAGTGCGAGGCGCCGAGCCAGTAGCCGATGAAGGGCACGCCCGAGGCCTGCCTGTGCGCGCCGATCATGCCGATCAGCTCGTTGGGCTTCGAACGCGGCGTGATTGCCAGCACGAGATGCTCGCCCAGCGCATTGCCCTTGCGGGCGCCGAAGATGAAGGGCTCGACCGCCTGGGTCGGGTAGGGATGGGGGATCGATGCCGTCATCTCCGCCACCGCCTTGTCACCGGCAAGGCGCAGGATGGCATTGGCATCGGCCATGCGGGGCCAACGCAGCCAGAGACGCCGGGTCTCGAGCCGGAAGACATCGTCGCGGGTCAGTTCGGGGAACATGTCGTCTCTCCGTCGGCGCAAACGAAAAAGGGAGCTGGGACTTTGGTCCCATCTCCCCTTCGCTGACCTTCGGGAGACCCTATTCGGGCCTGATTACCCTTGATCCGTTCGGTTCGATGGAACCGGCGGATCGAGAGAATTCCCTATCCGCCTTTTACTCTGCGGCCTCTTGGGCCGGAACTACGTTCACGAAAGCTCGGCCGAGTTTCGTCGTGAATCGGACTCGGCCATTCGCCGTCGCAAAGAGGGTATGGTCTTTGCCCATGCCGACATTGGCGCCGGCATGCCACTTGGTGCCGCGCTGACGGATAATGATGTTGCCCGGAATCACGGCCTGGTCGCCGAACTTCTTGACGCCGAGGCGCCTGCCTTCGGAGTCGCGACCGTTGCGGGATGAACCGCCTGCCTTTTTATGAGCCATAACGCCCTACCTCAAAACTTGTGCTGTCTCTGTAACCCGAATCGGCGGCAAAAGCCAGACGGTCCGGGCCCGACGATCAATCTGCGCTGACGGATGCCGTCAGTAGTCCTCGCCCGAAGCCTGCTCGGCCTGGTCGGCCTTGGCGCGCGGCGGCTTGCCGGCGAGCAGCTCCTTGGCCTGCTCGACCCACTCCTCGCGGGTGGCCCGACCACGCAGCTTGAGCTCCTCGTCCCACTTGGCGATGTCGGCCTCGGTCCAGGCGGCGATGTCATTCCACGAGGTGATGCCGGCGGCGCGCAGCTTCTTCTCGATGGTCGGGCCGACGCCCGAGATCAGCGAGAGGTTCGAGGCGTCGAGACCCTCAACCGCCGCAGCAGCCTTGGCGGCCTTCGGAGCGGCCTTTCCCTTGGTCGCAGTCGAGGCGGCCTTCAGCGCGACGGCGGAGGCATCGCCCTTCTTCATCTCCGGCTTCTTGCCGCCGGTGAGGATGTCGGTGATGCGGATGACGGTCAGCTCGGCGCGGAAGCCGCGCTTGCGCTTCGAATTCTGGCGGCGGCGCTTCTTGAAGGCGATGACCTTCTCGCCACGGGCCTGCTCGACGATTTCACCGACGACGGTGATGCCGGAGAGGGCCTTGGCGTCGAGCGTGGTCTTCTCACCTTCGGTGAGCATCAGCACGGAGCCGAAAGCGACGGTGTCGCCCGGGTTACCCTCGATCTTGGCGGCGGTGATCTTGTCGTTGGCGGCGACGCGGAACTGCTTCCCGCCGGTCTTGATGACTGCGAACATTTTGTCCTCCATGTTCGGCCCCGTCCTGTCATGGCGTTTCCGGTGGAAGCGCCTGCGGGACGGCTTTTTGGCAGTCGATTGCGTGGTCCGGTTTGCTCTTGCCGGCATGCGACGCAGCGCACATGCCAAAAGAGATCGGGCGCGAGTTTCCCCGCGCCGGACGGTGCTCGATAGTCGCAAGGCCGGGAGAGGTCAAGCGAAAGCGGCGGGGAAGAGTGGATTTCTCCTGCGCAGGAGGCTTGCTCCCCGGACGCGGCTTGTGTAGTAACCGCCTCGCTTCGACCGAAGGCGACCGCGGACAGGTGGCAGAGTGGTTGAATGCACCGCACTCGAAATGCGGCATACCTGCAAGGGTATCGGGGGTTCAAATCCCTCCCTGTCCGCCACTCTCTCAATGGCTGCGCTGATCTGAAACGAGACGTGCCGCGCGGCGGCGTAAAGCGTCCGCTCTCCATTTCCTTGCGATCCGTGGCGTCAGGTGCGCAAGCCGGCTTGCGGCTCGCCAGAAACGGCCACCGGCAGGGAACGGGGTTGAACTGACCGGCCGGATTGCGCCTTAATCCCCGCTCCCACAGCAAGGAGGCCCCCGATGCGATTGGCGCTTGCCATTATCACCCTGGCTCTCACCGGCTGCAACAGCACGCCTCAATCCCAGCATCCGGCGCGGGATTATACCGTGGGCACGGCGGAGTGCTCGAAATTCGGCTGGGGCACCGCCAAGATGGCGGAATGCCTCGATCGTAGCGCCGAGCGCCAGTCGGCGACGGTTTCGCAGGAGCGCACTGGCGAAACCGGCTAGATAGCCGGGCGCCGATCCGGAGGTGAGGCGATCCGAGCCTGTAGCCGGCACCGAACCGGCAGGCGCTCCCTTGGTAAGCGTCTCCCTGGCAAGCGTCTTCGGCTTCCGTTGAGTGGCGGCCGATCCTGCCTGCGGCCTGAACTCTCCGCTCGCCGTAAATTCGCAAGCAGGGTTGCACGCCGCCCTCAGGCGCGGCAAAGATGGACATATGATCAGGATCTCGATTGTCGCCAGCCTGGTTGCCGTCCTGGCCGCCGGTTGTGTTTCATCCCGGCCCCAGCCCGTTCCGCAGCCTGGGGCTTCTCCCGGCAAGCGCATCGTCCGCGACGGCGCGCAACTCGCTCTGCCGGACGGAACGCGGGTCACGCCGGATCATACCGGCGGCTTCATTCTGCCGAACGGCGATTACGTGACGCACGAGCGAGGGGCGCTGGTGCTGCCGACGGGCGCACGCTGCCAGCCCGACGCAAGCGGATATATCTGCCCCTGAGGCCGAGGCGCCGGATGACGGCGCCTGCCTCGCTGCTCATTCTCTTTCCAGCCGGTTGGTGACGGGCGAGCCGGCCACTCAGGCCGCGTCGGATGTCTGCCGGCGCTTCTTCGCCGTGCCCGCGCCGGAATCGTCGGTGTCGTCGAGGACGTGATTATGGCTGCGGAAGGCCCAGATCTCCTTGGCGGCTTCCCAATGCTCGCGGTCGCGGCCCTCGGGCTGTCCGTCCTTGATCCAGAGCCCGTAGGCGATCTTCCGGATTTCGTGCTGGGTCTTGTCGTCCTGCTTCATGTCTCGCCTCCATGATCACTCCCCGATGCGCATCGGGGAGCCCTGGTTTCGGAGAGGATGACGGCCTTGCCGTGCAGGGGAACAACCGCGGATCGGCCGGATTGTTCCCGCGCGCGGTGAAAGATCCAGCCCTTGCGGGCGGGACGTTCAGGTCTTTGCGGCCGCCAGATCCGCTTCGCCGGGCGTTTCGGTCTTTGCTTGAACGGGACGGCGGGCATAACGCTGGGCCAGAACGGCGCAGGCGAAGAGTTGCGCCTGGTGGAACAGCATCAGCGGCAGCACGATCAGGCCGAGCGCCTGGCCGGGGAACAGGATGTTCGCCATCGGGATGCCGCTCGCCATGCTCTTCTTGGACCCGCAGAAGACGATGGCGATCTCGTCCTCCCTGGAGAAGCCGAGGCGCCGGCTGGCGAAGGTCGTGATCGCCAGCACCGCGGCGAGCAGGGCGACGTCGATGATGATGACGAGGCCGAGATCGGCGAGCGTGACCTGCGACCAGATGCCGGCAACCATGCCCTCGCTGAAGGCGGCGTAGACGACGAGCAGGATCGAGCCGCGATCGACCAGCGAGATCGGCGCCTTGTGGCGCTGCAGGAAGGGGCCGATCCAGCGGCGCAGCAACTGTCCGACCAGGAAGGGCAGCAATAATTGCAGGGCGATGCTCTCGACGGCACGTGTGCTGAAGCCGCCGCCCGTCGAATTGAGCATCACGACGACGAGCAGCGGCGTCAGCACCATCCCGAAGAGGTTGGAGATCGACGCGCTGCACAGCGCCGCCGCGACATTGCCGCGCGCGATCGAGGTAAAGGCGATCGAGGACTGCACGGTCGAGGGCAGGATGCAGACGAAGATCAGGCCGGCGATCAGTTCGGATGGCAGGAAACCGCCGAAGATGCGCGTGAGCAGCAGGCCGAGCAGCGGGAAGAGCACATAGGTGCTGGCGAAGACCAGCGATTGCAGGCGCCAGTGCAGCAGGCCTTCCCAGACCGCCAGCGGTGATAGCCTTGCGCCATAGAGGAAGAACAGCAGGGCGACCGCGACGGAAACGGCGTCGCTTGCGATCTCGGCGCCGGCACCATGGGCAGGGAATATGGCGGCGACCGCGACCGTCGCCATCAGGGCGATCAGGTAGGGGTCGATCCCGAAGCGGGCGAGCGTGCGGCGGAGCATCTGCGGTCCTTCCGATAAGGTGCCGCCTTGTAATCCCTTCCCCGCTCATTTTGATCCCAACTGGTAGCGATATCGGCTATCATGAATTGCAATGACGACAACCGCTCTCCAGAAGCCGCTCGACCCCGTCCTGCTGCAGAGCTTCCTCAAGGTCTGCGAGACCTTGAGCTTCACCGAAGCGGCGCGCCAGCTCGGCCTGCGTCAGTCCTCGGTCAGCCAGCATGTCGCGCGGCTGGAAAAGCGGCTCGGGCGGCGCCTGCTCGCGCGTGACACCCATGAGGTGCGGCCGACTCCGGACGGGGATGCGATCCTGCCCTTTGCGCGGCAGGCGCTCGAGGCGGGACAGCGGATCGAGCGTCATCTCGCCGGCTCGACCCTGCGCGGGCGGCTCCGGCTCGGGGTCTCCGAGGATTTCGCCTATACGGCGCTGCCGGAAATCCTCGCCGCCTTCGCCATGCAGCATCACGCGGTCGATCTGGAGCTGACGGTGGGCCTGAGCGGGCTGCTCTACGAGCAGTATGACGCGGGCGATCTCGACCTGATCTTCGCCAAGCGCCGCAAGGGCGACGCGCGCGGCGAGGTCGCCTGGCAGGAGCGTCTCGTCTGGGCCGGCCGGCCGGGCACGGGGCTGGCCGAGCAGCCGGTGGTGCCGCTCGTGCTCTATCCGCCGCCGAGCATCACGCGCGTCCATGCCATCGAGACGCTGGAGCGGGCGGGCCGCGCCTGGCGCGTCGCCTGTACCAGCGGCAGCCTCGCGGGCCTGCGCGCGGCGACGGTGGCGGGGCTCGGCATCACCGCCCATTCAGCCCGCCTGATCCCACAGGGGCTCGTCGAGGTCGAGCCGCGTGACGCGTTGCCGCCGCTGGGGATGATCGAATTCGTCGTGATCGGCGGGCAATCGCATCAGGCGGCGGCGCGGGCGCTTGCCGACAGCATCCTGGCGAGCGCGGGGCGCCTCCTGCCGGAAGCGTCGCGGCGCGTCAGGCGCGGATAGGGGTCAGATGGCCATTTTGTGCGAGAGGGTCTTGACGGTCATGTAGTGGGCGAGGCCCTCAGCCCCGCCTTCGCGGCCATAGCCGCTATCCTTGACGCCACCGAAGGGCACTTCGGCGACGGAGGCTTCGAGCGTGTTGATCGAGACATTGCCGGCCTCGATGCCCTCAGCGAGCTGATCGACGCGGGCGGCCGAATGGGTGAAACCGTAAGCGGCGAGGCCGAAGGGCAGGGAATTGGCCTTCTCGATCGCTTCCTCGACCGTGCGGACGGGGTTGATGATCGCCATCGGCCCGAAAGGCTCCTCACGCAGAGCACGGGCGTCGTCGGGCAATTCGGTGAGGACGGTGGGCGGGAAGAAATAGCCGCGATTGCCGAGGCGTTCGCCGCCGGTCAGCACGCGTCCGCCACGGGCGCGGGCATCCGCCGTCAGCGCTTCCAGCGCCTCGATGCGGCGGTGATTGGCGACCGGGCCCATCTCGGTTGCGGCATCGAGGCCGTTGCCGACGGTCGTAGCCTGCGCCTTCTCGACGAAAGCCCTGGTGAAGCGCTCGTAAATGTCCTGCTGCACGAAGAAGCGCGTCGGCGAGGTACAGACCTGACCGGCGTTGCGGATTTTGCGGGTGGCGGAGAGATGGGCGGCTGCGACGGGGTCGACATCGTCGCAGACGATGACCGGGGCATGGCCGCCAAGCTCCATCAGCACTGGCGTCATATGGCGCGCGGCCAGTTCCGAGAGATGCTTGCCGACTGCGGTCGAGCCGGTGAAGGCGACGAGGCGGGTCTGTGTCTGCGGAATGAGATAGCTCGAAATCCTGGCAGGCACGCCGAAGACGAGGTTGAACACGCCGGGCGGCACGCCGGCATCATGCAGGGCCCGCGCGATATGGAGGGCGCCGGCCGGAGTCTCTTCGGCAGCCTTGATGATGATCGAGCAGCCGGCCGCGAGCGCGCCCGCGATCTTGCGGCAGGGCTGGCTCATCGGGAAATTCCAGGGCGAGAAGGCCGCGACCGTGCCGACCGGCTGGTGGATCACGACATAGCGGATGCCGGGCTCGCTCGGGATGACGCGGCCATAGGCGCGCTGGCCTTCGGCCGCATCCCATTCGAAGAACTCGCAGCCGCGGACGACTTCGAGCCGGGCCTGTGCCAGCGGCTTGCCATGCTCCAGCGTGATGGAATGGGCGATTTCCTCGACGCGCTCGCGCATCAGCGCGGCGGCCTTGAGCATGATCTCTCCGCGGGTGCGCGGGGCCATGCGGCTCCAGACCCTGAAACCTTCGGCGGCGGCAGTGAGCGCATCGTCGAGATCAGTCTGCGAGGCGAGCGGCACCACGCCGATGACGTTCTCGTCGGCTGGATTGATGACCGGCTGCTCCTCTGCCGTCTTCCGCCAAGCGCCGCCGATATAAAGCTTGAGATCGGGATAGGTCGTCATGGAAGCCTCGGCTGGCGATGCGTTCAGCGGTCTCTGCGCGGCGTTTCCGCCGGTCTCGAAGGGGACCATAGGTGGCGGGTCATTCTGTGATCCAGTCGGCTAAATCAGATAAATTCAGATTGATCTGGTTATGAATGGGCGCGCCGGCCTTCCGTCACCGTTCCGGACAAGCCGCGTAGCGACGCCGATCCGGAATCCATCATAGGGCTCGGCGCTCGACGATGGATTCCGGGTCTGCGCTGCGCTTGCCCGGAATGACGATGGAGGTTCAGCGCACCAGCGTGCGCACGCGGTTCTCGATCAGCCGGACCAGCCCCAGCGCCGTCATCTCCGAGGATTTCGGGTTCGTGGCGAGCGGGCGGTTCTCGATGGCGATCTCGAGCTTGCCGAAGGCGCCCCGCGCGCTGAGCTGGTGGCCGTTGCCGCCTGCAGCGGGATCGGCGACGAGTTCGACGCGGGTGCGGTCGAGCCCGATGCCGGCCAGCGCCGAGATCACCGCGACATTGGCGTTCTGCGGGAAGCGCGAAGCCGCTTCCCGGGCGGTGCCGGAGAAGAAGGCGGTCGCTTCGGTCAGTCCATCGAGCGCGATCAGGCTCTCGGCCGAGGTCCCGCGCCAGGCGGCGGGCGGTTTGACGATGCGGTGGACGACCTCGGGGAGCGGCAGCAGCGTGGCTGCCGCGTTGCCGTCGATCCCGGCGAGGGCGCCGGGCGGGATCAGGAGCTGGCTGCCGCTGCTCTCAGCGGCAGAGATCAAGCGAGCGAGCAGGGCGTCGTCGCAGAAGGCGCTGGTCGAGGCGACGGCGAAAGCGGGCGCCGCTCCAAGCGCTGCCTCGCCCCAGATGCCGACCGCTTCGCGCCCGGCGGCTTCGACGATGAGGTCGAGGTTCAGGCCTACCAGCTCATCGGGTGTCGTGATGAGCTTGGCGCCGTTGGGGATGTCGCCGGCTGCGGCGGCGTTGCGGACGGCGACAGCAACGATGGCGATACCGCCATCGCTTCGCTCCGCGAGCAAATCCGCGACGCGGTGGTTGATGGCGCCCCAGCCGATCAGGGCGAGGCGCAGCGACTTGCGCGATGGCTTGGTCATGGGCCCTCCGCCGTTCGCAAGGCGAGATCGAGCAGGGCGCCGCCGTTCAGGCCTTCCAGCATGCTGAAATGATGGCCGGGGCAGATCAGGGGCGCCGGGACCTGCCATGCCGCGGCGAGCGCGGCCGACTGCGCCTTGAAGGCGTCGCTCTCGCCTTCGCCGACCGCGAAGGCGATCCGCGTGGCTGTGGGGCGTGGCTGGGCGATGGGGCTCAGCCTTGTGGCGCGGGCGGCATCGTCGAGCCCGAGCAGGCGACCGAGCGGGAGATGCCCGAGCGGACTCAAGTGATAGAGGCCGGAGAGCAGCAGGGCCGAGGCGATCGGCGGAGCATCCGGAGCGCAGAGCACCATGGCGGCGAGATGCCCGCCGGCGGAATGGCCAGAGACATGCAGGCTGTCAGCGTCCAAGCCGAGCGCGTCGGCTTCGCGGACGAGGAAGTTCAGGGCGGCGACGCTCTGGGCGATGCTGCCTTCCAGCGGCATGTTCGGCGCCAGACCGTAATTCGGCATGGCGACGGCATAGCCGGCATCGAGCAGGCCCTGCGCGAACTGGGCATGCTGGACCTTGTCCGAGGCCTGCCAGTAGCCGCCATGGATGAAGACGAAGATTGGTGCGCGCGTCGCGCCGGCCGGGCGGTAGAGGTCGAGCTTCTCGAAGCGGTCCGGGCCATAGGCGAGGTCGGCGGCGCCGTGACGGGCGCGGAAGGCTTCGCCGTCGCGGCTCCATTGCCGGAACAGCGCCTTCATGTCGGCCTGCAGGCGCGGGCTGTATTGCCGGCCGAGTTCGCGCAAACCGTAGCCATCGACCAGCGTGTCGGGCAGCGGTTGCGCGGCAGCATGACGGGCGCGGATGGTGAGGCCCGCCTCGCTTCTCGGCGCGAGACGGATCGGCGGGCGGAAGCCGGCAAAGGTCTCGCGATAGGCCAGTTCCACCGTATGGCGGGAGAGATGGAAGGCTTCGGGCCGGTCGGTTTCCCAGACCATCTCGCGCAGGTGATGCGGGCCGCAGCCGGCGGCGATCAGCCCGGCGAGGATGTCGCCCAGCGCATCGCGCAGGGCCTCGACCGGGTCGATGTCGCTGCTATGCGCGACGATCTCGTGAAAGTCCTCAGACGCCGACATAGCGATGCACCAGTTCCGCATTGGCCGCGAGGTCGGTGCTCGACCCTGACCAGACCGTGCGGCCCTTCTCGATGATGTAGTGCCGGTCGGCGATGCGCTTCAGCACGTTGATGTTCTTGTCGATCAGCAGGATCGACTGCCCTTGAGCCTTCAGCGCCTCGATGCAGCCCCAGATCTCGGCGCGGATCACCGGTGCGAGGCCTTCGGTCGCTTCGTCGAGAATGAGGAGCTTCGGATTGGTCATCAGGGCGCGGCCGACCGCAAGCATCTGCTGCTCGCCGCCCGACAGCGTGCGGGCCGACTGGCCGGCGCGCTCCTGCAGGCGGGGGAAGAGCGCATAGACCCGTTCCAGCGTCCAGGGCGAGGAGCGCTTCAGGCGGTTGGAGGCGGTGGCGACGAGGTTCTCGCGGACGGAGAGCGTCGGGAAGACCTGCCGGCCTTCCGGCACGAGGCCGATGCCGCAGCGGGCGATCTTCTCGGGCGCGATGCCGCGCACGTCCTGGCTCTCGAAGCGGATGTCGCCGCCTTTCGGCGCGAGCAGGCCCATGATCGAGCGCACGGTCGTGGTCTTGCCCAAGCCGTTGCGGCCGAGCAGGGTCACGACCTCGCCCTCGGCGATGTCGAGGGCGACATCGAACAGGACCTGGCTTCTGCCATAGGCCGATTGCAGGTTGCGCACGCTCAGCATCAGGCGTCTCCCTCGCCGAGATAGGCGGTGCGGACCTCCGGATTGTCGCGAATCTGCTCGGCCGTGCCGGTGGCGATGACGCGGCCATAGACCAGCACGGAGATGCGATCTGCCAGGGCGAAGACGGCCTCCATGTCGTGCTCGACCAGCAGCATGGTGACGCGGCCCTTGAGCGCGGAGAGCATCGCGACCATCTGCTCGCTCTCGGCATGGCCGAGCCCCGCCATCGGCTCGTCGAGCAGGAGCAGGCGCGGCTCGCAGGCGAGCGCGATCGCGAATTCGAGCTGCTTCTGCTCGCCATGGGAGAGGTCGGCGACCTTGACCTCGGCGCGGTGGCTCAGGCCCGCCGTGGCGAGATGCTGGCGGGCGCGGGCGCGCAAGGATTCGTCGCGGCGCGCATTGCCGAGGAAGCGGAAATTGTGGCCGTCATGGGCCTGCACGGCGAGCGCGACATTGTCGAGCATCGTGAAGTCCGGCAGGAGCTGGGTGATCTGGAAGGTGCGGGCGAGGCCGCGCCGGACGCGCTGGGCGGTCGGCAGGGCGCCGATATCCTCGCCGGAGAGTGTGATCGCGCCTTCGTCATGCGAGAGTTCGCCGAAGAGCTGGGTCAGCAGCGTGGTCTTGCCGGCGCCGTTGGGCCCGATCAGGGCATGGATTTCGCCGTCGCGGACATCGAGATCGACGCCGTCGGTGGCGACAAGGCCGCCAAAGCGCTTGCGCAGGCCGCGCACGGAGAGGAGCGTCGCGGTCATGGCGCGCTCCTGCCGAGGCCGAGGCGGGCGAGCAGGCCGTTGAGGCCGCCTTGCGTGAAGAGAACGACGAGGAGCAGGATCGGTCCGAGCACGAGCTGCCAATGCTCGGTCCAGCTCGTCAGCACCGTCTCGAGGATGACGAGGGCGGCGGCGCCGAGCAGCGGTCCGAGCATGGTGCCGACGCCGCCGAGGATGACCATGATCATCAGCTCGCCGGACTTGGTCCAGTGCAGCATGTCCGGGCTGACGAAGCGCAGGTAGTTCGCCATCAGCGCACCGGCGAGGCCGGCGCCCAAGCCGGAGATGACGAAGGCGGCGAGCTTGTAGCGATAGGGCGTGATGCCGATCGCGGCCATGCGCCGCTCGTTCTGGCGGATGCCGGCGAGAACCATGCCGAAGCGCGAGCCGACGATACGCCAGAGCGTGAGGAAGACCAGCGCCGCGATGGCCAGGCAGATGAAATAGAAGGTCACGTCGTCGCGGGTGTTGAGGTCGAACAACGCGTTGCGGCGGCGGATCGTCATGCCGTCATCGCCGCCATAGGCCTTGAGCGAGACGAAGAGGAAGAACAGCATCTGCGCGAAGGCGAGCGTGATCATGATGAACTGTACGCCGCTGGTGCGTAAGCTGAGTGCGCCGATGATGCAGGCGAAGAGGCCCGCGACGAGGATCGCGGCCGGCAATGTCACCAGAAGCTGGTCGGTGCCGGGGATGAAGCCGAGGAAGAGCGCGTCGTCGGCGAAGGTCCGATAGAGGATGCCGACGGCATAGCCACCGATGCCGAAGAAGGCGGCGTGGCCGAACGAGACCATCCCGCCGAAGCCGAGCGCGAGGTTCAGGCTGGCCGCGGCGATGGCGTAGATCAGGACGCGCGTCGCCAGTGGCACCAGTGCCGGCTGGCCGATCGCCTTGACGATGAAGGGCAGGGCGATCAGCGCGGCGGCCAGCGCCAGCAGCGCGACGATACGGCCCAGCGCGGGCGCGGAAGCCTCCGTGTGGGTGATGGCGTTCTCAGACATGGGCGGGGAACAGTCCCTTGGGCCGCACCAGCAGCACGATCGCCATCAGCAGGTAGATGCCCATCGAGGCGAGGCCGGCGCCGAGCGCATCGGCCTCCGCGCCGGTCATGACATGGCGCAGCAGGCCGGGTGCGAAGGCGCGCAGGGAGGTATCGACGAGGCCGACGAGCAGCGCGCCGAAGAAGGCGCCACGGATCGAGCCGACGCCGCCGATCACCACGACGACGAAGGTCATGATCAGGATCTGCTCGCCCATGCCGACCTGCACGGCGAGGATCGGCCCGGCCATCAGCCCGGCGAGGCCGGCGAGCAGGGCGCCGAGCGCGAATACCGCAGTGTAGAGCAGGCGGATATCGACGCCGAGCGCGCGGACCATCTCGCGATGGGTGGCGCCGGCCCGCACGAGCATGCCGACGCGGGTGCGGTTGATCAGCAGGTAGAGCCCCAGCGCGACGAGGAGGCCGACCGCGATGATCGCGAGGCGATAGACCGGATAGGTCAGGCCGGGCAGGAGCTGCACTGAGCCGTTCAGCGCCGGGGGCACCGAGACGAAGAGCGGCTGGCGGCCGAAGAGCAGGGTCACGCTCTGGTTGAAGATCAGGATCAGCGCGAAGGTCGCCAGAACCTGGTCGAGATGGTCCCGCGCATAGAGCCTGCGCAGCACGACGAGCTCCATCACCATGCCGATGAAGGCAGCGGCGGCAAGGCCGGCCAGAACGGCGATCAGGAAGGAGCCGGTTTGAGCAGCAGCGAAGGCCGCGGCATAGGCACCGACCATGTAGAGCGAGCCATGGGCGAGGTTGATCACGCCCATGATGCCGAAGATCAGCGTCAGCCCGGCCGCGAGCAGGAACAGCATCACGCCGAACTGCAGGCCGTTGAGCAATTGTTCGAGAACGAGCGTCATTGCTGCATGCTGGTTTGAGACGAAGGCATCATCGTCATGCACGCCCTGGTGGCGAGCATCCACGTCTTGAAGACGGCCTTCGACCAGCGAAGACGTGGATGGTCGGGACAAGCCCGACCATGACGGGGAGGGCATCGGTTCTGGGTTCCGGGCTCGCCCTTGCGGGGCGCCCCGGAACGACGGCGGTGCCATCCGAGGTGGGGAGCCGCTGACCCATGCCCCAGCGCGAGCCGAGCGAGACCCGCATCCTCACGGTCGCCTCCGAGCATCTGCGCAAGTTCGGGCTGAAGCGCTTCACCGTCGTCGCCGTGGCGGAAGAGGCGGGCATGACCCATGCCAATGTCTATCGCTACTTCCCCTC
>JAEWKP010000121.1 GCA_023393655.1 Pseudomonadota bacterium | reverse complement strand
AGATGGCGTTCCGTTTTCCCGCGCGTCAGCGCCCGGCGCGCGGATGAGCGGCGTCATAGGCGGCCATCAGGCGGGCGGAGTCGATGCGGGTGTAGATCTGCGTCGTCGAGAGCGAGGCGTGGCCGAGCAGTTCCTGGATGGCGCGGAGATCGCCGCCGCGCCCCAGGAGATGCGTCGCGAAGGAATGGCGCAGGGAGTGCGGCGTGGCCGAGGAGGGCAGGTCGAGCGCGCCGCGCAGGCCCTCGACCGCGTGCTGGATGATGCGCGGCGAGAGCGGGCCGCCCTTGGCGCCGACGAAGAGGGGCCCTTCCGGCGGCAGGCGCCAGGGGCAGAGCTTGAGATATTCGGCGATGGCGGTGATCACGACGGGGAGCACCGGCACCATCCGCGTCTTGCTGCCCTTGCCGATGACGGTGAGCGTATCGCCGGCCTGTAGTGGGGCCTGGGCGCGGGCGAGCGACAACGCCTCCGAGATACGCAGGCCGCTGCCATAGAGCAGGCCGAGCACGGCGGCATCGCGGGCGAGGATCCATTGCTCGCGCTCCTCGCCGGCGCGGGTATCGGCCTGCGTGACGGCGCGGGCGGCCGAGGGTTCGAGCGGGCGCGGCAGCGACTTGCCGAGGCGCGGGCCGCGCGTCGCGGCGAAGGCGGCGGCAGTGAGCTTGCCCTGGCGCTCGCCGAAGCGGGCGAAGGAGCGGAGCGCCGCGAGCTGGCGCATCAGGGTGCGGTTGCCGACATTGTCGCGCCGGCGCTGGCCGAGGAAGGCACGCAGGTCGACGGGCTTCAGCGCAGCGATGTCTGAAAGCGACGGCTCGCTGCCGAGATGCCCGGTCAGGAACGCGTGGAACTGGCCGAGGTCGCGGGCATAGGCCTCCAGCGTCTTTGGCGAGAGGCGCCGCTCGGCCGAGAGGTGCGAGAGCCAGTCGCGCCGGAAGGAGTCGAAATCGGTCATGCAGATAGCATGGCGCTCCTGCCTTAACAGCAGCCGAATCGGTGCTAGACACTGGCGCGATGGATGATGCGGCGGACATGATCGAAGGCGGCACGGTCGACGTGCTGATTCCGCTCGGGCTCGATCAGGCCTATAGCTACGCCGTGCCCGCCGGGCTCGTGCTCATGCCCGGCGATGTCGTGCAGGTGCCGCTCGGACCGCGCGAGACCGTCGGCGTGGTCTGGGATGTCGGTAGCGGACGCGGCGGCAATCTCAAGAAGGTTACCGAGAAATACGACATGCCGCCGCTCGACCCGGCGCTGCGCAAGCTCGTCGACTGGGTGGCCTGGTATACGCTCGCGCCGAAAGGCTCGGTGCTGGCGCTGGCGCTGCGCCGGCAGCCGGACGATACGCCGGAGCGGCCGAAGCTCGGCGTCAGGCTCGCAGGGGCTCCTCCCGGCCGCATGACTCCGGCACGGGCGCGGGCCATCGCGGCGACCGAAGGCGGGTTGCTGATCGCGAAATCGGCGCTGGCGGAGGCGGCCTCGGTCAGCGCGGCGGTGATCGATTCCCTCGTCGATGCCGGCACCTTCATCGTCGAGCCCTTGCCGCGTGAGGCGGTTGCGGCCTTGCCCGATCCCGACCATGCGGTGCCGGAACTCTCGGAAGGGCAGGGCGAGGTCGCGCAGGCGCTGGTCGCATCCGTGCAGGCGAAGGCCTTCGGCGTCTCGCTGCTTGAAGGTGTCACAGGCTCGGGCAAGACGGAAGTCTATTTCGAGGCGGTCGCCGAGGCGATCCGCCTCGGCCGGCAGAGCCTGATCCTGATGCCGGAGATCGCGCTGACTGCACAGTTCATCGACCGGTTCGAGGCCCGTTTCGGTGTCAGGCCCGGCCTGTGGCATTCGGCCGTGACCGGCCGCAAGCGCGAGCGGTTGCAGGCGGCGATCGCTTCCGGTGAGGCCAAGGTCGTGGCCGGTGCCCGCTCGGCCCTGTTCCTGCCCTATAGCGACCTCGGCCTGATCGTCGTCGATGAGGAGCATGAGAGCGCCTACAAGCAGGAAGACGGCGTCTCCTATCATGCCCGCGACATGGCGGTGGTGCGGGGGCGGATCGAGAATGCGCCGGTCGTGCTGGCATCGGCCACGCCCTCGCTGGAGACCCGCGTCAACGCCGAGCGCGGGCGCTATGCCCATCTCAAGCTGCCCGAGCGCTTCGGCGGGCGCGAGTTGCCGCAGCTCGGCCTCGTCGACCTGCGCCGCGACAAGCCGGATCGAGGGCGCTGGCTCTCGGGTGCGCTGATCAAGGCGGTCGAGGCCAATCTGGAGGCCAGGGAGCAGTCCCTGCTCTTCCTCAACCGGCGCGGCTACGCCCCGTTGACGCTCTGCCGGGATTGCGGGCACCGCTTCCAGTGCCCCAACTGCTCGGCCTGGCTTGTGGACCATCGATTCCGACGGGCGCTGGTCTGTCATCATTGCGGCCATGTTGAGCGCCGGCCGCATGAATGCCCGGCTTGCCACAAGCCCGAGAGCCTGATCGCCTGCGGACCGGGCGTGGAGCGGCTGGCCGAGGAGGTCGCGACGCTTTTTCCACAGGCGCGTTCGATCGTGCTCTCCAGCGATTTTCCAGGCGGGACCGAGCGCCTGAAGACGGAACTGATGGCGGTGGCCGAGGGCGCGTTCGACATCGTCATCGGCACCCAGCTCGTCGCCAAGGGCCATAACTTCCCGGGGATGACGCTGGTCGGCGTGATCGACGCCGATCTCGGCCTGACCTCGGGGGATCCGCGCGCGGCGGAGCGAACCTTCCAGGCGCTGCGGCAAGTTACCGGCCGCGCGGGGCGGGGCGAGAAGCCCGGTCGCGCCCTGCTTCAGACGCATGACCCGGAGCATCCCGTGCTGAAGGCCCTGATCTCGGGCGACCCGGAGCGGTTTTATGCCGCAGAGGAGGCGTCGCGGGAGGCGGCGGGGCTGCCGCCCTTCGGGCGATTGGCGGCGCTGATCGTCTCCGCCAACAGCCAGGCGGAGGCCGAGAGCCATGCGCGGGCGCTGGCGCGCTGCGCGGAAGCCGGCGACGGAATCATGGTGCTGGGGCCGGCGGAAGCGCCGCTTGCGGTGCTGCGCGGGCGCCATCGCATGCGCCTGATCGTCAAGACGGCGCGCGAGATCAACCTGCAGGACTATCTGCGCGCCTGGCTGAAACGGGCGCCCCGGCCCAAGGGCTCGGTCCGGGTCGCGGTCGATGTCGATCCGCAAAGCTTCCTTTGAACGGCTGAAAGGCGCGGCAAAATCGCCGCTTATGAAGGTCAATCAGCGATTGCGCGGCCCGGAACCACATGCTAGTGCACCGCCACATTTCGGTCGCGAAGTCGTCTTGCCGACTTTGCGCCTATGATACTCGCAGTGTCGGGAGCATACACTCCACCTTCATCAGGAAGGTCGCCGGTGTGATCCCTTGAAACGAGAGACGGGAAGCGTGGCTGAAGGCGGATCGCAGGGGACATTGGTGTCGGGCGTAGCTCAGCGCTATGCCACCGCTCTGTTCGAGTTGGCTCAGGAGGCAGGCGCGATCGACGCTGTCGCGGCCGCTCTGGATAGCTTCAACGGCCTGCTTGCCGAGAGCGCCGATCTGACTCGCCTGATCGAGAGCCCGGCCTTCACCGCCGAGGAACAGGTCGCGGCGATCAAGGCCGTGCTCGAAAAGGCCGGCATCACCGGCATTGCCGCCAATTTCATCGGCCTCGTCGCCAGCAAGCGCCGTCTCTTCGCGCTGCCGGGCATGATCGCCGGCTACAAGCGTCTGGTCGCCGAGGCCAAGGGCATCGTCTCCGCCGAGGTGACGGTCGCCGAGCAGCCCACGGCCAAGCGCGTCGACGAGATCCGCGCGGCGCTGAAGGGCGTCGCCGGCAAGGATGTCGACGTCTCGATCAAGATCGACCCGGCCCTGATCGGCGGGCTCATCGTCAAGATGGGCTCCCGCATGGTCGACGCCTCGCTGA
>JAEWKP010000100.1 GCA_023393655.1 Pseudomonadota bacterium | reverse complement strand
GCCTCCGCGACGTCGGCCTCACCCAGCGGATCGAAGCTCAACAGCCGGCAGCGCGAGCGGATCGTCGGCAGCATCCGGCCCGGCGCATGGGCGCCGATCAGGAACAGCGCCCGCGGCGGCGGCTCCTCCAGCAGCTTGAGCAGAGCATTGGCGGACGGGCGATCCATGTCCTCGGCCGAGTCGACAATGCAGACACGCCAGCCGCCCTCGGCCGCGCTCGCCGCGAACCGGTCGATCACGCGCCGCACGAACAGCACCGGGATGTTGGCGGTATAGCCGGGCTTTCCGTCGGGGCGCGGTCCGCGGTTGAGCACATGCAGGTCCGGATGCGAGCGTGCCATGACGCGCCGCGTCGCAGGATCGTTTTCCGCCATGTCGAGGCTGTCGCTCGACCCCGCCCGCGCAGCCGGATCCCCCGCCGCCAGCATGAAGCGGGCGACACGATAGGCGAAACTCGCCTTGCCGATGCCCTCCGGCCCACCGAGCAGCCAGGCATGATGCATTCGACCTGAGCGCAGAGCATCGAGAAAGCTGCGCTCCTGCGCCGCATGGCCGATCAGGCCAAGGGTCTCGCGCGGATGCGGCGCACTCGGCAGCCGGTCGGGTTCGTCGCTGGTCGCTAGCATCAGGTATCCGGGTCGATAGGCAGGCGCTCGCGCAGGATATGCCACGCGGCCTCGGCGAGCGCCTCGGGAGGCAATGTCGCATCGAGCACGGCGCAGCGCTGCGGTTCGGCGCTCGCGATATCCAGATAGGCTTGGCGCAGATTGCGGTGGAAGGCCAGCGTCTCGCCCTCGAAACGGTCGATCGCCTCGCCCGGACGGCGGCGCTTGGCGGCACGGGCGAGGCCGATCTCGGGGGCGAGATCGAGGATCAGCGTCAACTCCGGCATCAGCCCTGACACCGTCACGGCCTCGAGCTCGGCCAGCACCGCCTTGTCGAGCTTGCCGAGCACGCCCTGGTAGACCCGCGTCGAATCGATGAAGCGGTCGCAGATCACCCATTCGCCGCGCGTGAGCGCCGGGCGGATCAGGCTGTCGATATGGTCGATCCGGGCGGCCGAGAACAGCAGCGCCTCGGCGAAGGAACCGTAGTCCCGGGCCTGCCCGGTCAGGATCATCTCGCGGATCGCCTCGGCCTTGGGCGAGCCGCCGGGCTCGCGCGTCGTCCGCGCCGTGAGGCCGCCCGCATCGAGGCGTTCGCTCAGCGCGCGCGCCAGCGGCGACTTGCCGGCGCCCTCCCCGCCTTCGAGCGTGATGAAATGTCCCTTGCCCATGACGGCCTGCTCAGCTCCGGCTCAGCGCCTTGCGAACCCAGCCTGTCGTGGCCTCGAACAGCGCATCCAGCGCCCGGCTCTGCAAGGTGCCGGCCTGCACGCTCTCGGCCGCGTAGAGTGGAATGTCCAGCGTCTTGATGTCGCCGCGCGTCACCACGAGACGCGCCACCTCCGCCCCCTCCTGAACGGGAACCGTGAGCGGGCCGCGATAGACGATCCGGGCCGCGAGCCGCTCCGTGCCGCCCCGCGGCAGCAGCAGGCTGACCGCGTCCTTGCTCCTGAGCGCGACCCGGCCCTTCGCGCCGCCATAGACGCTGGCCTCCCCGACCGTCTCGCCGGCAGCGAAGATCTGGCGCCGCTCGAAAGCCCGGAAACCCCATTCGAGCAGCTTGCGGGCCTCCGTCGCCCGGTCGCGCCCCGTCTTCAGGCCGTTGACCACCACGATCAGGCGCTGGCCGTTCTGCACGGCGGAGCCGACGAGGCCGAAGCCGGATTCATCGATATTGCCGGTCTTCAGCCCGTCCGCGCCGATATCCATCGCCAGCAGCGGATTGCGGTTCTGCTGGCGGATCTTGTTCCAGGTGAACTCGCGCTGGCCGAAGATCTTGTAGAGTTCGGGGTAGGTCTTGATGATGTGGTCGGCGAGCAGGGCGAGCTCGCGCGCCGTCACCCGCTGCTGCGGATCGGGCATGCCGGTGGCATTGCGGAAGACGGATTTCGTCAGGCCGAGCCCCCTCACCCGCTCGGTCATGATCCGGGCGAAGGTCGCCTCGTCGCCGGCAATGGCCTCCGCCAGCGCGATCGAGGCATCGTTGCCGGACTGGACGATGATGCCCTGCAGGATGTCGGAGAGCTTGATCCGGCTGTTGATGATGGCGAACATCGCCGAGCCGCCGGACGGAGCGCCGCCCTTGCGCCAGGCGTTCTCGGAAATGCCGATCTCGCTGTCGAGCGAGAGCCGGCCGGCGCTGAGATCCTGGAAGGCGACGAGCACCGTCGCGAGCTTGGCCATGCTCGCCGGCACCATCGGTTCGTCGGCCGCCTTCTCGTAGAGCACCGCGCCGGTATCGGAATCGAGCAGGACGGCGAAGGGCGCCTGCGACTGGAAGTTCTGGGCCAGGGCGGCAGGGCAGGACGAGAGCAACCCCAGGGCCAGGACAAGGCCGGCAGCGAAACGGCGGGCCACCCGGAGCGGCGCGGCAATCCCTGGCTGACGGCAAAAGGCGCTCATGCCTCGATGTGAAGCAGAGCGCCCGCCATCAGGTCAAGCTGGAGATCAGTTCCGCGCGAGCGGCTGCAGGGTCTGCGGCGCGAGCCTGTTGAGCGGATGCGTCTTGGCGAGGCGCTCGCCCGCGCCCTTCTCAGGCGCAGCGAACAGGCTCGCCACGCTGGCCCGCGTCGGCGGCAAGGTCGTACGCAGGGCTGCCGGAACCACGACGGGCCTTGCCGCGTTGGCAATGGTGTCGAGATCGAACGGCCGGCTGGGCGGCAGCGGCGCGGCGCGCAGAGGCGCTTCGTCGACAGGGGTCGAGACGGCCGAGGCCAGGGTCGCGACGACCGGCGTCGAGGGCGTGATCGTCCGCGGCTGCTGCGGGGCGTAGGCCTGCACGACGGGCGGCAGGGCGGCAGGAGCCGGCTCCGGCTCGACCGCCGGCTGCGCGTCGAGATCGACGCTGCGGGTGCGCGTGGTGGCGACGGGATCGGCGCTCGCGACCATCGTCCGCGCGCTGGTGCCCGGGATCGGCGCGGGCGAACCATCGGTGCGCAGCGTCGCCAGGAGAAGCTTGTCGTCGGAGCCGGCGAGCGAGGCCTGGCCCAGATATTCCATCTTGATCCGCGCCGTTCCGAGATGGCGGAAAGCGAGCGCGTCGGCGGTCTTCTGCGAGACATCCATCATCCGGCCGCCATGAAACGGGCCGCGATCGTTGACGCGCACGATGATCGAACGATTGTTCATCAGATTGGTGACGCGGGCATAAGCCGGCAGCGGCATGGTCGGATGTGCGGCCGAGACGCTGAAACGGTCATAGATCTCGCCATTGGCGGTGCGGCGGCCATGGAAGGCCTCGCCATACCAGGAGGCGGTGCCGATCTGCGAATAGCCCACCGGCTTCTGGAAAGGGGTGTAGCGCTTGCCGGCAACCGAATAGGCCTTGCCGACGAGTTGACGTCCGCCGCCCTTCGGCACCGCTTCACCCTCGGCCACGACGCGCGGACTGGCCGTACCGTATTTCGCATGCGAGAAGGCGCCGATCTCCTTGGAGCGGCGCCCGGCCGTCTGGTTGCCGGCGCAGTTCGCCGCAAACAGCCCGACGAGAATCACGCAGCCCATGCGGGCAACTGTCGGCAAGGAAGAAGACGCTGGCATCGGTCCGGACATCGTGGAAGCGGTCTCCCGGGCCGAAAAGCGAGCGTCTTGTGTCATTCCGCCAGTTCCGCTTTCTGCGCCAAAAACAAGTCTGCTGACTCGCCGCCATAGGCGGAAGAGCCGAGTCTTCGGCCAATTCCATTAAGGGATCGTTAAATCGCTAAAATCCGCTGGAAAGCGGACCGCTGAACAGGCCATCCCTGCGCCGTCGGGCGGCCACAGAAATGTTCGAAAAGTGACGCATGTCAACCCGAGGCGATCGCGGCCGTCATTTTTCTGTGCAGCGTGGCCGACAGGACACGCTCCGGAGCCAGACCGGATCTCGATTGGAACCGAGCGGTCAGGGGACCGGCAGCCCGCATCCGGCGGCCTTCCGAGGCGTCGTTCCTCGAATCGTTCGCCCCCATCTTCCTCTTGCAAATCCTCTCATCGGGCGGCATTGAACGGCCGCACGGAAGGGTGGCCGAGTGGTTTAAGGCAGCGGTCTTGAAAACCGCCGTGGGTGCAAGCCCACCGTGGGTTCGAATCCCACCCCTTCCGCCAGCATTCAGCCCGATCCGCTAGTTCAGGGCGACGATCAGGAACGTCGACAGAATCCCCGCAGACAAGGCGAAGACGGAAAACAGGATCACCTGGAACAGGCCGGAGCCGAATGTGGCGCCGGCAACCGCCGTAGCCACTCCGGCCAGAATCAGAACGGCCAATATCGCTTTGTTTCGCGTTGCTTCGGACAAAGTCATGATGTGCTCCCTTTGGTCGAGGGAGATGTAACGGCCCGGCCGGAAGCGTCTTTGCGCTGGAGCAAGGACAGAGATGATCTTCGAACGGTCGTCGAGGGCGCTCGGTGCAGCGATCGCGCAGCGCAACACCTGCCCCGAGGCGGACTCGGCGCGACGCGAGCGAATAGGACTGCGCCCCGCGAGACGAATTGCGCTAGCGTCGCCTTTTCTCTGGATCGACCGGGCAGGACGACATTGAACAGCCGTCAGATCGAAGTCTTCGCCGCGGTCATGAAGGCGGGAACCGTCTCGCGGGCGGCCGAGATTCTTGGAGTCACCCAGCCCGGCGTCAGTCGTTTGATCGCAGAACTCGAAAAGTCATTGGGGTTCGCCCTGTTCGATCGGGTGCGTAGTCGCATCGTGCCGACGCCGGAAGGGCGGACCTTCTTTGCGGAGGTCGAGGCCAATTTTCGCGGCATGGACCGGCTGCGCGCCAGCGCCGCCCGCATCCGCGACTATGGGGCGGGGCAATTGCGTGTCGCCACGCTGTCGGCGCTGAGTTCCTCGATCGTGCCGAACGCCGTGCTGCGCTTCCGCAACCTGCGGCCTGATGCGGCCGTCACGCTGATGGTCCTGTCCTCCCGGGACGTGCGCGACGGCGTCGCTTCCGGCATCTACGATGTCGGCCTTGCCGCCGACGAGATCGATGTCACTGGGGTCGTGCACCAGGTCTTCGTCCAGCCGCGCGCGTTTTGCGCGATCCCACTCGGCCACCCGCTTGCCGAGCGCGAAAAGATCGGTCCGCACGACCTTTCGGGCGTCGATTTCGTTGCCTATGTCCCGGAGGATCGCGCCCGGCAGCGCTTCGACATGATCATGTCAGAGGCTGGGGCGGCGCCGCCGCGCGTCGTGGTCGAGACGATTTACGCCGCGACGGTTTGCGCGCTGGTGGCGCAAGGCGTCGGCGTCGGGCTGGTCAGCCCCTATGCGGTTGCCGGCCACGACCAGAGCCAGCTCGTGCTGCGCCCCTTCGAACCTCCGGTGCAGAGCCGAAGCTTTCTCATCCTGCCGCCGGACCGGCCCAAATCGCAGCTCGTGCGCGACTTCATCGATTGCCTGATGGAAGCACGCTGAGGCCATAACAATCCGGCATCGAGCTATGCCCTGGTTCCGATTGCTCACCCGTCTTGCCCGACTATCCTTCTCGGAAACGCGCCAGAGACGCGATTTCGAGGGGTATCATGAATTCCACTCAGCAGCGGGCCGTCCGGCCGGCGAGCGATGACACACGCCCGGCGGCGCTGAAGCCGACCTCGCTGAACACTGAGACGGCGGTCGAGATGATCGGCGTGAACAAGTGGTACGGCGAGTTCCACGTTCTGCGCGACATCAACCTGAAGGTCTCGCGCGGGGAGAAGCTGGTCATCTGCGGCCCGTCCGGCTCGGGCAAGTCGACGATGATCCGCTGCATCAACCGTCTGGAGGAGCACCAGAAGGGCCAGATCATCGTCGACGGCACGGAGCTCACCAACGATCTCA
>JAEWKP010000011.1 GCA_023393655.1 Pseudomonadota bacterium | reverse complement strand
AGCCGCGCGCGGACGGTCGCCCGCGTCAGGCCGAGATCGGCGGCGAGGTCCGAAATGCTGCGGCGCCCGTCATGGCGCAGCAGGGTGATGAGCTTGCGGTCGAGATCATCCATTGTCCGAAATGGATAGATGACTTTGTCATATCGATCAATCTTGGCGCCGATCTGGTCGTTTTGGCTTCTATCGCCTGCCGCGGAAAACAGGGACAATCGCTCCTTCAACGAGAACAGCGCGGGGACCCATGATTCAACAGCTCAACGTCGTGCCTTTCGTCAGCGTCGACCACATGATGAAGCTGGTCCATGCGATCGGCATCGAGCGGATGCTGTCCGACATCGCGGGTTACATCGAGGATGATTTCCGGCGCTGGGAAATCTTCGACAAGACGCCGCGCGTCGCCTCGCACAGCCTCGAAGGCGTGATCGAATTGATGCCGACCAGCGATGGCAAGCTCTACGGCTTCAAATACGTCAACGGCCACCCCAAGAACATGAAGGCCGGCCTGCAGACCGTCACCGCTTTCGGCCTGCTCTCGGATGTGGCGACCGGCTACCCCGTGCTGCTTTCCGAGATGACCATCCTGACCGCGCTGCGCACGGCGGCGATGTCGGCGGTTGCCGCCAAGCACCTTGCGCCCAAGAACGCGGCGACCATGGCGATCATTGGCAATGGTGCCCAGTCCGAGTTCCAGGCCTTCGCCTTCCGCGCGATCCTCGGCATCGAGAACCTGCGGCTCTACGACGTCGATCCGGCCGCGACCGAGAAATGCGCGGGCAATCTCGCCCGCCATGGCTTCAGGATCACCCGCTGTGCCACCGCGATGGAAGCGGTCGAGGGCGCCGAGATCGTCACCACCGTCACCGCCGACAAGCAGTACGCGACGATCCTGACCGACAACATGGTCGGCGCCGGCATCCACATCAACGCGGTCGGCGGCGACTGCCCCGGCAAGACCGAGATCCATCGTGACGTGCTGCTGCGCTCCTCGATCTTCGTCGAATACCCGCCGCAGACCCGCATCGAGGGCGATATCCAGCAGCTCGACGCCGACCATCCGGTCGAGGAGCTCTGGAAGGTCATCACTGGGACGGCGCAGGGCCGCACGGATGCCCGCCAGATCACGATGTTCGACTCGGTCGGCTTCGCGATCGAGGATTTTTCGGCGCTGCGCTATGTCTATGAGCGCATCCGCGAGGCCGGCACCTATGTCGATCTCGACCTGATCGCCGACCCCGACGATTCCCGCGATCTTTTCGGCATGCTGATGCGTGCCGCGCCGGGCGCGGCTGCGGCGGCCTGAGCTTCAGTCTCGGTTGTCATTCCGGGTTCTTCTCTGCGCGAAGCCCCGGAATGGCAAAGGCGGCCCGCTATTGGCGTTTCCGATCAGTCGGCCTGACTGAGCGCGAGGAACGCTGCCGCCGCCTTGGCGAGGTAGCGTTCCCTATGGCGCAAGGCGAGGAACCGGCGCTTCGGCAGCGGCAACGCCACGGTGGCGAGCCGCCCGGCTGCGATGGCATTGGCGGCGACGAGCCGCGAGATCGCGGTCGCGCCCGCACCAGATGCAACGGCGGCGCAGATCGCCTCGTTGGACGGCAATTCAAGCGCGACGGTGAGATCGTCCGCGCGCAGGCCAAGTCCCGGCAGCGCCGCCTCGAACATGGCGCGCGTCCCCGAGCCCGGCTCGCGCAGGACCCAGGCGCCTCCCGAGAGTTCCTTGGCTGAAGGGGTGTTTTCCGCCCAAGGATGGCCAGCCGGCACGACGATGACGAGTTCGTCCTTGTCGACTTCGGTCATATCGAGAGCCGGGTCGTCGATCTCGCCCTCGATGAAGCCGAGATCGGCCACGCCGTCGCGGATGGCGGCGCTCACCGTCTCCGTGTTCCCGAGCGCGAGCGAGACGGTGATGCCCGGATGCGCTCGGCGAAAGCCCTGGATCACGGGCGGCAGCCAGTAATTCGCCACGGTCTGGCTCGCCATCAGCGCAAGTGAGCCGCGCGCCAGCCCGGAAAGATCGGAGAGCACGGATTCCGCCGCCGCCGCCCGCGCCAGCACGGCGCGTGCCTCGATCAGGAAGAGCCTGCCGGCCTCGGTCAGGACAATCCGCCGCCCGATCCGGTCGAACAGCTTTGTCGCGTAGCGCGCCTCCAGTGTCGCGATCGCGGAACTCACCGCCGATTGCGTGAGGTTGAGGACGCGCGCGCCCTGCGTCAGGTGCTCCCGTTCGGCGACGGCGACGAAGATGCGAAGCTGTTCGAGCGTCATGCCTCCATCCTACGCGGATTCACGGCGCCGGCATCTCCGCCAGGAACGAGAGATAGGCCGGGTTGTCGCTCTCGCTCCAATAGGGATAGCCGAGCGCATCGAGCCGCTTGGCAAGCTGCACGCGCTGGGCAGGCGGAATCTGGATGCCCGCGAGAATGCGGCCGTAATCGGCGCCGTGGTTGCGGTAGTGGAACAGCGAGATGTTCCAGTCCGACGAGAGGCTGTTGAGGAACTTCAGCAGTGCGCCCGGCCGCTCCGGAAACTGGAAGCGGAAGATCAGTTCGTCGTCGAGTCCCGGCGCCTTGCCGCCGACCATGTAGCGGATATGCAGCTTGGCGAGTTCGTTGTCGCTCATGTCGAGCACGGGATAGCCGTGCTCGGACAGCATCGCGATGATCTGGCGCTTCTCGGCATCGCCCTCGGAGAGCTGGACACCGACGAAGATGCGGGCCGCTTTCGGATCAGAATAGCGGTAGTTGAATTCGGTGATCGCGCGTCGGCCGAGCAGTTCGATGAAGGCGCGATAGGCGCCGGGCCTCTCGGGGATGGTCACCGCCAGCAGGGCCTCGCGATGCTCGCCGATCTCGGCCCGCTCGGCGATATGGCGCAGCCGGTCGAAATTCATGTTGGCGCCGCTGTTGATCGCGATCAGTGCACCGGTGCGCTTGGTCTCGCGCGCCGCATAGGCCTTGAGGCCCGCGAGGCTGACCGCGCCGGAGGGCTCGGCGATGGCGCGGGTATCCTCGAAGATGTCCTTCACCGCCGCGCAGATCTCGTCGGTCGAGACGGTGACGACCTCGTCGAGCAATTCGCGGCAGAGCCTGAACGTTTCCTCGCCGGCCTGCCGCACGGCGACGCCGTCGGCGAAGAGGCCGACCTGATCGAGCACCACGCGTTTCCCGGCGGCGATGGCTCCGGCCATGGAGGCGGCGTCTTCCGGCTCGACGCCGATCACCTTGATCTCCGGCCGCAGGAATTTTGCGTAGACCGCGACGCCGGCCGCGAGCCCGCCGCCACCGATCGGCACGAAGACCGCCTCGATCGGTTCGGAATGCTGGCGCAGGATTTCCATGCCGACCGTGCCCTGGCCAGCGATGACATCGGGATCGTCATAGGGGTGGACGAAGGTCAGCCCCTTCTCGGCTTCGAGCTTGCGGGCATGGCCATAGGCTTCGTCGAAATTCTCGCCATGCAGCACGACGCGCCCGCCGAGGCTGCGCACCGCCTGCACCTTGATGTCGGGCGTGGTGCGCGGCATCACGATGGTCGCCTTGATGCCGAGCTTCTTCGCCGCCAGCGCCACGCCCTGCGCATGGTTGCCGGCCGAGGCGCAGATCACGCCGCGCTCGGCCTCGACTGCCGAGAGCCCGGCGATCTTGTTGTAGGCGCCGCGCAGCTTGAACGAGAAGACGGGCTGCAAGTCCTCGCGCTTGAGGAGCGCGCTGCCGCCGAGCCGTGCGGACAAGCGCGGCAGCGGATCGAGCGGGCTTTCGATCGCGACGTCATAGACGCGCGCCCCGATGATCTTGCGGATGTAGTCTTGCATGGCCGGCCCGTCCTTTGCGGTCGCGATAGCCCTCCGCGCCGCGATGTCAATCGCGACAGTTGCGTGCGGCGAGGGGCTGGGGGTGTCGGCCATGCGCGAGGCGGGATTGCCAAGCCCCCGGCCGGCGCGCCAAAGCGTTGAGCGAAGCAAGGTGCCGCGCAGCGATGGCGCCGCAGAGGTGGAGACGCGCATGAACTGGGGCAATCGCGATTTCATGGTGCCGGGGCGGCCGGTTGCGGTCGGTGACCGCGGCATGGCGGCGACCTCGCACCCGGCCGCGACGCTGGCCGCTGTCGAGATCCTGCGCAACGGCGGCAACGCCATCGATGCCGCAATCGCGGCGGTGGCCGTCCAGGCCGTCGTCGATCCGCATATGACCGGCATCGGCGGCGATTGCTTCGCGATCTACGCGCCGGCCAATGGCAAGATGGTCGCGATCAACGGCTCCGGCCGCTCGGCCGCTAAGGCCGATCTCGGCTGGTTCCTCGGTCAGGGCATGACGTCGATCGCGGCGGATTCGCCCCATGCGGTCACGGTGCCTGGCGCCATCGACGCCTGGTGCCGCCTCGTCGCCGACCATGGCAGCAAGAGCCTGGAGGAAATCTTCTCAGCCGCGATCCGCGCCGCCGAGGAAGGCTTCGTGGTGACGCCGCGCGTCGCGCTCGACTGGGCCAAGGCCCGCGGCCGCATTGAGAAGCACGGCCTCGGCAACGCCGTCTACCTGCCGGGCGGCAATCCCCCGGCCGTCGGCGACAAGATGGTCCATCCTGCGCTCGGCAACATGCTGCGCCGCATCGCCCGCGAGGGCCGCTCGGCCTTCTACGAGGGCGAGCTCGCCGAGGACATGGTCTCCGTGCTCCGAGCCGCCGGCAGCCTGATCGGGCTCGACGACTTCGCGGCCTCGAAGCCGGACTATGTCGATCCGATCGGCGCCGATTATCGCGGTCACCGCCTCTGGGAATGCCCGCCGAACGGCCAGGGCATCGCGGCACTGCTGATCGCGCGTATCCTCGAAGGCTTCGACATGAAGGATGAGAAGCTGAGCGAGGCGGACCGCATCCACCTCCTTGCCGAGGCCAGCAAGGCCGCCTATCGCCAGCGCGACGCGCTGGTCGCCGATCCTGCCGTCAGCCCCTTCGACACGGACGCCTTCCTGTCGGACCAATTCGTCGGCCGCATCCGTGGGGAGATCAGCCTGGAGAAGGCGGCGGCGCCCGAAGCCTTCGACATGCCGCTCCACAAGGACACGATCTATCTCTGCGTCGTCGACGGCCAGGGCAACATGGTCTCCTTCATCAACTCGCTGTTCTCGGCCTTCGGCAGCGGCATCTATGCGGCCAAGGCCGGGGTGATGCTGCAGAATCGCGGCTCGGGCTTCCGCCTGATCGAAGGCCATCCCAACGCCATCGCGCCGCGCAAGCGCCCGTTCCACACGATCATTCCGGGCATGCTGGCCAAGGAGGGCAAGCCGATCATGCCGTTCGGTGTGATGGGCGGCCAGTACCAGTCGACCGGCCATGCCCATTTCCTTTCCGGCATCCTCGACCGCGGCCTCGACCCGCAGCAGGCTTCCGACGCCCCGCGCAGCTTCGCCTATGACGGCAAGCTCTCGCTGGAGACGACGATCCCCGCGAGTATCGCCGCCGACCTGAAGGCGCGTGGTCACGACGTGGTCTGGTCCGAGGAGCCGCTCGGTGGCTGCCAGGCGATCTGGGTCGATCACAAGCGCGGCGTGATGTTTGGCGCTTCGGACCACCGCAAGGACGGTTTCGCGCTCGCCGTCTGAGGAACCCGGCCTTAACCCCCCTCCGCTATCGCTCGTCGCCAGCGAGGGAGGGGCGCTTGGCGCAGGACGAGCGATTTGGCTGGGGGATCATGGGCACCGGCACGATTGCCGGGCTCTTCGCTGCCGATCTCGGCCTGCTGCCGCAGGCGCGCATCGCCGCCGTGCACTCACGGTCGCTGGAGAAGGCGCAGGGCTTCGCCGCGCGTTTCGGCGAGGCGAAGGCGTATGACGACGAGGACGCCTTCCTCGCCGATCCCGCGATCGAGGCGGTCTATATCGCGACGCCCAACCATCTCCACGCCGGGCAAGCGCTGAAAGCCATCGCGGCCGGCAAGGCGGTGCTGATCGAAAAGCCGATCGCGTTGGCCAGTGTCGATGTCGAGGCGATCGCGCAGGCGGCAGGCGAGCGCGGCGTCTTCGCGATGGAGGCTTTGTGGAGCCGCTTCCTGCCGGCGGTGCACCGGGCGCGGGAGCAGATCTCCGCAGGCCGTATCGGGACAATCAGGCGCATCCGGGCCGATCTCTCTTACCTTCACCCCGAGGAATTGGGCAGCCGCTTCTTCGATCCGACCTTAGGCGGCGGTGCTGCCTTCGATCTCGGCGTCTACCCGCTGTCGCTGGCCCTCAATCTGCTGGGCGAGCCGCAGGCCATGAGTGGGAACTGGGTTGCCGCGGGAACCGGAGTCGATCGGCGCAGTAGCTTCCGGCTGGATTATCCGGCCGCCGTCGCGGAACTGTCCTGCGGCTTCGACCGGAACGGGGCCAATCGGCTTCTGATCGAGGGCGAGCGCGGCGGGCTCATTTTCGAGGCGCCGTTCCTGAAGGTGCAACGATTGAGTTGGTATGACGGTGCGGGCCGTGCAGCCGCGGCCTACGAGCGCGGGACAGGTGGGGTGGCGCGCCTGCTCGACCGTCTGCCTCAGTCAGGTCGGATCAGCGAAAACGTCGCCTTTCCGGGCAACGGCCTTCAGTTCCAGGCGGAGGCGGCGATGGCGGCGATCCGCGCGGGAAAGTGCGCCTGCGCGCAGATGCCGCTCGGCGAGAGCGCCGCCGTCCTGAGGATCATCGAAGCGGTGCGAGCGAAGCCGGCGATGGCGTCGTGAGCCGTCCGCTCAGTGCCGCGTGCCGCAGGTGAAGGCGCCGCAGCGGATTTTGTCGGCCAGCGTTTCGGCGAAAGTGGCGGTCGCGTCCTCGCCATAGGTCTCGACCAGTGTGCGCAGTGCCGCGAACAGGGCGGCATGGGCCATGGCGTCGGGATCGAGCCCGTCCTGCTGCGCCTCGTTGAACGCGTCCTCGACATAGCCATAGGCCACGCGGCGGACGTCGCCATGGTCCTCGGCGAGATTCGGGTCGAGCATCGTGTCGTCTGGCTGGATCGGCATCGAAACGGAACTCTTCAGCCTTCTGTCTGGCGCGAATCGCGGCGGTTATGCCCCGGATCGCGACGGTTGGGCGATGCCCAAGACATAAGCCGTGCCAGAGCGGCACGCTACCATGGCCTTTAAGAAAGGTTAACGCGACCGGAAGAATCCGGTGGAAGCGCGTATTCCGGCAACAGCTGTTGCCTATCCGCCATAGCGCCCTGCTAGCGCCCGCGACAGCACCTCGCCTTCGGCTGCAAGTCGGGAGGAAGCCTCCTGGCTGGCCTCGGTACAGGAGCGATGCGTCAGGGAATAGGCCTTGAAGCCGCGATTGAAGGCTGCGGTTAACCGGTCGCGGCGCTGCGGCGTCCGGCCTTCCGCCTCGATCAGGGCGGCCATCCGTGTGCGCCAGTCCTGCGCCTCCCGCCCGCCGCAGATCGTCCTGAGATAGGCGAGCGAGCCCATGATCTCGGAGAGTTGCAGGAGTTGCGGCTCATAGGGCGGGGCGGTGGATTCCGGAGCAGGCGGCTCGGCAGGCTTGGTCGCGGGAGGCTTCGCGGCCGGCTGCGGCCGCTGCTGTGCTTCGACTGCCATCGGCAGGAGCAGGAGCGCTACCAGAAGCGCCGGATGGTGAAGCCCGATTCTCATGGTGCGGGGATACCCGCGATGAAGAGCTGGTGGGCGCGGCGCAGCACATCGCCGAGCTCGCGCGTCGTCGCCAGCCCGCCGAGCTTGAGTGGATCGGCCCATATCACCGCCCCGGCCTCCGGCCCCGTGCGAGGCTCGCCGGAGAGCCATTCGCCGATGAAGGACGCGACCACGAAATGATGTGTCACGGCGTCCTTTTCATCGCGGCCGAAGATCTCGACATGGCGGTTGAAGCCAAGGATGCGGGCGACGACGCCGACCTCTTCCTCCAGCTCGCGCAGGGCCGCCTGTTCCAGCGTCTCGCCGGCCTCGACCTTGCCGCCCGGCAGCGACCAGAGCCGGTCGGCCGGGGGCTTCGTTCGTGTCGCCAGCAGCACCTTCCCATCCCGAAAGACCGCGACGGAAGCCGCCAGCACCGGGCGCGCCGCGGCCCGGCCGGGTGTCGGGAAGCGGATGACCTGGCCGCCATCTTCGCTCATGGCGCCGACGCGCGGGTCAAACGTGCTGCCCGCCATTGATGTGCAGTTCCGAGCCGGTGACATAGCTCGAAGCGTCCGTGCAGAGGAAGTAGATCGCCTTGGCGACCTCGTCGGGCTTGCCGAGGCGCTGCATCGGCAGGGTCGCGACGATCTTCTCGGTGCCCGGCGACAGGATCGCCGTGTCGATCTCGCCGGGCGAGATCGCGTTGACGCGCACGCCGAGGGCCCCGAAATCGGCGGCCATCTCGCGGGTCAGGCTGGCGAGCGCCGCCTTCGAGGTCGCATAGGCCGCTCCGGCGAAGGGATGGACGCGCGAGCCCGCGATCGAGGAGACGTTGACGATCGCGCCCTTGGCGGCGGTGAGTTCGTCGAGCAGGCCGCGGGCCAGCATGATCGGCGCGAAGAAATTGACCTGGAAGACCTTGTGCCAGTCGTTGAAGGAGGTCGTAGCGGCGCCGAGCCGCTCGCCCTTCGGGCCTTTCGGTGAGATGCCGGCATTGTTGACCAGCGCGTTGAGCTTGCCGCCCTCGGCGGCCAGCCGCTTCTTGATCTCGGCGATGCCGCGCATCGTGTCCTCGGGGTCGCCGAGATCGATCTGGACATGGTCGTCGGCGCCCGACGGCCAGGGGCATTTCTCGGAGAAGGCCTGGCGCGAACAGGACAGGATGCGCCAGCCGGCCATGGCGAACTGCATCACCGTGGCATGTCCGATGCCGCGGCTGGCCCCGGTCAGCAGCATGACCGGGCGCTTGCCCGCCTCGGTCTTGGGGAAATCGAATTTGGGCATCGCCATGGGGCTGATTTCCTCAGGGGTAGAAGCGCGTCTTCGTCCAGGGCGTCTCGTTCGAGTCGCGACGGAAGATGATGCGGTCATGCAGGCGGAAGGCGCCGTCGCGCCAGAACTCGATATAGGTCGGGGTGATCCGGAAACCGCGCCAGTAGGGCGGGCGCGGAATCTCGCCGATGCCGAATTTCAGCGTATAGCTCGCCACCGCTTTCTCCAGCGCGAAGCGGCTTTCCAGCGGGCGCGACTGCTGCGAGGCCCAGGCGCCGATCCGGCTGTCGCGCGGGCGGGACTGGTAATAGGCGTCCGATTCGGCATCGCTGACCTGGGTCACCGTGCCGCGGATGCGAATCTGCCGGCGCAGGCTCTTCCAGTGGAACAGGGCGGCCGCCTTGGGCTGGCCGAGCAGTTCCTGGCCCTTCTGGCTTTCGGTGTTGGTATAGAACACGAATCCATCCGGCCCGTGGCCCTTGAGCAGCACCATGCGGCTGTTGGGCATGCCCTCGGCATCCACGGTCGAGAGCGCCATGCCGGTCGGGTCGTTCGGCTCTGATTTTGTGGCCTCGTCCAACCACTTCTGGAACAAGGCGAAAGGCTCGTTTTCCTCGGTGAAGTCACCGCTCGTTAACGGTTGCACGTTCTAATCCTCGGTCAATGGAAATGGGCGTCGGGCGAGCGCAGAAGTGATCCGGATTCGGGCGGCTGGTTTATATAGGGCAGGGGCGGGGGCGTTCCAAAGCCTCAACCGTTGCGCAGCCCCCATGCGCCCGCTGGCTGCCGCGGTGCTGCTGGGGCTGCTCGGCGCCGGCTGCTCCGTCTCCTTCCCGATTCTCGGACTGTCGAGCAAGAGCGAGGATGAGGTCGCCGCAACCTCGGCGATGACGACCTCGTCGGTCCTGCCGGTGCGCGGTGGCGATCGTGCCGGGCCGCTCGCCAGCCTGTCTTCCGAACTCGGGCCGGAAGACATGCGCCGTGCCGACGGGGCGATGGGCGTGGCGCTCGATCCGCAGGGCAATGGCGCCGCCGTCTCCTGGGACAATCCCCAGAGCGGCATCAAGGGCTCCTTCATACCCGTAGGCGGCCCTTTCCTGCGCTCCGACGAGATCTGCCGCGCCTTCATCGCCAGCGTCCAGACGCAAAGCCGACCGGTCAAGCTGCAGGGCACGGCCTGCCGCCCTTCGGGCGGCGAATGGGCGGTCAAGGACATGGAGCCCTGGAAGGGCCTGGGCTGACGTTTTTCACGTCGCTTGCCTTACCGCGAGGCCGGGTGCAGAACCGCCCCTGCCAGGTGTTGCGCACACGCCACACCGCCCCCACATTGGACGAGGCGGACGGCTGGCGGTTCTCGCGCTGGCCGTTCGACTTTGTCTGAAAGAGGTTTTGGATGCGCGATCCCTATCAGGTTCTGGGCGTTGCCCGCGGCGCGAGCGATGCGGAGCTGAAGAAGGCCTTCCGCAAGCGCGCCAAGGAGCTGCACCCGGACCGCAACCGGGACGACCCGAAGGCGCAGGACAAGTTCTCCGAGCTCAACGCCGCCTATGAGATCGTCGGCGACGAGACCAAGCGCAAGCAGTTCGACCGCGGCGAGATCGATGCCGAGGGCAAACCGCGCTTCCAGGGCTTCGAGGGCATGGGCGCCGGCCGGGGCGGGCGCAGCGGCGGCTTCGAGTTCAATTTCGGCCAGGGCGGCGGCCATCCCTTCGGCGGTCGCGGCGGTCCGGGCGGTGGCGCGGGCGATGCCGGCTTCGACGCCTCCGACATCTTCTCCTCGCTGTTCGGCGAGGCCGGCCGGCGTGCCCGTGGCAAGCCCGAGCCGCAGAAGCCGCCGGAGCAGAGTTTCACGCTCGAGGTCACGCTGGCGCAGGCCGCGACCGGCGGGACACGCCGGGTCAAGCTGCCTGGCGGCCGCGAGGTCGAGATCACCATCCCCGTGGGGGTGAGCGACGGCAAGGTGATGCGCCTGCGCGGGCTCGGCCAGACCGACCCGTTCTCGGGCGAGACCGGCGACGTGATGATGACCATCAAGGTGAAGCCGGATTCGCGCTTCACGGTCGATGGCAACGACCTGCGCACCCGCGTCGCAGTGCCGCTGGCGAAGGCGGTGCTCGGCGGGCCGCTGCATGTGCCGACCCTGACCGGTGCGGTCGAGATGAACATCCCGCCGCTGACCGGCACGGCCCGGCAGTTCCGCCTGCGTGGCAAGGGCCTCAAGGGCGAGAAGGGCGCGGTCGGCGATCTCTTCGTCGCCATCGATATCGAGATGCCGGCGAGCGACGCGGAGCTGACTGCGCTGATGAAGAGGCGGGACGAGGCGAACTGAGCCGGCTCGGGCGCCGTTGCAGCCAAAAACGAGCCGCGCGGGCGATGGATCGTGGCCTTATGCATGATTCAGCCGTGGAGGCGGGCATCAAAGCGGTTCCCGTTTCCCTGCGACTGTTCTAAGAGACCTGCTCATCGTTCATCTGCGGGTTTCCCATGCCTGATTCCAACGCCGTTTCGCCGACCGCCAATCTCCTGAAGGGCAAGCGCGGGCTCGTGATGGGCGTCGCGAACAACCGCTCCATCGCCTGGGGCATCGCCAAGGCTGCGGCCGATGCGGGCGCCGAACTCGCCTTCACCTATCAGGGCGATGCGTTGAAGAAGCGGGTCGAGCCGCTCGCCAAGGAACTGGGCGGCCATGTCGTCGGCCATTGCGACGTCACCGATGGCGCCACCATCGATGCGGTCTTCACCGAGATCGAGAAGCTCTGGGGCAAGCTCGACTTCGTTGTCCATTGCATCGCCTTCTCCGACAAGGACGAGCTGACCGGCCGCTATGTCGAGACC
>JAEWKP010000002.1 GCA_023393655.1 Pseudomonadota bacterium | reverse complement strand
GCCCCGCCTTGCGCGCTGCAAGCCAGCCCGCGACGCGATTGGGCCCGCCATTATAGGCCGCCGCAGCAAGGCCCCAGTTGCCGAACCGGTCATGCAGCTCGGCCAGGAAATGCGCCGCCTTGGGTACGGCCTGCTCGGGATCGAACGGATCGGCGAGGCCACGCTCCCGGGCCGTTACGGGCATGAACTGGGCGAGGCCCTGTGCGCCGGCCGGGCTGGTGACGCCGGGCCGGAAACTCGATTCCTGGAAGATCAGGCGGGTCAGGAAGGCGGCTGGCAGGCCCTGCGCTTTCGCCGCGTCGTCGATCAGGCGGCAGAGCGCATCCTGGATGCCCGATGATGCCGGCACAGGCTCCTCCGCCGCCTGTGCCGGGCAGGAGAGCACGAGGGCGAGCAGGAGCGCGGCACGCTTTCGCGGCAAGCGGATGGAACGGCGGAGGCAGCCTGGCATCATCGGCCTTCTCTGCCATGTTCGGCCGTCTGCGGCCATGCGGCATGCCTTTCGCGTTGTGACGAGGCGCCGGCCTGTGCGATGAGGGCGCCGTGCGGCCGCCGGTTCATTGAGCGGCGGCGCCTCGGTTCGGTGAAGCGTCGGAGCGGAAGGCCGGAATGGCGAAGGCCTGGATTCAGTGGTCGCGATGGTTCCTGGGGGCGGCGGTGGCCGTCGCCGGCCTGCTCTTCGCTTTCATCGCAGCGCTCGATCCCTTCGGCATGCGCGTTCATGCCGGGCAGGCGCCGCAGCCGATCATGGATATCAACCAGCGCTTCATGTACCCGCAACTCGTCCGCTCCGGGCGTTTCGACGCGGCGGTGGTCGGCACCTCGACGATGCGGCTGCTCGATCCGCAGGTGCTGTCGCGCGGCCTCGACGCCCGCTTCGCCAACCTCGCGATGAATGCGGCGACCCCCTGGGAGCAGACGCAGATGGCGCAGCTCTTCCGGGCGCATGTCGCGGCGCCCAAGCGTTTGATCTGGGGCATCGACACGACCTGGTGCGAGGCCGACGCGACCGACGAGGGCAAGCGCCTGACGCCGCGGCCGGTTCCGGCCTGGCTTTCCCGCGAGGTCGGTTGGAGCGACTGGCCGAAGCTGCTCAACCTGACCAATCTGGAGATTGCCGGCCGGCTCATGGCCTATCGGCTCGGCTGGTCGCGCGAGCGCATCCGCGGCGACGGCTACGAGGTCTTCACGCCCCCGGAAGCGAGCTACGACCTCGCCCGGGCGCGCGGCCACATCTATGCGAGCAGTGGCGGTGCGATTCCTGATCTGGCGCCGTTGTCGCCGCCCGCCACCGTCGCCCCGGCCGAGAGCGCCGGCTGGCGCTTCCCGGCCCTGGCGTGGCTGGAAGCGAGTATCGCCGCCTTCCCCAGGACGACGCAGGTGATGCTGGTGTTGCCGCCTGCCCATCTGGCGGCCTATCCGCGCGAGGGATCGGCCGCCGGGCAGCGCTATGCCCGCTGCAAGGCGGATATCGCCGCGCTGGCCCGCCGCCATGGCGCGGTACTCGTCGATTATGCCCATGCCTCGCCGATCACGACGCAGGACGCCAATTACTGGGACCCGCTGCATTTCCGGCTGGCGATCGCGGCCCGCTTCGGCGAGGAGCTCGCCCGGATCGGCCAGGGCGGCGCGCCGCAGGCCGATGGCGCGGCGATCGTGCTGCGCTGACGGGGCGTCTCGGCAATGTCGGGAAAATGGTGGGCGATACAGGGATCGAACCTGTGACCCCTCCCGTGTGAAGGGAGTGCTCTACCGCTGAGCTAATCGCCCGGACCCGGCCTCTCCTAGTCGGCGCGCCTCATGCCGTCAAGGACGTGCGGGAAGGAGATTTGAGCACGCGCTCGACCGCGCCGTGCAGCTCGTCGAAATGCTGGATGACGAAATCCGGCTCCAGCGTCTCGATCGGCACATCGGTATAGCCGAAGGGCACGCAGATCGTCGGGATGCCGGCGGCGCGCGCGGTCGCGATGTCCGTGCGGGAATCGCCGATCATCACGGCCCGCGCCGGATCGGCCTTGGCCGCCGCGATCGTCATGGTGAGATGGCGCGGGTCCGGCTTGAAATAGGGGAAGCTGTCGCGCCCGGCGACCGCGGCGAAGCGCCCGGAAATACCGAAATGATCGAGGATCAGCTTCGTGTGCAGGATCGGCTTGTTGGTGCAGACGGCCAGCGCATAGCCATCGCCTGCGAGCTTGTCGAGCGCGCCCAGCACGCCGTCGAAGAGATGGCTGTTCGCCGCGGTATCCTGCGCATAGATCGTCAGGAAGTCCTCGAAGAGCCGCTCCAGCGTTTCGGCATCGAGCGGCCGGCCCGAAACCTTGAAACCGCGTTCGATCAGGGCCCGGGCGCCCGCGCCGACCAGTTCGCGCGCCCGCTCCAGCGGCAGCGCCGCGAGGCCTTCGCGCACCAGGATCACGTTGAGGACCCGCATGATGTCCGGCGCCGTCTCGGCAAGGGTTCCGTCGAGATCGAAGACGACGATGGGAGGCAGGCTCATGGTCGGGACTTTCGAGGCAGTGCGAGCGGGAAGGGCCCCGGTTAAAGGTCTTCGGCGCCGGGCTGGCAAGCCCCGTGATGACGCCTCCCCAAATTTGCCGCACGGGATGGTATCGTTGCCGCGATTCGTCGCGCGGCCGGCGACAGGGAAGATTGTCATGTCGAAGATTACGGGATTCGCAGGCGCGGCGCTGGGGATGGCGGGCGCGCTGCTGGGCACGGTGCCGGCCTGGGCCGGCCCTTTCGAGTTCGCGCCCGCGCCGCAGAACGATCTCAACCGCGTCTATCGGATCGACAAGGCGACCGGCGAGGTCGGCGCCTGCCAGTTCCAGCTCAAGGAGGGTGGGGTCGGCCTGACGGTCTGCTTTCCCTCGGGCGAGGGAGCCGGCCCGCAGGCGCCCAGCGATTACGGCCTGATGCCGTCGCGCCATGAGAAGGAAGGCGGCATCTTCCGGGTCAACCTGCGCACCGGCGAGATGAGCATCTGCTACGTCTTCGACGACAAGACGGTGTGCACGCCCCAGGTGAAATGAGGCCGGGAGCCTCCGCGCGCTGGACTCGAAAGCTGCCGCGGGGCAGGAGAGCGCCGTCGCCCGCCTAGGCTGCTACGAGGGGGCGGGTGTTTTCCACAAGCTGAGGCGGATGAAGCTGATGACTGCCGACGACCTGAAGAAGCTGGCTGCCGCCCGCGCGCTCGAGCTGGTGCGGCCGGGTATGCGTCTTGGCCTCGGCACCGGCTCCACGGCGAAGCATTTCGTCGATCTGCTTGGCCTGCGTGTCGCGGCGGGCTTCGAGGTTCTCTGCGTCTCGACATCCGAGGCGACGCAGGCCCAGGCGGTTGCGCTGGGCATTCCGATGTCGACGCTCGACGAGACGCCGGAACTCGATCTCACCATCGACGGGGCCGACGAGGTCGATCCCCAGCTGCGCCTGATCAAGGGCGGCGGCGCGGCGCTGCTGCGCGAGAAGATCGTCGCGGCGGCTTCCGCCCGCATGATCGTGATCGCCGATGACGGCAAGCTGGTGCAGACGCTCGGCCGTTTCCCGCTGCCGATCGAGGTCGTGCCCTTCGGGCTCGAGGTGACACGCCGGGCCGTGGCCGCGGCCATCGCCGCCTCTGGCGCGGCAGGCCGGATTTCGCTGCGCCTGCAGGCGGACGGCACGGCGCTCGTCACCGATGGTGGCCACTATATCATCGACGCCCATCTCGGCACGATCGAGCGCCCGGAGTTGCTCGCACACTCGCTCAATATCGTGCCCGGCGTCGTCGAGCACGGCCTGTTCATCGGGCTGGCCTCGGGCGCCATCCTGGCTGGTGCCGATGGGCTCAGGCTGCTCGGCAAGATCGAATGATTCCATTCCGGCGCAAGACACGCTAAGGAACGCGCCACAATGACCGATTCATCGTTGTCGGAGGCGCAATCGCGCGCTCCGGCGGTGGTTCGCTGATAAAGGGGTTTCAACGCATGATCCGTCGTTCTCTCGCCCGGGCTGCCCTTGGTCTGGCGCTCCTCTGCGCAGCGCCCGCCTTCGCCCAGGCGCCGGCGCTGACGCCGAGCCATCTGCAGGTGGCGCGCGAGGTCGCGGACGTGACCGGCGTCACGGCCGGCATCACGAACATCTACAGCGAGTTCGAGAGGAGCGTGCAGGGCATCCTCGCGACCCGGCCGGAGATGAAGAAGGACGCCGACGCGGTCGTCGTCGCCCTGAAGCCGGAAGCCGACAAGCGCGTCGACGAGATGACCAAGACCGCGGCCGAGGTCTTCGCCCGGAAGATGACCGAGGCGGATCTCAAGGAGGTCGCGGCCTTCTTCAAGTCCCCGGTCGGCCAGCGCTACAATGCGCTGCGGCGCGAGGCGATGGACGATCTGCTGCTCGTCCTGCAGCCCTGGACGGTGCAGACCAGCCAGTATCTGTTCGACCGCTTCTCGCAGGAGATGCGCAAGCGCGGCCACTCGCTGTGATGCGGCGCGCGTAACGGCGCTTCAGGATACCAAAGGCCGGCGAGCGATCGCTGGCCTTTTTTCTGGCCGGCGATCAGTTCACCGGCCCGCGGCCGCCGATATCCTCCATCAGCGGGTCGCTCACGGCGGTGCCGGTCCTGCGGTTGACAATGACCGTGACCACCCAGAGCAGCACGCCGATGCCGATCAGCGCGCCGGCGATCGTGTACTGGACCGAGGCGCGCCCGGTCCATGGCCCGGCCAGGAAAGCGCAGGAGACGGCGCCGATGATCGGCAGGAAGGTCGGCGTGCGGAAATGCTGGTGGTCGACCGTGTCCTTGCGCAGCACCAGCACGGCGACATTGACCACGGTGAAGACGCAGAGCAGCAGCAGCGCCGTCGTCCCGCCCAGCGCCGGCACCTCGCCGACGAAGGTGATCAGTGCGAAGGCGAGCAGGCTGGTGAAGCCGATCGCGATATAGGGCGTGCGCCGCGTCGCATGAACCTTGCCGAGGATGGGCGGCAGCACATGCTCGCGGCTCATGCCATAGACCAGCCGGCTCGCCATCAGCATGTTGATCAGTGCGCTGTTGGCGACGGCGAACATGGTGATGAAGCCGAAGATCCAGATCGGGAAGTTCGGCGCGCCGGCCTGCACCACTTTGAGCAATGGCGTCTCGCCTTCGCCGAGCTGCTCGGGCGGGACGAGCGTGATCGACGAGATCGAGACCAGCACATAGATCACGCCGGTGATGAAGAGGCCGGCGAGCAGGATCTTGGGGAAGATGCGGCTCGGGTCCTTGGTTTCCTCGGCCATGTTGACCGAGTCCTCGAAGCCGACCATCGCGAAGAAGGCGAGGGTGGTTGCAGCGATCACCGGCCAGAACACCCCGCCATCGGCCGTGGTCTTGAACTGCATGACGCGCGAGACGTCTCCTTGTCCGGCGGCGATCGCCATCATGCCGATGGTGATGATGATCAGCAGGCCGGTGAGTTCGACGCAGGTCAGCACGACATTGGCCTTCACGCTCTCGCCGACGCCGCGCAGGTTCACGATCGCGACGATCGCCATGAAGCCCAGCCCGATCAGCGTGATGCCGATGCCGCCGGAAAGGCCGAGCCCGAAGGCGTTGGACATGTTGGCCGCGAAGGCGCGCGAGGCGGTCGAGGCCGAGGTGATGCCCGAGCACATCACCGCGAAGGCGACGATGAAGGTGACGAAATGGATGCCGAAGGCCTTGTGCGTATAGAGCGCGGCGCCGGCGGCCTGCGGATATTTCGTGACGAGTTCGAGATAGCTGAACGCCGTCACCATCGCGACGGCGAAGGCGACGAGGAAGGGCAGCCATACGACGCCGCCGCCCTGGTTCGCAACCTGCACTGTCAGGGCATAGATGCCCGTTCCCAGGATGTCGCCGACGATGAAGAGCAGCAGCAGCCATGGCCCCATGACACGGTGCAGGCTGGGTTCTGCGGCGGCTGGCTGACCGGTGCCGGCCTGCGCGCCAAGCGTGGTGTCGCTCATCGGTAGTCTCCCTC
>JAEWKP010000451.1 GCA_023393655.1 Pseudomonadota bacterium | reverse complement strand
GCGACCGCCAGGAGCAGATCCAGGGCGCCTATGACGCCTGGTACAAGGGCTTCGTCGCCGAGGCGATTGACCGCTTCTGCCGCACGCAGGAGGTGATGGATTCCTCCGGCCGCCGCAACAAGGGCCTGCTGACCGCGCAGGTCATGGCGAATTACAAGCCGACATACGAGACGCCGACCTCGGTGACCTATCACGACTGGGAGGTCTTCAAGATCGGCCCCTGGGGCCAGGGCCCTGCCTTCCTGCAGACGCTGAAGATCCTCGAAGGCGTCGATCTCGCCGGGATGGGGCCGGCGAGCCCTGAATTCGTCCACCATGTCGTCGAGGCGATGAAGCTCGCCTTCGCCGACCGCGAGGCCTATTACGGCGACCCGGATTTCGTGAAGGTGCCGCTCGCGACGCTGCTCTCCGAGGACTACGCGGCCGGGCGGCGCGGGCTGATCGGCGAGCGCGCCTCGCTGGAGCTGCGTCCGGGCATCGTCTCGGGCTACGAGGCGCAGGTCGCGCATGCGATGAAGACGCTCGGCGCCATCGTTCAGCCGACCCAGGGCGGCGCCAGCGTCGGCGAGCCGACCATGGCCTCGATGGTCGCGGCCGGGCGCAAGGGCGATACCGTGCATATCGACGTCATCGACAAATGGGGAAACATGATCGCGGCGACGCCGTCCGGCGGCTGGCTGCAATCCTCGCCGGTCATCCCGGAGCTCGGCTTCCCGCTCAATTCACGCGCCCAGATGTTCTGGCTGGAAGAAGGCCTGCCCGCCTCGTTGGCGCCGGGCAAGCGGCCGCGCACGACACTGACACCCTCGATCGCCTTCGAGCATGGCAAGCCCCGCCTCGCCTTCGGCACGCCCGGCGGCGCCCAGCAGGAGCAGTGGCAGCTCGGCCTGTTCCTGCGCCGCGTCCATCACGGCCTCAACCTGCAGGAGGCGATCGCCCTGCCGCTGTTCCACACGCAGCATTTCCCCTCATCCTTCTACCCGCGCTCGTCGCGGCCGGGCCATCTGATGATCGAGGAGAGCATCGGCGCTGCCGCACTCGCCGAACTCGAGCGCCGCGGCCATGCCGTCGAGAAGGCGCCGGCCTGGACGGTCGGACGCCTGACTGCGGCAGAACGCGGCGATGACGGGCTCTTGCGCGCCGCCGCGACGCCGCGTCTGATGCAGGCCTATGCTGCCGGCCGCTGAGGAATGATCGCATGACCTGGTCCATTGTCGCCCGCGACGCCGCGACCGGCGCCTATGGCGTCGCCGTCTCGACCTGCGCCTTCGCCGTCGGTGCCCGCGTGCCCTATGGCGGGGGGCGGATCGGGGCGATCGCAACACAGGCCTTCGTCAACCCGCTCTATGGAATCGACGGCCTGAGGCTGTTGCAGGAGGGGCGCTCAGCCGTCGAGATCATCGCGACCCTGACGGCTGCCGACGAGGGGCGCGCCCATCGCCAGCTCCATGTCATCGACCGCGACGGGAAGATCGCCTCGCATACGGGCACCGCCTGCATCGACTGGTGCGGCGCCGTCGACGGGCCACAGGTCTCGGTCGCCGGCAACATGCTCGCCGGGCCCGAGGTCGTGCAGGAGACCCTGAAGGTCTATATCGCCTCCTCGGCGCTCGATTTCGACGAGCGCCTGCTCGTGGCGCTGGAAGCCGGCGAGAAGGCCGGCGGCGACAAGCGCGGCAAGCAATCCGCCGCGATCCGCATCTGGGCCGGTGAACCGGTGCCGAGCATCGATATCCGCGTCGATGATCACACGGATCCGCTGAAGGAGCTGCGGCGGCTCTGGCGCGTGGCGCATCAGCGCTCCGTACCGTTCCAGCAGGCCTCGCCCTCGCGCGGGCGCCCCGCCGGCGTCACCGACCGGACCGAGCTCGATCGTCTCTGCACGGACTATGCGGCTGCCTGGAACGCCCGGCACCCGGAAAGCTGACCGGCCAAATGCATTCTCGACACGCCTGGTACGTGATAGGGTGACGCTTCGTCATCCTGCCATGCCGGCGAGCGGGGAATGCGATGGCCGATCCGAACACCGAAGCCCTCCAGAAGCGCATCGCCACGCTGGAGGCGCAGGTCTCAGCCCTGCTCCAGGCGATATCGGCGGACCGCGGCGGTAATGTCGTCATCAACGCGCCGGGCTCTCTGATCGTCAATTGCGGGATGGGCATTGCGCTCACCGCGGGCAGCGTGATGACGCTGACTGCCGGGGCCAATCTCTCCGTGACCGCAGGCGCCAACGCCACCATGGTCGTCGGCAACCGCCTGCGCGTCAGCAGCGGTCATGAAGCCTCGTTCGAAACCCGGAGCTTCAACGTCGCTGCGGCGGTGGGCTGCGATATCGACAGCGGGCAGAACTTCGCCATCACGGCCGGCAAGGAGATGGCGATGAGCGTCGGAGCGGGCATGGCCGTCAGCGTCGGCAAGACGCTTGCGATCGAAAGCGCCGACGCGGCAACGCTCAAGAGCGGCGACGCCAGGCTGAGCATGAAGAAGGACGGCAGCGTCGAGTTGCAGGGGCGCGATATCACGCTCAAGGCATCCGGACGCATTGAGGCCAAGGCGTCCGGCAATGTCACGATCAAGGGATCGAAGGTCCTGCAGAACTAACTCAGGTCAGGCGGCCGCGCGCCGCAACCGGCAATTCCCCGATCAGCTTGTCACCGCGCACGGTGATCAGGCGATCGACCATGTTGACGACGACGCAGACATGGTTCGGCACGACGCGCACGACCTCGCCGACAAGCGGGCGCTTGTTCGAGGCGGAGAGATCGAGGAAGCCGTGCTCTTCGGCGAATTGCGCGATCCGCGCCGCCGGATATTCCAGGATATAACCGTGGCCGTCGAGATTGCCCTTGTCGCTGGTCAGCGTCTTGGAACCGGAATCGAGGATGCCGCGCTCCGCTCCCGCCCGGCTCACCACCGTCGCGTAGACGGTGAGCGCGCAATCCTCGAGCGTCGCGACGCCGGCCGCGATCTGCATGCGGTCGTTGAAGATCGAGGTGCCCGAACGGTGCTCGGTCGAGCCCTTCAGCTTGCCCATGTTGGGGATGTTGGGCGAGCCGCCGGTCGAGACGATATCGGCCTTGAGGCCGGCATCGCGCAGGCCGGCATTGGCGGTGTCGAGGAAGACCTGCGTCCGCTCCCAGCCATCCTCCGGCGGGTACATCAGGAAGCCGGCGAAGCGCAGGCCGGGCGAGGCCGCGACCATCTTGGCGAGCTCGACCGCCTCGCCTGGCGTCTCGACGCCGGCGCGCTTGCGGCCGGTATCGCATTCGATGACGACCTCCAGATCGCGGCCGGCGATCTCGCCGGCGCGCGGCAGGCCGGAGATGGTGACGGGGTTGTCGGCGGCGACGATCATCCGGACCCGGCGCTGGAGCGCGCCGAGACGGCCGAGCTTCTCCTCGCCGATGATGTTGTAGCTGATCAGGATGTCGTCGATGCCGCCATCGGCCATGACCTCGGCCTCGCCGAGCTTCTGGCAGGTGATGCCCCGCGCACCGGCCTCGATCTGGAGGCGCGCCAGTTCGGGCGATTTATGCGTCTTGATATGCGGGCGATTGGCGACGCCCGCGGCGTCGCAGGCAGCCTGAAGGCGGGCGATATTGGCATCGACCTTGTCGAGATCGATCACCACGGCTGGCGTACCGTAGACGCGGGCGATCTCGGCGGCGAGCGGGGTAGCGGCCGGCTGGTCGACGGCCCTGGAGGTGGTCGCGGTCACGGTCATGGCAACACCTTGATGATGACTTCGATCTCGACGGTCATGTTGTTGGGCAGCGAACCCATGCCGACGGCCGAGCGGGCGTGGCGGCCGCGGTCGCCGAGAACGGCGACGAACAGGTCCGAGCAGCCGTTGATGACCTTGGGCTGATCGGCGAAATCCGGGACGGCGTTGACCATGCCGAGCAGCTTGACCACCTCGACCTTGTCGAGCGAGCCGACCGCCTTCTTCATCGCGGCGAGCAGGCCGAGGCCGGTCTGCCGCGCGTGCTGGTAGGCTTCCTCGATCGTGACGTCCTTGCCGACCTTGCCGGTCGGATAGGTGCCGTCGGCCCGCTTCGGACCCTGGCCCGAGAGATAGACCAGATCACCGACCTGCTTGAAGCTGACATAGGTCGCGACCGGCGTCGGCACGTCCGGCAGGGTCAGCCCCAGTTCCTTCAGCCTGTCTTCGGCGCTCATGGCGTTTCTCTCCTCACGTCGGTCTTTTCTCGCCGATGCCGGACGCATCAGCCGTTGATATCGCGGCGCATATAGCGGGCCGCATCGTCATAGCTGGCGAGCTTGCGATCAAGCGTGGGCTCATGCACCTCGCGAAAACCCTGCCGGCGCCAGAAGCCGGTCGAATCGTTGACCGCGACCAGCGCCAGGCTCGTATAGCCGGCTCCGGCGACATGACGGGCGATCGCGGCGACGATCGCTCCCGCCGCCCCGCTGCCGCGCCCCGCCGGCAGCAGGGCGAGGTCGTGAAGATACCAGTTGGCGACGCCCTTCGGGATATCGCCAAGCAGGGAATTCAGGGCCGGGACGGTGCCCGCCGGCCAGGGATGGCTGACGAGATAGCCCTGCAGCGCACCGCCCTCGCCGGCCAGCACATGGCAGCCCTCGGGCGCCTGTTGCAGCCGCTCGGCGAAGACCGCCTCGTCCTCGGGGTAGTCCGGATGCACGACGGCCGCGATCGCCATCACGGCCGGCAGATCGGCCGGCGCCATGCGGCGCCAGCCCGGTTGGCGTGACATGGAAGTCTACGCCGCGACCTTCGGGAACTTGCCGGTCCGCTTCGGGTGCCACCACTTGCCCTTGAGCACGACACCCTCGGAGACGAACTTCCTGTCGCCGATCAGGTGCTCGCCGACCACGTCGACATAGTCGAACTTGCCTTCCTTCACGGTCAGGATCGTCGCGTCGCCGAGCGAGCCGACCTTGAGCGAACCGTATTCCGGCCGCTTCAGCGCCATGGCGGCGTTCACCGTCGAGGCGGCGATGACGTTGTTCAGGCTCATGCCCATGCAGAGGAATTTCGACATGGTGGTGACCTGGTCATAGGCCGGGCCGTCGATGCAGAGCTTGTGCACGTCCGACGAGATCACGTCCGGCTCGAAGCCGTTGGCCAGCATGGCGCGGGTGGTCTTGAAGGAGAACGAGCCCTTGCCGTGGCCGATGTCGAAGATGACGCCGCGCTTGCGGGCCGCCAGAACCTCGGGCTTCACCGTGCCCTGCGCGGTCGCGGGCGCGTTCGGGAACGGGCGGAAGGCATGGGTCAGCACGTCGCCCGGCCGCAGCATGCCGATGACCTCTTCATAGGATGGCGGCGGATGGTCGATATGGCACATCAGGGGCATGCCGATCTCGTCAGCGACCTGCAGCGCGATGTTCAACGGCTTGGTGCCCTGGTCGCCCGAGGCATGCAGGCCGACACGGACCTTGATGCCGACGATGTAGTCGCGGTTCTCGTCGGCGACCTTGGCGCAGTCGATCGGGTTCATCAGGCGCATGTCGCCGCTCTCGCCGACCATGACGCGATGGTCGAAGCCGTAGATGCCGGCATGCGAGACATGGAGATAGGCGAGGATGCGTGCCTGGCTCGGCTCGATGACATGCTTGCGGAAGCCCGCCCAGTTGCCGGGGCCGGCCGAGCCGGTATCGACCGAGGTGGTGACGCCGGAAACGCGGCAGAATTCGTCCGCATCGATGCCGAGCGAGGTGCCGCCCCAGTAGACATGGGTGTGCAGGTCGATCAGGCCGGGCGAGACGATATAGCCGGAGACGTCGCGGACTTCCTTGGCGCCCTTCAGGTC
>JAEWKP010000365.1 GCA_023393655.1 Pseudomonadota bacterium | reverse complement strand
CGCCGAGCCTGGCTCGGCGCGGATTCGCACAAGGGCGCTCTGCTGCACAAGCCATCCGTCCAGCTGCCGGCCATCCTGATCCTGGAAGTTGCCATGGCCCGCCTGTGGATGGATTGGGGTATCAAGCCGGCCGCGCTGATCGGCCATTCCATGGGCGAAAACGCGGCGGCGTGCATCGCCGGCGTCTTCAGCTTCCGCGATGCCGTCAATCTCGTCCGCGTCCGCGGGACGTTGTTCGAGGAGATCGCCGGCGGCGGCATGCTCAGCGTCGCCCTCAGCGAAGACACCCTCAAGGGTCACCTCTTCCCCGAACTCGACATCGCCTCAGTCAACGCGCCAGATCTGTGCGTGGTCTCCGGCACCAAGGCGGATCTGCAGCGTTTCGCCGACCACCTGCTTGGCATCGGCATCGAGTCGCAGGCCGTGGCCATCGATGTCGCGGCGCATTCGCGCATGCTCGAGCCGATCCTGGGGCGCTTTGAGGCGCTTCTGCGCTCTATCCCGCTGCGCACCCCGACGATCCCGATCGTGTCCAACCTGACGTCGGAGATCCTGACCGCCGATCAGGCGCGCGATCCGATGTACTGGGTCCGGCACCTGCGCTCGACCGTCCGCTTCGCCGCCGGCATCAAGCGCATCGCCGACGCGCGGCGCGTCTTCGTCGAGGTCGGTCCTGGCAAGACGCTATCGTCCCTGGTCAAGGCGCAGGGCATCGACGCCAACCAGGTCATCAACAGCCTGCCCCATGCCGACGATACGACCGATGACGGCGTCCATGTTCTCGGGGCGCTCGGCGCAGCCTGGGCGCTCGGCCTGCCGCTCGATGTCGCCAAGCTCTGGAGCGACGGGACGCCGCGGCGGGTCGCGTTGCCCACATATCCGTTCCGGCGGCAGCACTACTTCATCGAACAGGCGGCGCCGGCCAGCCAGGATCTGCCGCACGAACTCCCGCAGCGGCACAAGGACGTCGCCGACTGGGGCTACGAGGTCGCTTGGCGGCAGGCGGTGCCGCCGGTCCGTGCCGGAGCGACGCCAGACCGGAAGCGCTGGCTCGTGCTGCTCGACGATGCGGGCCTCGGCGCCGAGCTGTGCAGCCGGCTGACGCAGGCCGGGCACGAGGTCGTGACCGTCGCCATCGGCGACGGTTTCCGTCGGCTGGGCGCGCAGAGTTATGTTCTCTGCCCCGAAGACGGTCGCGGCGGCTTCGATGAACTCTTGGCCCATCTGACCGCCGACAAGCTCGTCCCCGACCGGATCGTAGATCTCTGGCTCTACACCTTTGATGAGGCGCACCGGCCGGGATCGAGCTTCTTCCATCGCAATCAGGAACGCGGCTTCTATACGCTGTTCTACCTCGCGCGGGCGCTCGGGCAGACCAGGCTCAAGCAGGACATCGCGCTGACGGTCCTCACAAACGGGATGCAGCGTGTCGGCGCCGAGCCGATCGCGTATCCCGACAAATCGACCGTCCTCGGCGCGGTGCAGGTCCTTCCGAAGGAATATCCGAACCTGTCGATCCGCGCGATTGACTTGCCCTTCGAGCGCGACGGGCGGGCCTTCGCTCCGGCGGCGCCCCGTCAGCTCGACATTGCCGCTCTGGTCAAGCGTCTCGCCATCGGCGCGCAGGCTGCGCCGGTCTGGCTCGACCTGTTGTGGGACGATCTGCATGGCGACAGCGGCAACGAGATCGTCGCTTACCGCGACGGCCGTCGCTGGGTGAGCGGCTTCACCGCGGTGCAGCTGCCGGCCGCAGCGAGCGATGCCACGGGCTTCAAGCCCGGCGGCGCCTACCTGATCACCGGCGGGCTCGGCGACCTCGCGCTGCTGTTCGCGCAAGGCCTCGCCACCCATGTCCAGGCCCGGCTCGTTCTGGTCGGCCGGACGGCGCTGCCGCCGCACGAGGAGTGGGAGCGGGTAGAGGCGAACGGATTGCGGACGGACCGCGTTGCGGTCGCCATCAGGGCGATCCGCGCCATCGAGCAGGCCGGCGGCACCGTTCTGTACTGCCGCGCCGACGTGACCAATGTCGACGAGATGAAGGCGGCTCTCGCCGAGGCCGAGGCTGCGTTCGGCCGGCTCGACGGCGTCCTGCACACGGCTGGCGTGGTCAAGGACGAACTGGTCGAACTGAAGACCGAGGCCGATCTCGAAGTCGTGCTGGCGCCAAAGGTGTATGGCACCGAGGTGCTGATCGAAGTTCTCGGCGAGCGCAAGCTCGACATCGTGGTGCTGTTCTCCTCGACCAGCACCGCCATCGCCCCGGCGGGGCAGATCGACTACGTGGCTGCCAACGCCTACCTCAACGCCGTCGCGCAAAGCCGCGCGATGCAGGCCCATGGCCGTGTGCTCGCCCTGCAATGGGGCATCTGGAACGAGATCGGACTGGCGGCCCGGGCCGGCGGAGCTGAGCGCGACGTCGCCGACGTCCGCGAGGTGGCGCAGCCGCTGATTACTTTGCGCAAGAGCGAGCCTGACGGGCGGCTGCGTTTCGAACTGACTTGCGGCCCGCAGAGCCACTGGATCCTGAACGAGCATCGGCTCGGCACCAGCGAGGCGGTCTGGCCGGGCACCGGCTATATAGAACTCCTGCTCGAAACGGCCCGCGAACTCGGCTTCTCGCAGACGATCGGCGTCGAACAGCTCAGCTTCGTGAACCCGCTCAACGTGCCCGACAACGGAGCACGCACCATCACCTTATCCGTTACAGCCAAGAGTGGCGGCCGGCGGCAGGTGACGATCGAGAGCATGAGCGCCGATATGTCGACGCAGGTCCATGCGGAAGCGACGCTGTCGGGTTCGGCCGCGGCCGGCGGGACGATCGACGTCACGGCGATCGTCGCCCGCTGCACCGGGGGCATGAGGGCCGGCGCAGGCCAGACCTTGTGCTCGGCCCAGGAAGCCTTCCTGAATTTTGGCGAGCGCTGGAGCGTGCTCAAGGCGACGCATCGTGGGTCCGGCGAGATGCTCGCCGAACTCGAGCTCGATACTCGCTTCGCCGGCGACCTCGCCGAAGGCTACCTCGCCCATCCGGCTCTGCTCGACATCGCGACCGGCTATGCAATGGCGCTGATCGACGGTTACGATCCGGCCCAGTCGCTCTGGGTTCCCGCTGGCTACGGCCGCTTGCGCGTATTCGCGCCGCTCCCGCGCCAGATCGTCAGCTGGGTGCGCATCCAGCCGAGCCAGGACCTCGGCGCCGACTATGCCACCTTCGGCGTCACCGTAGCGGCACCCGACGGAACCATCCTCCTCGAAGCCGAGGAGTTCACGATCCGGCGCGTTGGAACCTCCTTTGCGGCGGACGATGCGGATGGGCGCGCGAGCCATAGATCCGAGCTCGCAACCGCGCGGCTGCGGCAGGCACAGGCAGCTTTGTCACCTGCGCAGCAGCAGCTGGCGCAGCTGGTAGCACAGGGCATTCGCCCGGCCGAAGGCTTCGAGGCATTCTTGCGGGCGACCGCGGCCAAGCCCGCGCAGCTCGTCGTCAGCTCGATGGACCTGTTCGACCTGATGCGGCCGCCGCGCATGGCAGCGCAGGCTCAGGCGAGCGAGGGCGGCTTCGAGCGTCCCGAAAGTGACATCGACTATGTCGAGCCGCGGCCCGGGATCGAGGCGACGCTGGCGACATTCTGGCGCGAGCTCCTCGGCGTCAAGACGATCGGGGCAAACGACAACTTCTTCGACCTCGGCGGGCACTCGCTGATCGCGGTACGGCTCTTCCGTATGATCAAGGCGGAATTCGCCGTCGACTTCCCAATGTCCGTTCTGTTCGAGGCGCCGACCATCGCCCAGTGCGCGGCGCTTCTCGCGGAGGCGGGCGCAGGCGGCGGTGCGGACCCGGCGGCTCCTGCCGCTGACGCCGCGGCGAAGCCGCCCGCGCGGCGCTACACGCACCTCGTTCCGATGAGCGCCGGCCCGGCGATCGGGGCGCGCCCGTTCTTCATCTGCGCAGGCATGTTCGGGAACATCCTGAACCTGCGCCATCTCGCCATGCATCTCGGCGAGGACCGGCCGGTCTACGGGCTTCAGGCCAAGGGGCTCTTCGGCAACGAGAGCCCGCACACCAGCTTCGAGGAGATGGCGCGCGGCTGCATCGCCGAGCTGCGCACCGTTCAGCCGAATGGTCCCTACCATCTGGGCGGCTTCTCCGGCGGCGGACTAGTCGCCTACGAGATGGCACAGCAGCTCGAACGCGACGGCGAGACGGTCTCGCTCGTGGTCCTGCTCGATACCCCGGTTCCCCAGCGGGTCGACTTGTCGCTGCGTGACCGGCTCGTGATGAAGTGGCAGGACGCGCGACGGCAGAAGGGTGCCTTCATATCCGAATGGCTGCGATCGCGCCTCGCCTGGGAGCTGGCCCGCTGGCGCAAGCGCAGCGGCGCGGATCAGGACGCGGAGGATGGCTTCAACAACGGCGCGATCGAGGCCGCCTTCCTCAAGGCTCTGTGGGCGTACCAACTGCTGTCGACCCGCGCCAAGTGTCTCCTGCTGCGCCCCAAGCTGCACGTGTCCTATCGGCTTCCCGGTGGCCGCGACCTCAACGACGTCCGCAATTTGGTCTCCGCCGATAATGGCTGGGAGCCTTATGCCGAGGACCTGACGATCACCGAGGTGCCCGGCAATCACGACAGCATGGTCCTGGAGCCGCATGTCCGCGTTCTTGCTCGCCGCATCCGCGACTCGCTCCGTGAGGCCGAGCGCTCCGCCGCGCCGCTGGCTCGCGCCGCGGAGTGAGCTGTTAGTCTTGAGCCGGCGCGCGAAAGACGACGCGTCGCGCATCCGGGCCGGATGCTGTCAGCTCATCGATCGGAAGGCGTCAGGCCTGTGAGCGAAGCCCGGCCAAATAACCGGCTCGGCTGCCTCTGCGCCCACGCCCGGCGCAGGCTCGCTGCCGAGCCGTGGATCAACCCGACGAGGATCGCGAAGAGATACTGAATGTCCTTGCCGAAGAAGATGTACTCCAGGAAGGAGTGCAGGCAGACGACGGTCAGGGCGATCGCGCAACCAAGCAGGAGATCGCCGAGGCGCGTTCGGCGTGCCACCCAGCCATAGCGCAGCGCCGTCAGTAGCGGGCATACCAGGATCAGGATGAAGCTCGCGGCGCCGAAGTACCCGGTCTCGGAAGCGGCCAGCAGATAGGCGTTGTGGACGATGTTGTTGAGGTTGCCCTCGAAGGGCGCGACGCCGGCGCGGATCGAATAGCCGGCGTTCTTGGCCTCGTGGACATAATGGTTGGCGCCGATGCCGAGCGGGTGGTCCTCGACAATAGCGATCGCGGCCCGGTTGAAGGCTGCTCTCTCGTCATATTCGGACTCGTTCAGCGGCACCGCGTCGAAGCGCTTCTGGAAGGACGAGACAGCGACCGGCGCGATCAGAAGCGCGCCCATCACGCCGATGACGGCGATCCGGACCTTGTGAGCCGTCCAGCGTCGCAGCACGGAAACCGCCAGGCACAGGACGAGCCCGAACGCGCAGAAGCCGAGGGCGGCGCGCGAGGCGGTCAAGGCGGCGATGAGAAGGCCGCTGACCGGCGTGACGATGAATTGCAGCCGCCTGATGCCCGACAGCAGCAGCATCATATGCGGGAACACGACGAAATGCGCAGCGAGGCCGAGCGTGTTCTGGTGCAAGAAGGTGCCGGAGGGCTGGATCGCGTGCAGGCCCCATTTCTGCCAGGCGATCACGAAGATCTGGATGAACAGGCCGAACGCCATGCCCTTCAGCAGCGCCACCGGCACATTCTCGTCGATGCAGGCGCGCGCCACCACCAGGGCGATGAAGTAAACCTTCATGAATTGCCAGAGGTAGAAAACCGCCGCGAGTGGCTCATCGGCCTGGAAAATCGAGAGTGCGATTGCAGCCAGGTATAAGATGAACGGAACGTGGAAGTTGAACCCGAGCCGGATCTTGCGCGAAATCAAGAAAAGGCCGAAGGCGATGATGTCCAGCATCGAGATCTCAATGCCGTAGACATAACCGATCCAGCGGTTGCCCCAGGAGATCAGGCCGAAATCGATGTGCAGGGCGCGCAATAGAAAGGGCAGGCTGCCGAGCGCGACCCAAGCGTATCTCTGAACCCACGGATTGCTCCGCATGTACAGCGCGAGGGGGAACGTTCCCGCGAGGGCTATCAGCAGTGCGACGAGCTTCATCGAATCGTTATGCCTTCCGACCTGGCGCCCGTCTCGTCATGGCGAGCGCGATCGCACGGTCTTGCCGACGCGCTCGCGCGCGACGGACGCATCCTCGGACGACCGCATTGATATTTGGTTTCACGGTCCTCTACGGTCGCTAGATGGATGGGCCCGGCGATACAGTCGACGGCCTGCGCCCGTGACGACGTAGGTCTCGGCTCCTGGCGCAGCCGGTCTACCTCGCCCCGTTCATCTTGGACGCGGATGTTTCTCAAGGGAAGTGGAGATCTCCGCGCGGGATCAGGCAACAATGAAGAAAGTAACTCAATTTCAAGGACGCGTCGCGCGCCCGTAGATTTCAATATTAGCCTCGAATAGGGTCCGACCCTCCACCGGCTGCCCGAGAGGTGATTATGTTTCGCACGATCTATGCCCTCGTCATGTCGGTCCTGGCATCGGCCGCGCTCGCGCAGGCCGAGCAGCGTCCTGTCGTGCACGAGATCACGATCGCTGCGCCGGACGTAGTCGCCGTCGAGATCCGGGAGCCAGGGTTCAGGCCCGGCCGCATCGTTGCCTTGGCCAGACCGGCGGGCGAGAGCGCCGGCTGGATCAATCAGGACGGCGCTTGGAGCCTGGTCCTCGGACCGAAGCGGACGCATCTTCGCAGCCCCGATATCCCGCCCGCCACGGTGCTCGATCGCTCGGCGGTCGACCAGGCAGCCGAGTACGCCGCGATCGGCGGCCGTAAGGTCGTTGCCGTCTATCGCAAGTCCGTTCCTTACGATTCAGGGCTGTTGCGTGGTGACGATGGCAACACGACCTCTACGGCGAGCTTCAAGCATTACGTCTATCTCAAGCTCGATCGACCGCTGACGCACGGCGACTATGCGATCAGGTGGCCGCGGCAGATCCTGCCCGAGACGAGATTCGCTTTCGACGACGCACGCATGCGGGCGAGCGCGATCCGCGTCAACCAGAACGGCTATGCCCCTGGCGATCTCGGCAAGATCGCTTACCTTGCCCTCTGGCTGCCTGGAGGACCGCAAGGCGGCGCGGTGGCTTTCGCCGATTATGGGCTGAAGGACTTCAAGATCATCGATTCAGATGGGCGTGCGGTCTTCACCGGGCAGATCGCTCTTGGGCGCGGGCCGCGCGATCCCGAGGAGGGCAGTGGCTTTCCTGCGCCACTAATCGATTATCCGAGCGCTGATCGCGCGCCGATCCGTCCCAGCGGCGTGAGTCCGGCAGATCCTATCGCCTTCACCGCCTCCGGCCATGGGCTCAAGGATGGCGATTTCGTCACCCTCTCCGGATTCACTGGAGCCCTGGCGCGGCTGAACGGTGCGGCCACCGTGATCAAGGCCTCCTCCAACCAGTTCGCACTCGCCGGCGTCGACGGCCAGGGCCTGACCGCGGCCGATGACACGCTCGGCCAGGTAACGCCCGCCCAGCGCATCAACAGGGCCGGTACCTTTGTCTACCGGCTCGATTTCTCGGCCTTTCGGCCCGAGCAGGCCGGGGATTACCACATCCAGATCGCAGGCCTCGGCGTCTCCGACCCGTTTCGCGTCGCCGACGACGTCTGGCTGAAGGCCGCCCGGATCGGGGCCGCCGGCCTTTTCCACCACCGCAGCGGCATCGCGCTCGATGGCCGCTTCGGCTATGCTAGGCCCACCGCATTCCGGCCCGGCCCGGAGCTGACGCTGGTCCAGAGCAAGTTGCCGCTCGCCTTCAGCTCGGAGGGCGGAACCGGCTTCTTGCCGTTTTCGACCGGCGCCGCCGAGGCTTGGCTCGACGCCTCCGCCGGCAATCCCGATCTCTGGGGCGGCTACATGGACGCAGGGGATTGGGATCGGCGCAGCCAGCATCTCGAGGTCAGCTACGCGCTGATGGACCTCAACGAGCATGCTGGGCCAAAGGCGCAGTCGCTCGCGCTCGGCCTGCCGAAATCAAGCGAGGTTCTCGACCCCAAGCTTTACGCGGGGACAGACGACCTTCCGGACCTGCTGCAGGAGGCGATCTGGAACGTCGACTTCTTCCGAAGGATGCAGCTCCCCGACGGACGCGTGCGCGGCGGCATTGAAAGCGCAAGCCACCCCGTCCTGGGCGAGCCGAGCTTCCTGGAGAGCCAGCGGGTCTTCGTCTACGCACCCGACCACGTCTCCGGCTATCGCTATGCAGCCGCCGCGGCCAAGCTCGCGCGCATTCTCGGTAGCTTGCAGAAGCCGGAACTGGCCAAGCTCTATCGCGACAGCGCGCTGGCGGCGTGGACCGCCGCGGAGGCCGGCCTGGCGGATCCGGACAAGTTCTATGCCGCCGCTCTCGAGACGATGCGCAAGACCAATGCCGTCGAATTCAGGGAATGGGCCGCGCGCAAGGCGGAACTCCAGACCGCAGCTCGCGTCGTCCGCACGGCAGCGGCTGCCTCTCTCTATCGTCTGACAGGCGAGCAACCCTATCGGGCCGTTTTCGAGAAAGCCTGGACCGAGGGCGTCGATGTCGCGAGCCAAGGCGATGGGCCTTGGGAATATCTCCAGCTTCCCGCGGACCGGGCCGACCGCGCCATCCAATATTCAATCAGGCAAGCCTTCGCCCAAGCCGCGGACTATATTCTGCGCCCGCACGCAACGGCAACCTATATCACCTTGAAGAACGCCTATACACCTGTCGGCTGGGGCCAGGGGCTGGCTCCGGACTACAACGCCCTGCAGCTGTTAGTCCGCTCGCATCTGGCCACCTCGGACGACCGCATCCTGCGCGCCATGCAGCTCGGCTCGGCTCATATCCTCGGCGCGAACCAGGTTGGCCTCAGCCTAACCACGGGCCTCGGCCATCGCAATGTCCGCCATCCGTTGCATGAGGACCACCGTGCGATGGGCGTTGCCGCCCCTGCCGGTATCACCCTCTATGGCTGGGCGCCGCAGTCCCTGACCTCCTACAGCTGGATTTTCGGACCGGCCTGGGCCCCACTCTCCGATACGGCTCAGCGTAACGGCGTCGCTTTCAAACGCGTCGAGCCCAACCGGCTAATTATGCCCTATTACGAGTACTTCATCGAATATCCGGGCGTGGTGATGCAGCAGGAATATACGATTCATCAAAGCATCGGGCCGGTCGCGGCCCTCTGGATCTATCTCTCCGCCGCAGTTCCGCGGCAGCCGTAAGCGGCCGCAGGATCGGTTCCAGGGACAAGAGCGGCCAAGGCGGAGGTAGAGGGTGATCTCATCGAAAAAACTCGTCGCCGGAATCGGGTGGACGACCGTCTTCTACTTCATCGCCGTGGCATTCCGATTCGTGTCGAGCGTCATCCTCTCGCGCATTCTCTCGCCGAACATCATGGGCATGATGGTCGTGGTCAACACGATCAGGATCGGCGCCGAACTATTCTCCGATATCGGGATCGGCCAGAACATTATCCACAACAAGAATGGCGACAAGCCGACATTTTTCAACACGGCCTGGGTCATTCAGATCGTCAGGGGCTTCCTCCTCAGCGCGATCCTTATCTTCACCGCCCCCCTGATCGCCGATTACTATCAGGTCGATGCGATCATCATCCAAGTCAGCGCGCTGACATTGGCGATATCGGGGATGATGTCGACCTCGATCTACATGCTGCAGCGGAATCTCAGGGTCGTCCAGATGTCGGCCTTCGAACTGTCGCAGGAGGTGCTGGCGAGCGTCATCGCCATCCTGTTCGCGCTGTACAGTCCGACCATATGGTCACTGATCCTCGCCAACCTGCTCGCCACAGCGATCCGCATCGCCTCTACTTATTGTCTCCCTGATGCACGACAGCGAGTGATCTTCTCCGTGCAGTATGCAAGGCAGATCGTGTCGTTCGGGAAGTGGATCACCCTGTCTTCGCTACTCATGTTCCTGTGCGCGAACTTCGACCGCCTTTACCTCGCGCAGGTGGTCCCACTCGCGACGCTGGGCGTCTACGGCATCGCCCGTGCGATCGCCGACGTGCCAAGCGCGCTCGTCAACCGACTGAGCCACTCGCTGGTGTTTCCGGTGATAGCCTCTGCGCGCGCGACCCCGCTGCAAGAGGTCCGAAAACAGCTGGCTCCGCTGCGCCTGAAGCTCCTGATTGCTGCAGCCTTTATGCTCGCGAGCGGCATCTGCGTCGCTGACCTTGTCATCAAGATGGTCTACGACAGCCGCTATGTCGAGGCAGCCTGGATGCTGCCCGTGTTGCTCGGGGGCATCTGGGTGACGATTTTGGCGAGCTTGAACGAATATAGCCTGCTCGGGCTGGGGCGGCCCGTCTATGGTGTGATCGGTAACAGTCTCAAGCTCGGCTACCTCTTCGTCGCCTTGCCCCTGGCATTCGCTTCGCACGGCGCACCAGGAGTGGTGATCGGCATCGCCCTCGCCGACCTGCCAAGGCTTTTGACCGCGCTCGTTGGACAGGCGCGCGAGCGCTTCTCTTTCCTCGCGCAGGATGTTGGAACGACGGCCCTCCTGATCGCCTTCACTGCGGTCTTATTCTTTGCGAGATACACCGCTGGCTTTGGCTCTTCGTTGGAGATCTTAATGCGTTCTTAGCGGAGCGGCAGGGCTGAAGGTGACAATGGGCGTGTTTTCGATCCGCAGATGTGGGGCGCCCTAGCGAGCCCCTTCTGCGTCGGAGAGGCATGGCATAGGCAGAATAGCCTGCGAGCGCTCTGTCATGCTAACCTTGATTGGCGATATTATGCTGTAATGGACTGCCGAGCCGTAATGTGAGGTCGACGAGCGTCGATGGGACAGACAGGTTACACCTCGGCGCGCGGCTGCAAAGGTCGCACCGTTAGGAGGTCAAGTGGTCCATTTGCTATCTGCGATCGTCGCTGCGATGGTCGTCGTGCTTTCGTTTCTCGGCCTATTCTATTGCCTGCAACTGCTGCTGGCGATCCTCCCATTGCGTGGGCGCGAGCTTCGCCCGGTGGTGTACGGAGAGCGCGGCAGGCTAGCGGTCATCATACCTGCGCATGATGAGGGCGAGGGGATCCTGCCGATTCTCTCGATGCTCAAAGGTCACCTTCGGCCCGGCGACAAACTTGTTGTTGTTGCCGATAATTGCTCGGATGACACGGCAGCGCAGGCTCGCAGCGTAGGTGCGATCGTCGTGGAGCGACGGGACGAGGCCAGACGCGGCAAGGGCTACGCACTCGACTTCGGAATACGCTATCTCGAGAGCGACTCTCCGGACATGGTCGTCTTCTTCGACGCCGACAGTATGATCGAAGCCGACACCCTCGATGTCCTCGTCAGCCATTGCTATAGCTTGGGCCGCCCCATCCAGGGCAAGCATGTTATGCTCTCCGTCGAAGGAGCGCGTATCGACGCGCCGGTCGCAAGCTTCGGGCACCTCGTGAAGAACGATGTCCGCCTACTCGGGCTGCGCAAGCTTGGCCTTCCCAGCCATATCACCGGATCAGGCATCGCATGCCCCTGGGCTGTAATACGCGACGCCGACCTTGCCCACAGCCATGCCGCCGAAGACAAAAAACTGGGTCTCGATCTGACACAGGCGGGGCATCCGCCTTACTACTGCCGCGAGGCCTCGATCTGGGCTGCGGCGCCGTTTTCCGCGGAGGGGACTCGGACACAACGCGAGCGTTGGGAGCGCGGCCACTTGTCTCTAGTCCGGATTGCCCCGCAATATGTACTCGCCGCTCTCCGCAAACGCGATCTGGGTCTGTTCATGCTCGCCCTGGACATCGCGGTGCCGCCGATGTTTCTGCTTATCTTCCTACTAGCTGCCGCTGCCATCATGGCCGGCGGGCTCGCTTTTCTCGGCGGCTGGGTCTTGCCAATATGGATCGCCTCGGTGACGCTCGGTTGTGTTGTCGCTCTCACGCTGCTGGCTTGGTGGCGCTACGGACGCGAGGTGCTTCCGGCGCGGTTACTGCCGTTCGTAGTGCATTTTATCTTGTCCAAGATCGCGGTGTATTCGCGTGGCCCCTTTAGATCGACCTCGCAATGGATCCGTACGGACCGTAGCCGCACCGACAGTTGAGCAGGCCGCTGGTCCGCCAGCGCTCGCGTCACGCTTGGCCGTCGCGCGGAGCTGCATGCGTGAATAGCTTCCGCATCTCCAACGTACTCGCCTTGAGATCGTGTTGCTCGCCGACCGTCCGCCAGCCGGATTCGCCCATCCGCGCAGCGGCGGCTCGGTCGGAGAGAACGGCCTCGATTGCCGCCGCGAGCTCAACCTCGTCTCCCGGCGTGACCAGACGTCCGTTGATCCCGTCCTTTACCAGCTCCGGAATGCCGCCAACTCGGGTCGCGATCACCGGGCGCTTCTGCGCGAATGCCTCCATCAAGGCGACCGGGATGCCTTCCCCATAGCTCGCGAGCACGGCGAGATCGGCCTCGGCGATATGCGCCTGGACCTCCGCCGGCGTGCGGATGCCGGCCATCTCGATAACGGAGGCGAGATCTGAATCTGCAATCTGCTGCCTAATCTCATCCTCGAGGGGACCACCACCGACCAACGTGCAGGTGAAATCGACGCCGCGTCGCTTCAAGATGCCCAGCGCCGCGAGCAGCGTGTCATGACCTTTCTCGGGCGATAGGCGCGCGACGCATACGATATGATTTCGAGCGGGCAGGGCGGTAATGGCCTCGAGCTCCATCGGTTCGAACCCGCATCGGACGACATGGACCTTACAGGCGTCGTGATCACCGTTGCTGGCGAGCAACGTCCGGCGCCCGAAGTCACTAATGCACACGGCGAAGGCGCAGTCCCTGAGCTTGGCGCCGTGACGGAAACGTTCGGGCTCGTCTAGGTCGATGCCGTGAAAGGTGATGCTGAAAGGCAGCCGCGCCAGTTTAGCCGCGATCATTGCCGTGTTGGAGCCGGCATTGCCGAAATGGCAGTGCAGGTGGCTCGCCCTGGCGCGCTTCGCCCAATAGGCTAGAAGGATTGCCTCGGCCCAATAGGCGGCCCATTTCAGCCGATCCCGAGCACTGCGCACCCCAGACAACGCCTCCCGCAACGTCGAGACGAGGCTAACCGGTCGCGTCGCCGCCGCCCAGATCACAGACATGATGAAGGTGCCCGGCGCAGGTGGAACGAGCCAGCGCGTCCGGCGCAGCTCCTCGCGCGCCGGCTCTGCGATGATTTCCTCGGATTTGGGCTTCCGTACCGAGAATCGTATGATCTCGATCCCGGTCGACTCGAGCGCGCGAATCTCCCGTTCGATGAACGTATGACTTGGCGCAGGATAGAGACTGGAGAGATAGGCGACCCGCGTCATCCGCGTCTCCAACGGAAGATGCTGTCCGCCAAGCCGCTGATCTCCATTCGAAACAACGTATCGGAAGGAGCGCCAGATCTGGTGCTCAGCCGCTCCTGATTTATGAACCACCGCTTGAGACCAAATCGGTCGAATTCGCTCGCATCGTTGGTCCCTTGCCGCACGGACGTAGCATAATCGTATCCGGCTCCCTCCGTCGCCTGGCGAACGCGCGCATCGCAGTCCCCATTGGGGTAGCATATGCCGGGAACGGATCGCCCCGTGATTTCGCTCAGGTCGCGACGCGACTGTTCGACTTCATGGATGAGGGCTCGGTCTTCGCATTGAGGCAGGAGCGGATGAGTCATCGTATGGGAGCCGATCTCATGGCCTTCAGAGATCAGCACGCGAAGATCATCGGAGGTCATAATGCGGTCTAGGTCCGAGATCTTATGCGGGCACGCCCTCTCAACAAGTTCTGTCAGCCAAATTTGGCGCTGTGCAGGCATCAGCCGCTTTGCTCGTTCCAGCTCTGCCTTGACGGTCGCGCGTCCGGTCTGCGGATAAAGCGTCAGCCAAGCCTGCCCGGCTAGATCGTACCAAGGCACTCGATCAGTGTCGACCAGCCCAGCAACAATGAAAAAGGTCGCTCGCAGCGAATTCTCTCGAAGAATCGGCGCTGCGATAACGATATTATCCCGATAGCCGTCGTCGAAAGTGATGGCTGCGAGCGGTCGTTTAGGGATGGTGTGGCCGTTTAGACTTGCAAGCGCATCGCTTAGCGGAAGCACGTGATAATGTTGTGCGAGAGACCGGCACTGTTGCCGAAAAATCTCCGGCGTCACCACCAGATCCGGATCGTGATAAGAGCTACGCGCCGGTTCCGGTAAGATGCGGTGGTAACAGAGAATCGTAAGGTGGCCGCGAATCTTCGATTCCTGCCGGGCAATTGCTCCGCTTTTGGCAGCGAAGCAGCCGATCGCGTCTCTCAATCTGGCCTTCATCATGTCTCGCGCGCTACCAGCACACCCATGCCTGCCTGAACGATCTTGTAGCTTCTCATTTTATGCAGAGGTCCCAACATGTAACCGCATTAGCTGCGCCAATCACTCCGGCGCCCTGGGAAAAAAATGGGCATAAGGATTGGCTGGCCTACGTTCTGCCAGAAATCTGGCCTGAGACTCAGATTCCCTAGCGTCAGTATGAAAGATGACATGCTAATAGTAATAATTCCTGAATCTTTTACCGAAATGATTTATCATAATAAATTTTAATGTTGATATGCTTATAATGAAATGAAGTGTGCATATATGGTTCTTAATCCGGGCGTAATATGGCGCCGAGGCGGCTAACGATCGGCCGCGTTTTTGTTAAGGACCTTAAAGGAACTGCCAGAATCATTAATGATGATGCAGATGTGAATGTGAAATCAAATCACTTACTTAAGGGAGTGCCGTTGGTGAATTTAAAGAATTTAAGAGCTAAAAACAGAAATTAAGGAAAATTTCATTAAACAGCTTGCTCAATCTCTTAACGATGCGTTAATTGCGTTCGAGGGCTACGATAACCGTATGCCCCAATATGGAACGCACAGGGAAGCATCCGATGAAGAGGTTGATCGCGCTGTCGCTGGCTTTGGCTAGCTCTACGTCACTCGTTTATGCCGCCGGCAACGAATCTGTCATCGGACAGATTGGTGCTCAGAACAACGCCGCTGTTGGCCAGGCTGGCGGCAACAATAAGCAGGGCACGCTTCAGATCGGCTCGAAGAACTACGCTGCTACCTCCCAGAGCGGTGCCCTCGCCAACCGCACCAACGAATCGGGTGTCATCCAGATCGGTCGCGAGAATGGTGCAGTCGTTGGTCAGACCGGCGGTAACAATCGCCAGGGCACCCTGCAGGTTGGCGTGAAGAACTCGGCTGCGACCTCGCAGAAGGGCAGCACCACCAGCGCGACCAAGACCAACACCTCGGCCACTGCCCAGTTCGGCGCCAATAACGGTTCGATCGTCGGCCAGACCGAAGGCAACAACAACCAGACCACGCTGCAGGTCGGCCGTGGCAACAACGCCCTGACCGGCCAGACCACCAACAAGACCGGCGGCAAGAACGACTCGGGCGTTGCCCAGTTCGGCGTCGGCAACAACGCCGTCGTCTCGCAGACCTCGCAGGCCAACGACAAGGTTGGTGGCAACAACAACTCGGCCATCGTTCAGATTGGCCGTGGCAACCAGGCCGCTACCGGCCAGAACGCGGACGGAGGACAGGGTAAGAATGGCGTCAACAACAACTCCGCCGTGTTCCAGGCCGGCGTAGAGAACTACGCCTCGACCAGCCAGATCGGCGAGCGCAGCGGCGCTGCGACGACCAACGGCTCGTTCACTGGCCAGTTCGGCTATGCCAACGGCTCGATCGTCGGCCAGGACGGCGGCAACAATGCCCAGGGCACGCTGCAGATCGGCGCGCGCAACTGGTCGACCACCGGCCAGTATGCAACCGCCTACGGCGCGACCAACGACGCCCTGACGCTCCAGGTTGGCCGCGACAACAACTCGTTGACATCGCAGCGGACCACGGGTTCGGCTGGCACGTCCAGCTTCCTCAACCCCGCCGTCGCCGGCTACGGTGGCGATAACACCGCCGCGACCATGCAGTTTGGCTCGGGCAATCAGTCAGTCACCGGCCAGGACTCGACCGGCGTTGGTGGTAAGCTGTTTTCACTCAACTGGGCCGGCGGGGTTGACAACAGCGCGGCGACATTGCAGGCGGGGCGTGGCAACATCTCAACGACCTCGCAAAGCGGCGCTCGTCCGATCGTCCCGGCCGGGTCGGTCTCGAACGACTCGTTCACCGCTCAGTTCGGCGTGCAGAATCAGGCCCTTGTCGGTCAGGTCAACGGCGCGAACGCTCAGGCGACGATGCAGGCCGGCGTCAAGAACGTAGCTGTCACCAGCCAGAGCAATGATCCCAAGTCGCTTTCTCAGAACGCGGCCGCAACCATCCAGATCGGTGCGCGCAACAACGCGCTCACCAGTCAGGTCGCTAACCCGCTCTCGGCTGGCGGTAACGGTTCGCTGATCATGCAGGTCGGCACCGACAACCAGGCTGTCGTCGGCCAGACCGGCATGCAGAGCATGATCGGCGCAAATCTGCAGCAGACGGTTCAGGTCGGCGTCGGCAACTACGCCTCCATCTCGCAGCAGAGCAATAGCGTCGGTATCAACAATTCGACCGTCGCGCAGTTCGGCTACAAGAACACCGCGGTCGTCTCGCAGAAGTGACCTGACGGCCGGGTGGTGGAGTTTTTACTCCGCCACCCGGTCTTTCCTGTATCGGGAGATGAGCAGATGCTGTCGCCCTCGATATATCTGTTTGCCGCCGGCTCAGCAGTCTTGGCCGCCTGTCTTGTAATACCCCCTGCATCAGGCTTCCCAGTGAAACCGCCCATGGCCGATAGTCGCCTCGTCTGCGAATTGCGTGTCGATGATACCGGCACGATGCTGCGGCTGCGTGCTGTGGCCAAATCACCCGTGGCTGTCGCGGGGCGCTATCAACTTTCGGTTCTCAAGCAGAACCAGGCTGGCACGAGCCAGAACCAACTCGGTGGAAGCTTCTCGCTCGCGAATGGCGGAGAAAGCATCCTCACCACAGTCATGCTCGAGCGGCAGGCGATGGGCCACTACACGGCATCCTTGTCCTTGGAATCGGATCGCGGGAGCGTTTCATGTACTTCCCCCTAATGCCTAGGCTGGCCAAGAGTCTGGTCGGTGCCGCTGCGCTTGCTCTGACCATGTCTGTCGCATCGCAGCATGCCCTGGCCGAGACGGCTTACATTCAGCAAAGCCAAGCTGGCGCGCGTATGCCGGTTCAATCTGTATCGATGGGCAGCGTCATGTCGGGCGCGATGCAGGCTGGTCGCTCGATTGCGGCGCCGACACCACGCGTTGCCCCAGAGGCAATAACGCAGGGAGGCCGCAATATTGCTCAGACCTTGCAAATTGGTAACTATAATAACGTTGCTCAGATCCAGAATGGCGCGAATAATCACTCCGCTGTTGGAATCATTGCTGGAAACGCCAATAATGTCGGCGTGTTGCAGAATGGAAACAACCTGAAATCAAATCTCGTGCTACTTAATACCCAGGGCCTGTCTGTTGGTGTTATTCAACCCAACGGATCTGCGCCAATTAATATGTTTATTGCTCGGCTGCCAAATGGGGGCTTGCTGATCAAGAGATAGCTAGATTGGGCGGAATGTCTGCCAATCAGTAGGAGGAGCAGGTTATGGCGTTGGGGAAAGTGGCTTTTGTTACGTTGCTCGGCGTCTTCGCCGCTACTGCACCGGTTTTTGCTGGCGAACAGGTTTATCGGCCGACAAACCCGACATTTGGCGGCAATGCGCTGAATGGTAGCTTCCTCATGTCGACGGCTCAGGCTCAGGGCAAGGGCGTTAAGTCTGGGCAGCAATCGCCCGACCTATCCGGTCTCACGTCGGCGTTGAGCGGTATTGGCAGTGGCGCTAGCCAAGCTCCAATTGTCGTGATCGGCGGTAACGGGCTGCCCGTCGTTCCCGCTTCGCCCTGATATCTTGCGCGTCAGAGCGGGTTCGTCCGCCAAAACAGAGTTCAGCAATGCTTTGTACGACTTTGCACCGCGTAGGCGCTCTCGCGCTCGCGCTCTCGGCTGGAGGCTGTGTAATCGCCGGAACAGCGAGCGACCCCATTGCTCAACCCGCGACGTTGGTGCCGGACACCAAGACAGGCATCGTTCTCGACCGCCTGCCCCCCCCAGTCCAGAAGCTGGATGTGGCAGTCTACAGCTTCCCCGACCTAACCGGTCAGAACAAGCCAAACGATAATTTTGCCGAATTCTCGCGCGCCGTCACTCAGGGTGGCAGCGCTATTCTGTCAGACGTTCTAACCAAGGCCGGGAATGGTGCGTGGTTCAATGTCATCGAGCGCAATGACCTTCAGCCTCTCCTACAAGAACGACAGATAATTCAGAACACGCGCATAGCAGTCGATGGAAAGCGCGCTCAGGGTTTGCCGGCGTTGCGTTTCGCCGGAATCCTGTTGCAAGGCGGCTTAATTGGATATGATACCAATGAGACAACCGGAGGCGTTGGTGCCAACTACCTCGGCATCGGCGGAAACACTCAATATCGCCAGGATGTTGTCACGGTCGCGTTGCGCGCCGTTAGCGTCCAGACAGGCAGGGTGATTGCCTCTGTTACCACAACGAAGACTATCTATTCGGTGCTCGTCCAAGGCAGCGCATTCAAGTTCGCAAAAATCGACCACCTGCTCCAGGCGGAGGCGGGCTTCACCAAAAACTCTCCGGCGACGCTTGCCGTTCGAGAAGGTATCCAATTGGCGGTTTATTCGCTGATTTTTGAAGGCATCAAGGCAAAGCTTTGGGACTTCGCTGATCAGACCGCTGGTGCGGCATTCATGAAAGCGCTCGATGAGCAACGTAAAGCCGTCAATATCGAGATGCGTAGTCCTGAGCAGATCGACGCTGCTCCCCTTCCAACGCCTGTAGCCGACCGCAGTCGCAGTCCGAGTTCGAAGTAAACCACGCGGCCCGCGGGCCAGCTGAATTAATACTCGAGAGCAGGTTTAGTGCGATACCAATAAATCGCCGTCTGAGGTTTGGCTTTAGCGACGTGCTCTGTGATTTTATGCGTAATGTTCCTTGTCATAATACGATGCGAACCCAAGCATCTTACCATCGGTAAGGCGCGCGATTCTTGTAGTTGCGCTCCTGGCCGGAAGAAGAAGCTATCGCGTTGGCGGCCGCGACTGTTGCGTCGCGGTGTGGCAGGCCGGATCAGTCGTGTTCTGTTGGCCGCAAGTCGTGGGGCGGTCCGAAATCGCTGGGCCTCCGCCGGTCGATCGCATCACTTTAGTACCGGTGTTCGAACTGGGTTCATTCGAGGTGTAGATTCGCCCCTGCGCCTGCCCGATCTTGACTTCTCGGGCTGCGGCTTCGGGCCTGGCGGATCGCTCCTGGGTTCTGCCGTCGCTCCGCACTACAATCTGCTGCGCGCAGCCGGCAAGCCCGCAGGCCAGCACGGCAACGAAGCCTCTAACCAGTTTCGACATAGGACGGCCCCAAAACAGTCTGTCGTGAAACAAACGCATTACCGAAAATTTGCTCGATCATAAAGCACTCGGATCGAGATGTCTTCGACTGTGTGATGCGATTAAACTTGGTGCTTAGCGGAGACGTTGCATTCTTATGGCCCTTTCGCTTGCGTGCGCGCGATGTGAACTAGGTCCTTTATTCATTCTTTAGGGCCAAACTTCCATTATCTGAGCGAACGGAAGTGAGGTGCGTTGTGACCCGATTTAAAGTGTTGTTAGCTGGCCTCTTTGCTGTGCTGATTCCCACATTAGGTTTTGGCGGCGAAGCTTACATGCCGCAGGTGGCGAAGGCAGCGATGCGTGATGCCAAAGGTTCTCTCGCGATGTCTGAAGCGGCGCTTGCGCGGCTCGCGCTGACGTCCAATCGTGTCTTGTCTGCGCAGTCTGGACCACAAGCGCCGAACATTTCTGGTGCCGAGACAGTCTCAACCCTCATCCAGGTGGGCACAGGCCATTCTGCAGTGATTGTACAGGTGGGCGCGGCGAATCGCTCGTTCGCTATCCAACAGGGGCAGGGCAACAATGCCCGCGTTCACCAGAGCCGCTGACGCCGAGCAAGGGCCGCTGCCAGAGCCTAAGATTTGTCTGTGGTCAGTCGGCTATGGCGACGCGCAGCGAACCTATCTTTAATTCCTGCTCGTCGTCATCGACGAGCGCCCGAACGCTAATCAGACCCGGTTCTTGGATATTCAGCGGGGCGAAGATCAGACTGGCAGCTGCGACAATGAATCTCGGGGTAGAGGGCACATGGCCAAGTTCTTCGACCAAACGGCCTTGTTCTTCACGATTGGGCGCCTCGATCCGTTGCGCAACAATCGGCTCCCTCTGGCCAGGCACGTAGCAGCGCGCAACGATTAGTTCGAACGGCCGATGAGCCGGTGTAACGACATGAAGATGAACGCAAAATTTCGGCAGCGTGAAGGGAAACATCGCAGGCACGAACATGACGGAATTGTAGCAGCCGATGAAGCTTAGCTTGCCTCCGACTTCATTGCGAATGTCATCGCAGAATATTGAGTAGCCATATCGGCCTAGGGCTTTCATCTGGCCTTACTTTGTTTGATGTTGCTGCACAACAAAGGTTTGCGGTCGTGACGGCAATGTTGAATTTGAGTGTATCGTCCCGACGACCGTTGGCGTCATGGCCATGATTGTCGTCGCTTGCGAAATTAGGTTCTGTCCCGGCTTTTGTGATCGTGGTGTCAATTCGAATTTGATATCACGATCAAGAGCCCAAGCGAGGTCAGAAATATCCCTCAACGTCAGGCAGGATGTGCCTGTCAGCTGGTCGTTAAGTTCAGAGCGAGGAATCTGGAGCTTGGTTGCGACGGCTTGGCGAGTGAGGCCATTTTCTCTTTCATGGATTAGTGCCTTCACAAACTCGGCACGCACAGAGCCGATTAATCGGCTTGCCTTCCTAGCCTTGTCACCTATGTCAAACCGAAAGAACTTCATCCGGATCCGTTCCTTTCACGCAAAGAGCTTGGTCGATCCCCAGCTCACGCCGAATTCGCCTTACCTCAAGTCGATAGCCGCGATACAGATCAAAATCCTTCACTTTATCGGCCCAGTCACCAAAAACTGCGACGAAGCAATCTTTTGCCATGAACCAACCAAATATTCGTAAATCGGGAGTCTTGAGCTCCCATACGGCATGGCTTTCTGCACGAATGAATCGATACTGTCGAGAATGAATAAGTGGGCGCCCGCTGATAAAATTATAAAAAATCTGATCAAGCTGTTGAGCGGGAGAAAGATCGTCCGAAATCGATGAAGTTTCTGCGGCTCGGAGACGGTCTTTCAGCCAAGTAACAAAATCAGGTGTTCCGTAAAGTAGTCGCATTGGCTGCTCGTCAACTTCCAACTCGATGAAGATCGGAACGATAGCGCCACGATCTATGAGATCGGCGATGGATTTCGTCGCCGTCATCGTACGTGATCGACTGCCGTGCCGATCGCCGACCCGCGCGCTTGGGCGTCGATCAAGTGTCGCATTCGGACTGCCATGATTTCGGCGCAATCGGTGCTGGGCGGTACGATAGGATGCGACATATCTAACTCCAGCCGCTAACCAGGCTCTCCGCTTAATTTTATCGCGATTTGTTCGGCCACAGAAAGGCTCTTGGTCGGTCGTTCACAGCATGATCGCTGCGTCTTCGGGGTGCCCATCCGACCGGTGGTGGTCTGGCAGTCATCGTGGTACGCCGAAATAATGGGCGAAATCAGTTACATGGATCAGGGCGGGCGCTTTTGCAGGTCACGCCGCGATAATAGTAGCCGGGTTTGCGTTGGCCCACCGAATGCTTTTCTTTTACCATTTCCGGATACTGATTCGTCGGAAGGCTGTCGGCTGGTCGGTGCGCGTGTCGGCTGAGTGGCATCGATTGTGTCGCTGAATTCGGAGGCGTGATTGCTGATTGCAATTGCACTGTTAATGGTGGGAGTTGCGATCAGCTTCGCGGTCCAAGTGTTTGTACTTGTTCCGATTGCGGTCGTTTTAGTTGTCGGCTTCACCGCGGGTTGGTTTTTGTCAGATCAGCTGGATCTGTTCCGTGTCGGCGTCCTGATTGGGTATCTCTTTGCGCTCAACGTCGGCTACCTCATCGGTAACGTCTTCTCCGCCAGCCTCCGTATGAGCCGTTGAAGCGCATCTTCGCGAGGCAGGCGGCTAAATGACCCTCTGGCCTTTCCTGGAATCTTTCGCGAAATTGTGTGCTGGATCGCAGCCCATGGAGAGGTTGGGCTGACGCGCAATTGGGCTGAGAACTCAGGCATGCTTCGCAATAAGAAGCGCGCGCTCGCGATAGAGCGTATCTTCGTCGAACTTGCGTCCCGATCGTGCCGCGCTCTGCGTTAACTCAGCGAGTCGGACGCGGTCGCGATCGAGCCAAAGCAGATTATCTGCGAGCGCATCAACATTGTCGACGGCGGAAAACTGGCCACCGCCAGTCTCGGCCACAAGGCCGTTGGGGTAGGCTCCAGTGTAACCGACAATTGGACAGCCCGAGACTAGGGCCTCGATGAGGCAGCGCGGCGACTCCTTAGTCTTGTGGCAGAACATTAACAGATGCGCGTTTCGCAGGCATTTCAGGATTTCTTCCCGATCGGATAAAAAGCCCGGGAAGCTAACCTGGTCACTAAGGCCGTGGATGCTCGCGAGATACTTCATCTCCGCCAAAAGAGGCCCATCACCTAGCCAGCTGGCTTCGAAGGCGAGTCCCTTCGCCTTCGCCTTCGCAAGGGCTAGCACCCAATCAAGCGGCCCTTTCATTACCGCTGCGCGCCCCACATAAACGATGCGAAGTTTCTCGCCAGCGCGAATGCTGTCGGCCTTAGTCGCCAGTATCTCATCGGGAATGAAATCGTGGGGATTGGTGTGCACATCATAGACGCAGGCAGGATTCGACGTGTAACGCGCATACGCCTCAAACGTATCCATGCCTTGAAGTAGGGCTAGGGAGCTTTTCGTCAGCAGATGTCGATGATATCTGACCATTAACGGCAGGCTCAATGTCTCCTTCAGGCGGCGCGGGAAAGGTAGGTCCGGTAATGCATTTCGAAGGACATCCTGCTCGACGCGATCGAACCAGATCGCGAATTTGCGGCGCTGAGCGATCGATTCAAGCGCGGCCACTGCAGCCCAGTCGCCTGCGAGATAGCCGACAGTAAAGGACATGTGATCTGCGCGACGTATCTCGCGCGCGAGAATTGCCCTGATTTGCTGGTATTGCCTCGCGAAAGAGCGGATTCGGTAGGCCATCGGCAGCGGGACGAAAGAGACTTTCTTGCTGACGGGAAGGTCGATGACGTCGCGCCAGGTTGCCGAAGACGGTTCCTCAGAGTCTGTTGGAACGAGAATGCCGGCGAATGTTACATGCTCGAAATACTGAGCCCAACGGCAGATGCCGGCACAGGTCTGGTCGTCGAGTTGCAAACCGCGTGGGCCGTTTCGAAGGCGAACTGCCGTAACCAACAGAAGCTTTCCATGCTCTATCGCCCTCGAAGTTAGCAGGTCGGTATTGGCTGAAGGCTCGGCGTGAGCGGTGCTCCGCACAGTCGTCATTTTTGGCGCGCCCTATAGTCATGTCACGGGAGGAGGTTGATCGCTCGCTATCGCTTAGGACGAGGAGTCTTTAAGCCAGTGCTGCGCGTGACTTTACAAAATTTGTGAACAACGGCCAACACCCCGCCTGCGTTGGCGACCAGCGCTACGATGCCTGCAAATCGAAGCTGAATTGGTCGGAGTGATCTGGGTAGCGTCAGAAAAAATCAACGAGCACCATTGTGCGATAGGGCTGTTTTGGCTTCCCTTGGGTCTGGTCGCCGTTGCAGCCGTCTTGTCATGAGAATTCTGTGCGCTGGTGATTAACCAGTAGGGCATATTGGGAACATAGATTCTCAACAATATCTAGATTTAATTCGTTTTTTATTGCTTATTAATCGGGATTGCTAGCTAGGATAGCTCGTTGAAATGAAAGTGCGTGGTGGTAGATTTGATGTGCCGCGTATTGAGATTCAATCGCAGTTCTTGATGTTTTTGTAGCTGAAGGTTGGTGAAAGTTGCTCTTTGAGATTAATTATAATGCCTAAGTCAGCATCGCGTCCTGAGGTAGGTTGGCAGTGATTGGTGAGCACATGATGAAATTGACTTCGGTGTTGATGGGCGAAGAGACGCTCCTCGTCCAATGCGCTGAAATTCTCCTTGAACGTGGGCATGCGATTGCGGCCATCGTCTCAAATTCGGAGTCGATAAGATCCTGGGGGGCACAGCATGGCGTGGAGCTTCTCGCGCCAAACAAGGATTATGCCTATGCGCTCTCTCAGCTGAACTATGACTGGTTTTTCAGCGCCGCGAATCTACGCATGGTGCCGACCTCAGTTTGGCAGGGCGCCCGCCATGGAGCCGCTAATTTCCACGACGGCCCCCTGCCGCGCTATGCAGGGCTGAACGCGCCTAGCTGGGCGCTGCTTGCCGGCGAGACGCGCTATGGCGTCACCTGGCATCGCATGACCGAGGTCGCCGATGAGGGCGATATTCTTGCGCAGCTCGAGTTCGAGATCGATCGGTACGAGACGGCGCTGACGCTGAACACCAAGTGCTTCGAGGCCGGTATCGACAGCTTCCTGACTCTCATCCAGCATATCGAGAGCGGCAGCCTATCTGGCCGGCCGCAGGACCTGGCGCTTCGGACCTACTACCCAAAGTTTAAGCTGCCGGAGGCGGCTGGGACGCTGTGTTTTGACCGGACCACGGCCGAGGTCGAGCGGCTGTTCCGCGCCCTCGACTATGGCCAGGGCTATGCCAATCCGCTGGCGTTGCCCAAGCTGCGCACCGACGGTAGGGCCTATGGCGTCCGCACGCTGGAGGCACAGCAAGGAGCCTCCGGCCGGCCGGGCGAGGTCCTCGATGTCTCCGCCGATGCCGCGCTGGTCGCGACGGCCGACGGCGTGGTCCGCATCGGCGGGCTGGTCGATGAGTTCGGCGAGGTGGTCGCGCTCTCCGTGCTGACGCGTGGCCAGATACTGCCGCTGCTTGGCGCCGCCGATGCCGCGGCGATCGACGAACTGGCCGGCGGCGTTGCCCGATCCGACCAGTTCTTGCTCGACAGATGGCGGGCGATTGAGGATCTAGACCTGCCCTGGCTCGACCGCAGCGACAGACCGCAGCCGCGCTCGGTGACGGTCGAGGCGCTAGACCAAGCGGCGGCGCCGGCGACAGTGGCCGCGGCGTTCGTCAGTTTCCTTGCCCGTGTCTCCGGGCAGGACGGCTTCGGCCTTGCTTATGGCAATGCGGCACTGGCGCGCCGGGCGGCACAGTTTCCCGGCTATGTCGCTCCGATCATGCCGATGCGCGCCACCATCACTGAGATCGACAGCGCCGAGGCCATCGAGGCGCGTCTCGACGGCGAGTTGACCGCCCTGCGCGGCAGGCTCGGCCAGTCCGGCGACCTGGTGGCACGCTCGCCGGCCGTCAAGCCGGCGCGTCCGGGAATCGGCCTGTTCGAAGGGGCGCTCGCCGACCTAGCCGGCTTCGACCAGGTAGCAATCGTGCTGGTACTGACGCCTGAAGGTGCCTTTCATTTGGTCTGCGACCGCGCCCGTATCGGCGAGGTTGGCCTCGCCTCGCTGCTCTCCGGCCTCAGCGCCTATCTTGCCGCCTTCGCCGCCGACCGGACTGCGTCCATCATCGGCCTGCCGCTGCTCGGCGATGCCGAGCGCCAGATCGTGCTCGAGGCCCATAATCACACGCAGCGCGACTATGAGCGGGACCGCTGCATCCACCAGCTGATTGAGCAGGCGGTCGATCGAACCCCCGAGGCGACGGCGCTCGTTTGCGATGGCGACGCGATCACCTATGCGGAGCTCGACCGACGCGCCAACCAGGTCGCGCACGCGCTGGTCGCGGCCGGGGTCAAGCCTGGCTCCCTAGTCGGGTTGAACCTGCCGCGCTCGCTAGCGCTCGTCATCGGCGCCTATGGGATCCACAAGGCCGGTGCCGCCTATGTTCCGCTTGACCCGGCCTATCCGGCCGACCGCACCACGATGATGGCACAGGATAGCGGCCTGGCGGCGATCATCTTGAACCAGGACACGGCTGCGACCCTGTTACGCTGCGACGCACACCCGCTCGATATCGACATGGTCATCGGCGGTGCGCAGCCGACCACGCGGCTCGATCTGCTGGTGCCATCAAGCGAGCTCGCCTACGTGATCTACACCTCCGGCTCGACCGGGCGTCCGAAGGGCGTAATGATCGAGCACCGAAATGTTGCAAACTTCTTCGCGGGGATGGATGACACTGTCCCGTGCGACGGGCTCGCGCAGCCGGTTTGGCTCGCCGTGACCAGCCTGTCCTTCGACATCTCGGTGCTAGAGTTGTTCTGGACGCTATCGCGTGGCTTCAAGGTCATCCTCAACGGCGACGCCGCCCGCCGCAAGCCGGCGCTGAGTCGGCGCGCCGCGGGTGGCATGGACATCAGCCTCTTCTATTGGGGCAATGACGATGGCCCCGGCCCGCTAAAGTACCAGCTCCTGCTCGAGGGCGCCCGCTTCGCCGATGGGCACGGCTTTCGTGCGGTTTGGACGCCCGAGCGGCATTTCCACGCCTTCGGTGGTCCTTATCCAAACCCCGCCGTGACTGGAGCTGCCGTTGCGGCGGTGACCCAGAACATCGATGTGCGGGCGGGCAGCTGCGTACTGCCGCTCCATCATCCAGCCCGCATCGCCGAGGAGTGGGCGGTCGTCGATAATCTAAGCGGCGGCCGCGCCGGACTTGCCTTTGCCTCCGGCTGGATGCCTGAGGATTTTGTGCTGCGCCCCGAGAACAGACCGCCAAATAATAAGGCTGCCATGATCCGGGACATCGAGGTCGTGCGCAAACTCTGGCGCGGCGAGGCGATCGCCTTCGAGATGGCCGATGGTAAGTTGGTCGACATCGTTACGCAGCCGAGACCGGTCCAGAAGGAGCTACCAGTTTGGGTAACCACTGCGGGCAATCCCGAGACCTATCGCGAGGCGGCGAGGCTCGGCGCGAACGTGCTTACTCACCTCCTAGGCCAGTCGATCAACGAACTAGCCGAGAAGATCAATATCTACCGCAACACGCTCAAAGAATGTGGGCGGAATCCTGACGATTACACAGTCACCCTGATGCTTCATACGCTGATCGGCGACGATCGTGAGCGCGTCAGAGACCTGGCGCGCGCGCCGATGAAGGCCTATTTGCGTAGTGCAGCCGCGTTAATCAAACAATATGCTTGGGCCTTCCCAGCTTTTAAAAAGCCCCAAGGCGTGAACACGCCGCTCGATATCGATCTGCAGTCGCTCGATCCGGAGGAGATGGACGCTATCCTTGAATTCGCATTCTTGCGCTATTTCGAAGATAGTGGGCTCTTCGGGACGGTAGATGATGCCCTTGCTCGCATCGACGTCGTCAAGGCGATTGGCGTCAACGAGATTGCCTGCCTTATCGATTACGGCGTCGCGCCCAACCTAGTGCTGGACGGACTCACTCAGCTCGCCGAGGTCGTGTCGCGCTGCAGTTCTACCGATCCCACACTTGTCAACGAAGACTTCGACATCGGGCTCGGCGCCCTCATACGGCGTCATAGTGTGACGCATATGCAAGCCACGCCCTCGATGATGACCATGATAATGATGAACGAGAATGACCGCAACGCGCTGTCGGCGGTTAAGCATCTGTTCATCGGCGGTGAAGCCCTTCAAAGCTCGCTGCTCCGTCAGATCCGGCAAATCACCGAGGCTTCGATCGACAACATGTACGGTCCCACTGAGACGACGATCTGGTCATCGACACATCGCGTTCATCTTGGTGCATCGACTGAAAGTGTGGCGCCGCTCGGCCAACCGATTGCCAACACACAACTCTATGTCCTGGATCGGTACAAACAGCCGGTTCCGGTCGGGTGCCCGGGTGAGCTCTATATCGGTGGCGACGGTGTCGCGCGCGGGTATCTGAAGAAGCCCGAGTTGACTGCGGAACGGTTCGTCGTCAATCCGTTCGTCGCTGGCGGGCGCATGTATCGCACCGGTGATCTTGTCCGTCGTGACGCCTCCGGCACCTTAAATTTTCTGGGAAGGGCTGACCATCAGGTCAAAGTTCGCGGTTATCGCATCGAACTCGGTGAGATTGAGTCACAACTCGGCAAGGTAGATGGGGTCCAGGAGGCGGTTGTCATAGCGCGAGAGGATGAACCAAACGACGTTCGGCTGGTGGCCTACATCCGGTTTGCGAAGGACGCCGTTCCCGACACTCGCTTGCGTCAACAGTTGGCGGCATCGCTTCCGGACTTCATGATTCCCTCTCATTTCGTTGCAATGGAAAACTTCCCCCTGACCCCAAACGCGAAGGTGGACAGAAAGGCGTTGCCGCGGCCAAATCAGGCGAGCGTCAGACCGGTATCCAGCGCGACACCCGCTGCGGCTCCTAGCGGAAACCTTGAACAGGGCATATCTGAGGCCTTCAAGCGGTTCCTCGGATTGGAACGCGTTTCCCCCACCGACAATTTCTTCAATCTCGGCGGGCATTCCCTCTTGGCGGTTCAGATGCACCGCCATCTTAAGGCGACCCTTGTACCGAGTTTAACCATTACTGATCTGTTCCGCTTCCCGACCGTCAATGGGCTGGCGGCGCATCTCCAAGGTGCTAGTAAGGAGTCCGATCAGCTCGAACGCGTTGCGGATCGGGCGGCGATGCGGCGCAAAGCCATGAACAGGGGGAGCGCACCGGTGTAACGCCGAATTACTAGGGGTGATCCGAGACCAGTTGCTGGATCGCCGGAAGCTGGAGTTTCCGGCCTTTGATCACGGCGGCAGGCTGGGTGCTCCGCCGGGATTTTGCAGAAGGATCGGAGGCTTGTTGCCGATAGCCCCGTGCGGCCGATCCTCGTTGTAGTATCTGAGCCAAGCCTCCATCTTTTCCGCGGCGTCCGCAAGCGTCATGAACCAGTGGGTGTTCAGGCATTCACTGCGAAAGCGCCCGTTGAACGCCTCGATGAAGGCATTGTCGGTCGGCTTACCTGGCCGAGAGAAGTCCAGGGTGACGCCCTTGGCATAGGCCCATAGGTCGAGGTCGTGACTGACGAACTCGGAGCCCTGATCAACCCGGATCGTCTTCGGATAGCCCAGCTTCGCGCAGACGCGTTCCAGTGTGGCGACGACGTCCTCGGCCCGATAGCTGAAGCGCGGATCGGCCGCCGGCGAGAAGCGGGAGAAGGTGTCGACCACGGCCAGGACCCGGATCTTGCGGCCTGTCGCCAACTGGTCATGGACAAAATCCATCTCCTCGGCGACCTTCTACTTGTTCAAGGCGAAGTATGGCGGGATGGATGTGTCGGACGCCCGCCGGCCGAAGACCCTCGAGGATTAGAACGCACGCCTCAAGAAGCTGCTGGCCGAGCAGATGCTCGACAACGCGACCCTGAAGGATGTCGCCGCAAAAAAATGGTGACGTCCGATGCGAAGCGGAAGGCGGTGGCTCATGCCTGCACGGTGCATGCGGTGAGCCAGCGTCGGGCGTGCCTAGCCTTGACGATCGACCGCTCGACGGTGCGCTACACGAGCCCCCCGGCCGGACGATGCCCTATTGCGCGAGGCGATGAAGGCCGTGGTAGCCCAGCTTTGACGTAGCGATAGCGCGCAACGCCTCAGGAGCTTTTCTTCCTGAGGCGTATGAAATCGAGTTCTTTTGACGGAGCCAGGCGCATTTTCGGGAGGTCGATACGGTTGAGCACGCAACCAATAAGTTTGGACTGCACCGGCTGGACCATCGAGAGGCCCACCTGCATCTGCTCGACGCTGACGCGGCCCCAGCCGGAGACGAGGACGAATCCGTCAGCATAGCGCGCGGCCGCCCGAAGATCCCCTGACATCGTCAGCGGTGGTAGATCGAAGACGACGTAGTCAAAGTTCTCGCGCGAATTAGCGATCAGAAGCGACAGTTTGTTGCTCCAGTCAAATGTGTTAACCGCCCGCATAGTCCCCAGCGGCATGACATGAAGGTTACAGTCCTGCTCGATCTTAACAAGCTTGTTTAGATCAGATTGCCGGCCTGTGCCATACTCGAACAGGCCACGTTCTTCCGCGAGCCCGAAGCGCTTGGACAAGTCGCCCGCGTAGGTATTTGCATCAACCAACAAAGTGCGCTGTCCGGATGCGGCTAGTGACACAGCAAGGTGGCTCGCTACGGTCGTGCTGCCTTCGCCATTGATCAGCGAGGTGATGCCGATCGCACAGAATCTGCGATCACGTGCATGTTCGTCCGCGGCGAACTTTATATTTTTCAGGGTATGCCAGAGCTCGGTCAGCTTGCCGGCTTGGACTATGTCGAGCATGGCATACGGCAACTGGAACCGGCCTTTCAGGACCAGATCCTTGTTCTGGTTGATCGTGATACCGCTACTCAGTGTGTTGTTGGCTGGGATCACACCCAAGAACGGCGCTTGCGTCGCCGCGATCAACTGCTCTGGTGTACGGATCCGCCCGTCTATGAACGCCAGGATTAGAGCGGCGGTTACAGAGACCGCGCCGCCAAGAATGCCAGCGATCGCTAAGATCAGAATGCCGCGAAAGTTGCTCTTGTCGGCAGGAGGCATAGCTGCGGCAATTACACGTGTCTTGGGGCCGACTTCGCGCAATCTCTCGCGGAGCCAACTGCTGCCCGCCTGAGCAGCGTCGATGCGCGCCATGTTCTGGTCAACGATGTAAGCTCTGACCAGATCATTAGTGATGCGGGCGGCTTGCTCCGCATCCTGCGCGGTGAAGCGTAACTCGACTACATTGCTAAGCGCTACACGCTCCGCTGACATGCCGCGCTGAACCAGCTTCAGTGCGGCAGCGCGGCCGTCACTCATCGCGCCGGACACGCCGGCGTCTGGTGCTGGCCTGTTAAAAACCGTAGCAAGTTCGCCAAGCAGGCCGTAGAGGCCGCTTGATTGAGTCTGGATTGGCTGGTCGGCAAGTTTTAAATTGTCGACAACCGCCAGCGCGATCCGTTCGGACCGCATGATCTGAATTTGCGTTTCGATGAACGTCGGATCAAGCTGCGTTTCCGCAAAAAACGCATCGTCGCGGCTGAATGTGAGCCGCAGGTTCGTTAGCTGGAGATGAGACGTGGCGGTAAAGGTCGCAGGCCGGAACAGTACGAAGGCAAGTGCGAGCAGCAAGGCAACGAGCGTAATTGATAAGATCAGAATCTTGAAGCGGATGATAGCCCCAATCATCCAACGAATGCCGAATTGCTGCGGAGCTTCTTCCTCCAGAACAAAGTCTCCGTGCCGCGAGTTCATCTTAGAAACGTTTAGCATCTGATCGATCTCTGCCGAAGGCCTATCTCAAGGCGCCAATTTGTTCTTTGGCGGGCGTGCTTTTTGAGTTTGCACCATTGCGCATGGGAGACTGGGATAAGGGCCGAGGCGCTTCCTGCGGCCGGAACACTTTCACGATGTCGCCGGGCTGGACCCGCGTCGTTTCCATGGCCTGGATTTCTTGGATCGCGTCGCCGACTGGACGCATGATTACGAATGTCAGCAGCGGGGTAGAATCCATCTCGGCACTGTTGGTTGGAGCCGAACTCAGCGCCGCGGAGCCCGCGATCAGGCGGGTAGCCGTTTCGAACCGTTCGTCCAATTCCTTGCTTTGCGCCAGCAGAGACTGCAGCTCAGCGCGTGCCGTACTCTGGCGCTCGTCGCGCAGCGCAACTTTTTGCGCGTTCATTAGATTGATTTGCTGGCGGGCGCGTAGGATCGAGGTGTCCAGCTCACGAAGCTCGCGATCGATCTGCGCAATAGTGCGTTCCAGCGGTAGGATGCGTGGCGCTGGTGCCAGCCCGCGCGAAATCAACGCCCGCGTATCCTCGAGTTCTCTAGCCACCGATTCCTTCTGCTTCTCGGCAGCTTTAGCCTGCTCCTGAATCGAGATAATTTCGCGCTCAAGCAGGTTGACCGAGTTGTCAAAAGAGGTTGTTTGGTTTTTCTGCCGTTCGTTGCGGGCTAGGAAAATTGCGCGCTCCTCTCCCAAGAAGCGAGATGCTGCTGTTGCGCCCTCAGGGGCAGGCAGTGCATCGAGCCCGGCCGCCTCGCCCTGCAGCCTCCATTGTCGCGCGCTTAATTCGTCGCGACGAAGGAGGACGGTCCTGATGTCACCGCCTCCTGTTATCGAGTCACGTTCGAAACCCCAGTCTGAACTTCGCGGGGGTCGATAAACTCCCCCGGCGATGCTTACCGCGTTGAGCACGACCATATTCGGACGGAAAGCATACTCGCCTGGGCGCTCGACACCCCCGAGAATATAGAACGGTCGATACTGCGAAACAGAAACTGCTGCATCAGGTAATTCGAGCAACTGAGCCTTCGCCTTCAATCCCTCGGAGATTCTGCCCGCGAGTTCGGCTGACATCAGGCCGGCAGCTGCCACGTCGCCGATCATCGGCAAGGTCACTTTACCGTCCGGACCGATCGTGAACTCTCCGGTGAGAACGGGCCATTCATGGACGTGGATGCGTAGGCGATCCTGCACGCCCAGCCTATAGCTTCCTTCCTGTCCATAACTGTTGCCCGTGCAGAGCAACGTTAGCACCAGCAGCGACAGGACTGGTTTGGTACGCATACTTGTGACATTCCCTTAAGGTAGAGGTGTCGCCGTTTCATCGGTGCTTCCTCGCCGATTTTATAAACCGAAGCACGCAGTGAACAATGGCTTAGAGCGCGTAAAATGCCTAATATAGTCAACGCCGCAGTCAATGTGGCCGGAATGTCGCTTTGATCTGGCGCGGTCGTCGACAAGGGCTGTTGCATTTACGGAAGCCCCGCTTTCGTCGGCGACGCTTTGAGGCGATGGCAGAGAGGCTTCGCCGGAAATCTATCTACATCACTGGCCGTGCCGGGGGGGCACGCGTTCCATAAGGTCCGCTAGCGACACAGCTATCCGGCGCCGGTCATGCAGTTGTTCCACGTACTTTCTGCCTGCCAGCCCCATTTCCTGCAATCTTTGCGGCGAGACCGACAAGGCGGCGCGCAGCGCCCAAACCAGCCCATTTATATCACCTGGATCCAAGAGCCAGCCACATGACTCATCCACGAGTTCGGGAATGCCGGCTACGCGAGTCGAAATCACCGGCCTGCCCATCGCTAGCGCTTCCATGATCGCGATTGGCAGGCCCTCCGCGTAACTTGGTAGAACGAGGGCCCGACTGGCCGAGATCATCTCCCTGACTTTAGCGCCCGAGCACCACCCCAGTAGAGTTACCTCCTCCTCTACACCATAGGTGGCAACTTCTTTCTCGATGGAAAGACGGCTCTCGCCGTCGCCAATCAGTACGATGCGGATTCGAGGGAATTCCTCGCGCAGCAATGAGATGGCCTTTGGGATATGGATTTGTCCCTTCTGCGGGCAGAGCCGCCCAATGCAGACGAATGTCATGTTCTCGTCCGTAATGGTCTTCGATAACGTGAACTGATCGAGATTTATTCCGCAGCGAATAACATGGATTTCTGGCTGTTTGTGCGCTGTTTGTGCAAAGCTATTAAGTAGCGACTTACAATAATCAGATATAGCGACTACGAAAGAGCTGTTCGAAATTTTCTCCGAGAAGCTGTTTGACGTTGGGTGGCTGAATTCATCCGGACCATGCGCGGTGAAGCTGTAGCTCGGTCCGCCGACGGATTTGCATAGCATCGCCACGGCCGTGGCATTTGTGCTGAAATGTACATGGATATGCTCGATGCCGAGGGCGGCGCTCACCTGTCTGAGATGGATTGCTTGGAGCGCATACGCCACGTGACGCACTATACCGCCGCGCGAGTTTTTCAGCAGCGTCACCCACAGCGGCACGAGTTGGGAAAGGGCAAGCGGGCGCCTGAAAAGTTCCCGCATTAGTGCTAAGAACAGATGGAACACATTTCCATCGAGCAGCAGGCGAGTTTTTCGCGCTTCGGCTACATCCAGTTGATCGACCAACCGACCGCGAAACCTACGAACCGAAAATCGCGCGATTTGGTGGCCGAGCTTTTCGAGTTCAATGATCTCGTCTCGGATGAAGGTGTTGCTCGGGGCCGGATACACATTCGCTAGATAGAGGATTTTCATTTCACGGCCACTCAGAACGGCGCTTGTGAGCGCCATGCTTAAAGAAATGGAGGAGCAATTATTGTGCGACTCGCGCTGGTAGTCACCTAAATTCGCTGTCCAGGCTGATATTTATGTCTCTCTTGATCGAAGGTATAGAAAATCTGACCCTAGTGGTTAATCTACATATTGCGATGAATTGTGCGAGGTTGCGGAATCAATGCCCGGTCTTGCAGCCTAGTTCGGATCAAATTTCATACATTCTAGCATCCAGCGAGATGGATTATCCGGCATCGACCGATCTTCCACTCATCAGAGTAGAGCAATATGTATTGTTAATTGATCGGAGTGGTTTAAAGTCTCCGCGTTGTCCCAGTAGCGCAGCGAGAGAATGGAAGTGACCAAGACCCTCATCCTGCTGTTCCATCGCAATCTCGCGCAGTCAAAGGCCAATGCCGCTATGTCGACAGCTGCAGCGAGTTTACCTGGCGTCGAGGTTGTCGACATGCAGAAGATTTACCCCGATAGCATTGATATCCTTCGCGACGGGGAGTGCGAGGCCGCAAGGCTGCTGGCCGCCGACCGAATCGTGCTGCAATTCCCAATCCAATGGTATTCTACGCCTCCCTTGCTAAAGGCATGGCAGGACGCAGTGCTGACCCGCATGTTCTACTTTAACTATCAGGCCGAGGGGCGGAAATTGGAAGGAACGCCCATCATGCTGGCGGTAACTGCAGGGACCGCATCTGATGTCAAGCGGCCCGACGGCCTAAATATGTTTTCCATGGCCGATCTTCTTGTGCCGCTCCGCGCTACTGCTCATCGCTGCGGCCTACTCTGGCAGGATCCTTTCATTTTATACAATGCGGACAAACTTTCGCCAGAAGCACTTGGTGCGGAGGCGGCCCGTTACGCGACTGTTTTGGAACGGTGGGTTACAAAGAACCAAGCGGGCAGGCTTGAGGCGGCCCGAGGGGGTGAAAAGCGCCCGCCCCCATTGCAGGCACCGGCTCAGGAACTCGCGGTCGTCCGTGAATGACTCGGATTGGAAAGGCAATGGTGCCTCGTCCGTGGGGCTGTATTGTTTGCTGGCGAGCTATTTTTCCTCCGATCTGAACAAAAGTCCTGGGTTTTATTGATGCGAGCCCATTTGTTGGGTCGCCGGAATCTGGAGTTTCCGGCTCTCGGTCACGGCGGTGAGCTGGAAGCTCCGCCGCGATTGTGCAGTAGGGGCGGTGGTTCGTTGCCGATGGCCCGTGCGGCGATCCTCGTCATGTAATCTCAGCGAAGCCTTCCCCGTATTAGCGGCATTCGCATGCGTCGCGAGCGAGTGGGTGTTAAGGCTTCGCGTGCAAGCGCCCGTTGACGTACTGCAAGCATCTCGCAGCCACCCTCGTCTTGCCGAGCCAGCTTTCAACCATCGTCGCTCCATACTCGCCAGCATCCCCGGCATTGGAGAGACCACAGCGATCGCGCTCCTCGTCGAGATGCCAGAACTTGGTAGGCTCGAGCCGGGACCGGCCGCAGGTTTAGCAGGGTTCGCGCGGATGGCCCGTGACTCCGGTAAGACCAATGGCGGGCGTTTCATCCGCGGCGGACGCGCCGGCTTGCGGCGAGCACTCTACCTGCCGGCGCGCGTAGCGACCCGCTTCAATCCGGAGTTCAGTTCATAATACCAGACGTTTATCACGGCAGGAAAGCCTCCAAAGCTCGCTATCACCGACGTCATGCGCAGGCTTCTCTTGCTCGCCAACGCTCTCCTCCGAGGCGATCGAGCTTGGAAGCCAAAAAAGCGGCTTGATCACAACGGATGCTCCAACCCTAAGCGACCCAGTTTTAATGAGCTTGGATCAGATCAGCCTCCTAGGTCACGACCATCCTGCGTCAGATTAAAAATTGGGAGCGGTTCAATCATGCCAAGGAAGTTCTGGGGCGCGTTCAATCAAGTCGAGAAGCACGAAAAAACAACCCAATAGGAATATGCCAACATATATCATGGTCTGTCTTCACCGTCAAAGCTAGTCATTATTTTCTTTCTAAGTCAAAATTGCTCACAGATTCGTTAAGGGCCAATTTTGCTCAGGATATCTATTTCCAGAGATGGAATTTTTTCTAGATCTGTAACCCTTCGCTCCTTCTTGGCTTACTCCCGGTAGGTGGTCCGATACCAATCTAATGCATAGCGGGCTCGGCTGCTACGGGCACGTTGGCCGGTGAAGTGGGTTTATTTTGACTAGCCAGCCACACTACGGCGACTTGTGCTGGCGGCTTGTATCCGACCGGGGGCGAGGCGCGGGATATCGCAGTGCTGACTTCAGGCCTCGATGACAACGTGAGTAACGAGCTGCCCGGCTCAGCCGGGTGATTGAGCATCGTGTCCAATCGTCGATCACACCACCCTATGGACTCAAGGGCAGAATCTAATTAGATTTGGCTGTCCCAAAGTGGGTTCGCAGAATGCGGCCGGCGTCATCTCGATGCCGGTTGGGACGACGCAGCAGTTCCTGTTCCCGTTAGTCTATTCGCAACCCGAGCAAGGCAGCTTCGCCCCGGTCTTGACCGGCGCCGACTTCTTTGTCGGAAAGAAACCTTCGACCCCGGAGGCTAAAGCTGTGCTGCATCGCGCGCTATCGCTATGCGGCCGTGATCGAATGGGGCGCCAACGACCGCGCCGTCATCGCTCGCGACTCCTGCGTCCTCACATCGTGGCCCGGCCACTCGATGACCCCATGATGTGGCTGTTCCTCGTTCATTCCGTCTGCTTTGCGATCTTCCTCGAGCTCGCCGACCGCGCGTCGGAGTTGCCCTGGCACGACTGATCAGAAGAAGAGTACAGCCATTACCCACCCGATGCCGCCAATCGATGCAGCCTATGCGAGCACGGCGGCTTTGAGGCCGAGGTACCCCATTACCATCCCCAGTGTCTTCTAGCGCCGCCTAGGAGATAAAAGCGCGGGCTTTGTGCGCTGCCTCATTCAAATGAATGAGGCCGGTCCGCTTTTCCACATCTGGAGCATCACATGGACACGACCGCTATTCAGCGGGCGCTGGCCGCCCTCGGCTATGCGCTTCTCTTTGAAGGCGTGGTTGGGGCTAAGCCCGCGCTGAGGTCAAGGCGTTCCAGACGAAAGCCGGGCTTGTAGCTGATGGCATCGCTGGCCCGAGGACGCAGGCGTGCTAGTCGCTACGCTGGCGAAGGCTGGCACGGCGACAGTATTCCAGCCGAACGCCCCGCCGCACTGGCATGACTGGCCGGTTGCGCTAAGCACGTTGGGCGCGTCTGTATCGGTTGACGGGGCTAATCCAGCTAGGTTCGTATCAGCGAGACGAGTGCATAGGCCAGTCCGCATGCGAGCGTCCCGAACCACACTCCTTGAACCGCCAGAGCCATTCTCAAAAAGGTTCAGTCGCTCATCTGGATGCGGCCAACGTGGACCAAGTCTGTCTCATTCGAGTGCAAGGCAGGCGTCTCCGACACGATCGCTGGCTCTCTTTCAATAATCACGCCAGCGACGGACCCCGCCGCGGTCGGGCCAGCCGCCACCCTCCGGAGCGCATCACGAAAAATATCGTCCTAGCGCTCAGTGCCCTGTGGTCGCTGGCGCTGCCGGCTGCTAATCCGTTACCGGCTACCAGCTCTCTCAGGCTTCCGCCTCCGGTCAGCAACAGGTTGCCGCCGGCAGGTCATCGGCTCGACCAAGTACGCCTCCGAGGTTGTTCAGGATTCCGAACAGCTCTTGCGATACTGAGGCGCGCTTCGGGTGGTCCACATGTGCCTGGTCGGCAAGGTAATGCATCAGCTCGTTGTCCACCTTATCTGGCGCCTCATCGGCTTCGATGAGGCCCTCCTCTACGAAAAGATTCAAATGACCGCGGGCCACGAGAGTATCGGCCTCGCCAAAATCAAGCTCAACGCTCTCACCGTCGCCCGTATCGCAGTCCTCGATCTCCATCAGCAACTGGCGGATGAAATCCCTATTGCGACGCATGCATCCTCTCCAGCTCAAACAGCTGGTGGGGCGTCAGCACTCAAACCCGCAACCAAACCGTTATGGGTGGTCGGCTTTAGCCATCGTAGTACGCCCCCGATGGATCAATGCAGCGGCCGGGAAAGGGGGGGCGGGATCGGCAGTAATGCCGCCGCTGCAGGAGATAACTAGCGCGATTGCCTGCCGGTAATCCGCCCACGTAGCCACGAAGGAGTTGTGGCGCCCACACCGGACAATGCTGTTCGGATGGAGGTTGTCCGGGATCGAACCGTGCGGTGATCCGCATGTGTCGCAACGAAACTCTGACTGATCCGTGAGCCTACCCCGCGTGCTCTTAGAACTTTCCGTTGCAGATCGCATGCCGAGGTCTATGGTAAAACATGGTGACTGTGGAGAACTTAGCGCCGACGGCTTAACCGATGCGGCAGCTCAGCGGCAATACCTGCAGTCGCGCCTTGATCTGCATCGCGATCTTGCTCGAGCTCGTTGATTGCGAGCCGGAAGTGACTTGGCGCGCTGATCAGGGTAAGACTCCAGGCGTCCGGCCGGCCCAAGCTTTGATGATCGCGCCTATCGTCATACCAATTGCTACGCCAAGGGATTTCACGAAGAAATCCTCCACGCGACCGTGGCGCCCGGGCACATATTCCTGCAGCGTTTCGAGGCCTGCCGTGAATGCGAGCATGTACAGGAAGACGATCAGGATAGACATTCTGGCGGCGATCGCGAAGAACATGCCAAGCAGCGTGAAAGCCAGTTCTCGCTCCAAATTGACGCTAAGTCCGGAATCCGGTCGGTTATCAATTGAAGAGACAGACGCCCAGACGATGATTGCCAGCACGATCCAGCCGGCGGCTAGAGCCATCTTCCGTGCTTGATTTCTTATAAAAACGCTTCGCACGCCTAACCCCAAGAGCCTTCATCTAGCTAAGGTAAAGGCAATTAATTAGACAATGGCATCGATTCCGTCCGACGCTTCTTCATATTCTCGGGGATATTCCCAAAGCTTCGGGTTTGGCGCTGAGGTGTCGGCATCTTGCGAGCAGCAACTGAAGCCGCAGCTTCGACTGTCGAGGAATTGAGCCGGCGCTCATTCCGCCAGCCTATCAAAGCACACACGCCGAGAGTGATGGCTACGATCGCCATTGTGACGGCCCAGGCGGCGCGGGGATCTAAAATTTGCGCGATCATGCCGTTACGGCTAGCACAAAATTAACTCTACGTTAACCATCCATTTGGCGCGATCGGTTGGCTTTCTGTCTCACCACTGCTTCGTTATCGCTTAGGCTGTGAACACATGCGTCACATTCGGTTCGTGTCGCAATTTTGCGCGGAGATGTTGCCGATAGGTAGCTGGCCGCGACAAGATTCCGCTGTGAAATGCGCTTTTTAAGTGGTGTTTTTCAAGGCTTCAATGAGCGAGGCGTCCCAAAGTTGGGCCGCGGCGCAAAATGTTGCGGTGCGATGGGGCGGCCCTCAAATGTTTGCTGTGAACATCCAGCGCAGGGTTATTGAGATTCTCTCTGACGTATGGTCACCTCTTACGTAGGCATGCGGAGGGGAAGGAATGCTCGCGGGCACTCGAGTTTTCAGCGTTTGGACGCGTGCTGCACTGGTCGGGCTGCTTTTGGTCGCCTTCGTTCTACCGATGGCTCTCTTTAGTCGATGATACCGGGCAGGCGGACGTTGTCGTTGGCGAGTTAGTGGATTCTCCGTCCACGGCATGAGCCCTCCTTTTCGCACGGTGCGTTCTTCGACATGTCCGGCGGACATGTCTCAGCCTTCATCAAAAAGGGCACCCGTCCAGCCCAGCCTGACGCGCCCGATCGCCATCGTCACCGCTGCTTGCGTGGGTTCGACGATGGGCAGGCCCAGTTCCCGTTCGAGCGCATCGCGGAAGCGCGCCATGCCGGCGCAACCCATTACCAGAACGTCGGCATGATGCGTGTCGCGCAAGGTTTTGCCGACGGCGATCATTCGGCCGAGCGTGAGGTCGTCATCCGCCATCTCGGCGATGGTCAGGTTCACTGGCAGGTCGCCGGCGAAGCGATCCATCATGCCCATCGCGCCGAGATAGCGCAGATGGCGCGGGATCGAGTTCTTGAGCATCGCGACGATGCCGAAGCGCTGGCCGAGCGTCAGCGCCGTCAGCACGCCGGATTCGGCGATGCCGAGCACCGGCTTCGCGCTCTGCTCGCGCAGGGCATGCATACCGGGATCGGAGAAGCAGGCGACCACGAAGGCGGCGGCTTCGTTCTCAAGGCCTGCGGCCCGTTTGAGGAGGGCAGGTATCAGCCCGTCGACATCGCGCTGCGATTGGATGCCGGGCGGCCCGTCGGCCAGTGTCAGGCATTCGATTGCCGGCCCGCCCGCCATGCGCAGCGGCGCGACGGCGATGTCGATCTCACGGGTGACGCGCTCGGTCGAGTTCGGGTTGATGACGTAGATCGTGTCGCTCACCGCACCTCTCCTTCGGGAATGGGGGCCTGTTTCCGCTCGCGCCAGCCATCCAGTGTCTGGCGCGGCTGCTGGAAGCGGTCGCTCAGGCCGAGATACCAGTCGGCACCGTGCAGGCGGCCGACGAGATCGAGTTTGTCGATATCGACATGCAGGTGATTGTCGACGATGCCGTCGCGGATATGGAGATGGACGATCTCGCCGATGACGAGATTGCGATGCTTGGTACCGAACGAGAGCGACACCGTCTCGCGGCATTCGAGCTGGACCGGCGAGGCGGCTAGTCGCGGCGCCGCGACCTTGGCGCTCGCTGCGGTATCGAGTCCGGCTGCCGCGATCTCGTCGATCTCGGAGGGAAAGTCGATGGCGCAGATCTGCATCGCCGCGACCATCGCCCGGTCGACGAGATTGACGACGAAGCCGCCGGTCTCGCGGATATTGCGCATGGTGTCCTTCAGCGGCTCGGTGCCGCTGCGCCCCTCGATACCGAGCACGACCAAGGGTGGCGCATGACTGAACACGTTGAAGAAGCTGAAGGGCGCGGCATTGGCGTGCCCCTTGGCATCGACCGTGGTGACGAGCGCGATCGGCCGGGGCAGCACCGTGTTGACGAGGAGCTTGTAGAGATCACGCTCCCCGAGATCGTCAGCCGCCCAGTCCATCGCCTTCAGCCCAATTGCGCGTCGAGCAGGCGTACCGTCTCGGCCAGAACGCGGGCGCCGTCGCCGGCCTGGTCCGGGGTGATCGATTCCTCCGGCGCATGGCTGCGGCCATCGAGGCAGGGCACGAAGATCATGCCGACCGGGCCGATAAAGGCGATATGAACGCCGTCATGGCCGGCTCCGCTCGGCAGGTCGCGTGTGGCGAGCCCGAGCGCGGCGGAGGCATTGGCGATGGCTGCGCGCACTCCCGGCGCGCAGGCCGTCGGCGCGACATGGCTGATCGGCTCGACCGTGATGGTGAGACGAAGCTCTTCGAGGGCAGGGCGCAGGTCGCGCACCAGCGCCTCGCCGAAAGCCTTCACCGCAGCCTCGTTCCCCGAGCGGACCTCCAGCGTCAGCAAGGCCTCGCCTGGCACGGCATTTGCCGCGTTGGGGCTGACCTCGATGCGCCCGAAGGTGGCGACGAGCGGCTGGTTGTCGCGCGCCGTCGCCAGCGCGCGCTTGTAGGCAGCCTCGACGAGTTTCGCGGCGCCGACCAGCGCATCGGCCCTGAGCGGCATCGGCGTCGCACCGGCATGGTCGGCCCGGCCGGTGACGATGATGCGCTCGCGACGGATGCCAACGATATCGGTGACGATGCCGATCGGGATGCGCTCGTTCTCCAGCACGCGGCCCTGCTCGATATGGACCTCGACATAGGCCGCGATGCCGTCGGCCGCCCGCTTGACCGCGGCCAGCTCCTCCGGCCGTCCGCCGACGAAGCCGATGCCTTCGCGCAAGGTCATGCCGTCCGGACGGGTCAGCGCCAGATGCTCATCGGTCAAGGTGCCGGCGAGCGCGCGACTGCCGATGCAGGAGAGGCCGAACTCGCTCGGCTCCTCCGCGAGGAAGTCCACCACCTCCAGCGTATGGCGCAGGCGGTCGCCGCGCTCGCTGAAGCTCTGCGCGACCTCCAGCGCGGCGAGGACGCCCAAAATGCCGTCATAGCGCCCGCCGGAGGGCACCGTGTCGGAATGCGAGCCGATCAGGATCGGCTTCAGGCTCGGATCGGCGCCCGCAAGCCGGCCGATCAGGTTACCGGCGGCATCGAGCTCAGTCTCCAGCCCGGCCTCGCGGAACTCCACTGCCAGCCATTCGCGCCCTTCGAGGAAGCGCGGCGTGAAGGAGCGGCGCGTCCACGGACGCTCCGGGTCGGTGATCCCGGAGAGGGTCTCGATGCGGCGCCAGAGCCGGTCCTGATCGATCGACATGTTGCTCAGGCCGCCGGGCGCAGGAAGCGGCCGTCGCCTGCCTTGTTGCGGATCTCCTTGCCGTCCCAGGCGAGCTGCCCGCGGACATAGGTCGCGGCGACGCGGACGCGGAATTCGCGGCCTTCCATCGAGCTCCACTTCACCGCTGACAGGCTCTTGCTGGGATCATGGATGAAGCGGCCGGGCTCCAGCACGGTGATGTCGGCATCGGCGCCGGCTTCAAGCCGGCCCTTGTCGGCGAGCAGGAAGGCCTTGGCCGGCCCCTCGCAGAGCTGCTTCACCACGATGGTCGGCGACAGGCCGTGCTCCTCGCAGCCGGTCCAGAGTGCCGGCAGCAGGGTCTCGATGCCCGGTCCGCCCGAGGTGTTCTTGAAGATCATCGGGTCGCCCTTCTTCTCCAGCCCCCAGGAGACGTGGTCCGACGAGATGAAGTCGCAATGGCCGGCGGCGAGATGGCTCCAGAGCAGGTCGCTCTCGGCCTTCGGGCGGATCGGCGGGTAATGCTTGATCTTGGCGCCGAAGCGCGGGCCGTGCTCCTCGGCATTGAGCATGAAATACTGCACGCAGCTCTCGGCCGTCGCCTTGTAGCCGGCGCGCTTGTACATGTTGCAGATCTCGAAGCCGCGCGCGGTCGAGACGTGGACGGCATGGGCGCGAGCGCCCGTCTCGGCGCCGATCTCGTAGATGCGGGCGGTGGCGAGGTTCTCGCCCAGGGGCGGGTGGGCGCGCAGGAAGGCGTCCGCGCCGGTGTCGCCGGCCTCGATCAGCCGGGCGATGTTGCGCAGGGTCATCTCCTGATCCTGGTTGTGGACGCCGCAGAGCAGGCCGGTGGGCTCGATCAGCTTGAAGGCCTCGTAGAGCGTGTCGTCGCCGATGCGGGGAAAGCGCGTCGGATTGGCTTCGAAGGTCGAGAACTTGAAGGCGCAGGCGCCGGCCTCGACAAGGCCCGGAATGGCATGCAGGCCGTTCTCGACGGTGATCGTGGCGTAGAGCGCGACATCGACATGGGCGTCGCGCTCGACCACTGCGACCTTCTCGTTGAAGAGCTTGGCACTGGTGACGGGCTCCGGCTCGTCATAGGGCATGTCGACCATCACGGTGACGCCGCCGGCCGCCGCCGCACGCGAGCACATGCCGATGCCCTCGTGATTGGCCTGGCTGCCGGAATGGACCTGCCCGTCGATCACGCCGGGAATGATCCACTGGCCGCGGAAATCCTGCGTCTCGCGGGCGCCGGGCGGCGTGCCCTGGCCGACCTTGCCGACCTTGCCGCCGCTGACGGCGACATAGCCGTCCTCGATGATCCGGTCGGCCAGCACGATATTGCCGCGAAGGACGAGATCGAAATCGCTCATGGTGGGGTATCCGGTTTGATCCTGCGGGGTAGGCGGGGAATGCGCTCAGCCTTCGCGGCCGAGCGCATAGTCGGTGAAGTTCATGCCGAGCGCCTTCTCGACGATCGGATAGACGCTGGGGTCGGTCACGCTGGAGCTCAGCGGAATCTTGCTCTTGGGCACGCGCAGCACCGAGAGTTCCATGCCCTCGCGGACATGGCCGGCGCTGACCGGCTGGCCGTCAGTGTCGAGCGTGGTGATCACGTCCGGGAAGCAGGCATGTCGCGCGCCGTCGAGATCGGTCACCGCCATGTACTCGTTCATGACATGGATGACGCGGGCGGCGGCCCCGGTGCCGATCTGGATCGTGCCGATGTCGAAGGCCTCGTTGGTGTAGCGCACGTCCTTCTTCGCGACGATGCCGCGCGCGATGATCGAGCCGCCGGTCTCGTCGCAGATCGCGTCGATGACGGCGCTGCCGCCCTTCGGCTTCGCGGCGAGAATCCGTTCGCCCAGCGCCAGCGCCATCGAGATGCCGCCGAGCGCGGCGTTCTTGCGGACATAGGCGGCCGAAACCGGGTTGCGGCAGGAGGCGATGAAGCCGCCCGACATGTCCGAGGCGGTGCGCAGGATCGGCGAGACCTTGGCGGTCGCGCCGCGCGTCACCAGCTCGATATACTGGTTCTTGGAGCGGTTGCCGCCGACTGCGACCTGGATCGTCGCTTCCGGGCTGTTGGCGAGGCCGATCGAGCCCATGTCGCCGGTGGGATGGGCGCGGATATCGCCGACCGCATCGACGACCTTCACGCCCAGAATCGCGCTCGGCAGCCAGGCGTTCAGCGTGCTCGACATGCCGTTCTGGCCGATGATCAGGCCGTAGATCGGCTTGCCCAGTGCTTCCTGCAGCAACTGCACCGCCTTGACGTAGTCGATGCCCCACATCTCCCACTCGGTCGTGCCGCCGGGCGCGCCGATCGCGGCGGCGGTGGCGATGATCGCGTCGTCGGGAATCTCGTCCATGGTGACGAGCTCGGGCCTGCCGGTATTGACCGCGGCGGTGCCGAGCATGCGGCCATGGTCGGCCCAGCCGCCTCCGCCCGCCGCGAAGACCGACCCGCCGGCGACGGCGGCCTCGACATCCCCAATCGTCAGGAAGCGTCTCATCGGCCGGCCTCGTCCCATGTCAGCCGGTCGGTTCCGGCGAAGCCGAGCTTAGAGCGCTAGGCGTGAAATGGATCATGCTTATTATGCAGCCGACCATAATCGGATGTTATCCCCATGCGGCTCAATCTCCGGCAGATCGAAGTGTTCCGGGCTATCATGATCACGGGCTCGATCAGCGGCGCGGCGCGCCTGCTCTCGGTCTCGCAGCCCGCCATCAGCCGCCTGCTCGCCTATACCGAGGACCGGTTGGCGCTGCGCCTGTTCGAGCGCGTGCGCGGCCGCGTGCAGCCGACGCCGGAAGCGCGCCGCCTGTTCCAGGAGGTCGATCAGGTCCATCAGGGCGTCGTGCGAGTCAACGAACTCGCCGATGAACTGCGCGAGCGCGGCACGGGCTCGGTGCGGATCGTCGCGAGCCCGAGCGTCGGGCAGGCGCTGGTGCCGGATGCCATCGCCCGGTTGCGAGCGCGCTTTCCCGACCTGCGCGTCGAATTCGAGGTGCTGACCCTGCTGGAGGTCGTCGCCAAGGTTGTGGCCGGCCGCGCCGATCTCGGTGTTTCGATCATTCCCGTCGACGAGCCGACGCTCGACACGGAGGTGCTCGCCGAAGGGCGGCTCATGGTCATCATGCCGCGTGGCCATCCGCTGGCGCGGCTGCGCGTGGTCCGCCCGGCCGATCTCGCGCCTTATCCGCTGATCGGTTTCGGGCCGCAAACGCCCTATGGCGACGTTGTCGGGCGCGCGCTGGCGCTGAAATCGGCGCCGCTCAAGATCAGCACGGTCGTGCGCTTCACCCCGGTCGCCTGCGCCATGGTGCGGGCGGGGGCGGGCGTCGCCGTCGTCGACGAGTTCGTTCTGCGCGGGCGAACCTGGCCGGAGCTGGTCTCACGCCCGCTCGCGCCGAAGACGCGGGTGCGCGCTCATCTCCTGACGCCGCGCTTCGAACCCCTTTCGCGCACGGCGAACGCCTTCGTCGAGATCCTGCGGGCGCTGGTGCCGTCTCCGCCGGCCGGGTAAGCCGGGGAACGCGACGACAGCGCTTAACATCAGGTTATGGGCATCCGACAACAAATGATTGGCTGGGCATGATTCCGCCCTGTTAGGCTCCCCTTGGGCATGGCCGGATTGTTGCATGAGAGGGGTGCGGCATCGCGGCGTAACCACCACGACAACGGGAGCGGGAATCATGAAGATCGACTCGATCAAGCTGACGCGTGCCATTGCCGCAGGCGCCGTTCTCGCGGCGCTGATCGCCATGCCGGCCATGGCGCAGGATGCCGACCATCCGCAGGGCGAGAACCTGAAGGTTGCCTGCGATCTCGGCTTCGCGCCGTTCTGCTTCAAGACACCGGCCGGCGAGACCACGGGCTTCACCTATGACATGTCGGTCGCGCTGGCGAAGCAGCTCGGCCGCCCCGGCGTCGAGGTCACGGATTCCAACTTCTCGGCGATCTTCGCCGGCCTGTTCTCCAAGCGTTACGAGATGATTCCGGCGCCGACCAACATCACGACCGAGCGCGCCGCGCAGATGCTGTTCAGCGAGCCCTATATGCCGACGGGCCTCGGCTTTCTCGTCAAGAAGGGCGCCAAGATCGCCAATCTGGAGGAGCTGAAGGGCAAGGCCATCGCCGTCAACAACGGCTCGATCTCCGACAAGTGGCTGACCGACAACGAGGCCAAGTACGGCTACACGATCCAGCGCTACAACAAGAATGCCGACGCCGTGCAGGCGGTGATGATCGGGCGCGCCTTCGCCAATGTCGCCGACACGCCGGTCACCCGCTATGTCTCGACGCAGACCCCGATGGCGGAAGTCGCCTTTGTCCTCGATGGCGGCCGCAATTTCGGCCTCGCCTTTCGCAAGGAGGACGCGGCCTTCCGCGCCAGGGTCGAGGCGGCGCTGGAATGCATCAAGACCGACGGCACGCTGGCGACGATCCACGAGAAGTGGTTCGGCGTGAAGCCGGCCGCCGACTCCTCCAGCAGCAAGGTCTATCCCGGCATCGGCGCGCCGGAATTCGAGGGCTATGACGCGACGCCGCACAAGGCCGCCTGCAAGTGAGCTTGGCGCCCGCGATGGCGGCCGCGTCACCTGAGACGATCGTGTCGATCGAGGGGCTGCGCAAGAGCTTCGGCCAGGTCGAGGTTCTCAGCGGCATCGATCTCAAGGTCGGCAAGGGCGAGGCCGTCGTCATCGTCGGCTCCTCCGGCTCGGGCAAGAGCACCTGCCTGCGCTGCATCAACCGGCTGGAGGAACCGACGGCGGGCACGATCCGTGTGGGCGGGCAAGTGGTCACCGGCCCCAAGGTCGATCTCGACCGCCTGCGCCGCGGCATCGGCATGGTCTTCCAGGGCATTCATCTCTACCCGCACAAGACGGCGCTGGGGAATGTCTCGCTGGCGCTGCGCAAGGTCTTAGGCCTGAGCAAGGAGGAGGCGGAGCAGAAGGCCCGCCGCCATCTTGAGGTCGTCGGCCTCGCCCACAAGGCCGATGCCTATCCGGCCGAATTGTCCGGCGGCCAGCAGCAGCGAGTCGGCATTGCGCGGGCCATGGCGCTGGAGCCGCAGGTCATGCTCTTCGACGAGCCGACCTCGGCGCTCGATCCTGAGCTCGTCGGCGAGGTGCTCAACGTCATGGTCCGCACCAAGGAAATGGGCATGACCATGATCGTGGTGACCCATGAGATGAAGTTCGCCCGCGATGTCGCCGACCGCGTCGTCTTCATGGACCATGGCGCGATCCTGGCCGAGGGCACGCCGCAGGAAATCCTGGTCAACCCGCAGCACCAGCGCATCCGCGACTTCGTGATGCGCTCGCACGGCTGACGGCGCCGATGGACCAGATCGTCCGCTATTTCTTCGATTTCTCGCTGATGGCGGCCTACTGGCCGGATATCCTGCGCGGCTTCCTGATCACCGTGCAGATGTCGATCCTGACGATCCTGATCGGCATACCGCTAGGCCTCGCGCTGGCGATCCTCAGGCTCTACGGCATCCGGCCGCTGAACTGGCTGATCATCTTCTATATCGATTTCTTCCGCGCGATCCCGCAGCTCGTCCTGATCGTGCTGGCCTTCTTCGCGTTGCCCTATTTCGGGCTGGTGCTGGAGCCGATCACCGCGACGGTGCTGGCGCTGGCGATCGTGCTCTCGGCCTTCGCCGAGGAGATTTTCTGGGCCGGCATCAACGCCGTGCCGAAGGGGCAATGGGAGGCCGGCCGCTCGACCGGTCTCTCCTTCACGAAGACGCTGGCCTACATCATCCTGCCGCAGGTCGTGCGCATCTCGATTCCGCCTTTGACCAACCGGGCGATCGGCATCAGCAAGGGCACGACTTTGGGCTCGGTCGTGGCGGTGCCTGAACTCCTCAACGTGACGTCGAGCATCCAGTCCAATGTCGCCAACCCGACGGCGCTGACGGTCGGCGCACTGCTCTTCCTCGTGCTGTTCCTGCCCTTCGTGCGCTTCACGCGCTGGCTCGAACGCGCCTATGCGCATCCGAGGTCATGATGGACGATCTCGTCACGACCTTCTTCAACCTCGACGTTCTCAAGCAGGTCTGGCCGCTGCTGCTGCAAGGCTTCTGGATGACGCTCGCGCTGGCCGCGGTCGCCGTGCCGCTCGCGGTGCTGTCAGGCGTGGCTATTGCCATGGCGCAGGACGTGCCGAACCGGCTGCTGCGCTTCCTGCTCATCGCTTATGTCGATGTGATGCGCGCCATCCCGCCGCTGGTGCTGCTGATCTTCATCTTCTTCGGCCTGCCCTTCCTCGGCCTGAAGCTCAACGAGTTCACCGCCGCCGTGCTGGCGCTGACGCTGAACGGCTCCAGCTATTTCGCCGAGATCTTCCGCGCCGGTATCGAATCCGTGCCGAGGGGCCAGCGCGAGGCGGCCCGCTCGACGGGCCTGAGCTGGTACCAGAGCATGGTCCATGTCGTGGTGCCGCAAGGCACGCGCAACGTGCTGCCGGACCTGATCAGCAACACGGTCGAGCTGGTGAAGCAGACCTCGATCGCCTCGGCCGTCGCGCTGCAGGAACTGCTGCGTTCGGCCCAGCTCGCCCAGGGTCTGCTCTATAATCCGACACCCTTGATCGCGGTGGCGATCGTCTATTTCCTGATGTTCTGGCCCTTCGTGCGGCTTGTCTCACGCCTGCAGAACCGCCCGGCCATGTCCGCGGCTTGAGGACGCTTTGCCAGCGCGCTCAGGCGCTCTCCGGCTTGCCGAGTGGGGCGCCGGCGCCGGTGCGCTCGGTGATCAGGCCGTAATGCTCGACGCGGCGATGCCTAGCGAAGTCGAAGATCGTCGCCTTGCCGAAGCGGGTTTCGTCGAGATCGCAGGGATGGACGAGCACGTCGTCCTCTTCATGGGTGAGCTCGCCGGCGATCTTGCCATCGGGCGCCGCGATCAGCGTGCCGCCGAAGAGATGGTGCCCGTCCTCCGTGCCGGCCTTGGCGACGGCCACGACCCAGGTCGAGTTCTGGTAGGCGCCGGCCTGCACCGAGAGGCGGTGGTGGAAGAGGCGATCGGCCGCCGTCTCGTTCGGCGATTGCGAGTTGGCTGACGGCGTGTTGTAGCCGAGCACGACCATCTCGACGCCCTGCAGGCCCATGACGCGATAGGTCTCGGGCCAGCGCCGGTCGTTGCAGATCGCCATGCCGAAAAGCCCGCCCTCGAATTCCCAGACCGGGAAGCCGAGATCGCCCGGCTCGAAATAGCGTTTCTCAAGATGCTGGTGCGTCCGCTCGCTGTCGAACTCGACATGGCCGGGCAGATGGATCTTGCGGTATTTTGCGACGATCCGGCCGCTGCGATCGACCAGGATCGAGCTGTTGAAATGCCGGCCCTCGGGCGTCAGCTCGGCATAACCGAAGCTCATGGCGAGGCCGAGCTCGCGCGCCTTGTCGAAGAGCGCCTGCGTTTCCGGCCCGGGCATGCTGCGCTCGAACCACTGGTCCGCCTCGGCGCGATCCTCATGGTACCAGCGCGGGAAGAAGGTGGTGAGCGCGAGCTCGGGAAACACCACGAATGTCGCGCCCTGCGCCTTCGCCTTCTCCAGCAGAGCGATCATCCGCGCGACGACCTGCTTGCGGCTGTCGGCTCGCTGGATGGGGCCCAGTTGTGCGGCGGCGACGGTGATGAGGCGAGGCATCGGCAATGTCCTGATCTGGCCTGTGATCTGGTTCTCTCTGGAAACGGCAGCGGAGCCTGTTCCACCGACAAGCTCTAGAGGCCCTGCCTCCATTGTTCTCATGCTTTATTCGGGATCAGGCATAACCTGATGTTATCCGGGTCGGCGTCAAAGCGACGGGCGGCGCCGAAGATACCAGAGTGCGAAGGCGCCGGAGACCGCGAGCTGGCCGGCGACCATCAGGAACGGCCAGTCGAAGGAACCCGTCCGGTTTGCGATCAACGCAAAGGCCAATGGCCCGCAGATCGAGCCGACGAAGCCGAACAGGCTCGCACCCGAGGTCACGTCGCCGATAAGGGCGGGTGGCGAAACCCGCGCCAGCTCCGCCATATGGACGCCGTTCCAGCCCATCGAGGTCGCCCCGACCAGGGCCATGCAGAGATAGATCAGCCAGGGGCTTGTGCCGGCCGTGCCGATCAGCAGGGCGATGGCGGAGCCCGCTGCCACGGCCAGCAGGCAGAGCAGATGCAAGCCGCCGCCCATGCGGTCCGCCAGCCAACCGAAGAAGATGCGCGCGAAGGTGCTGGCCACAAGCAGCGTCGCGACAAGATGGCCGGCTTCCGCCAGCGTCCGGCCGTGCCGCGTGACCATATAGGTCGCGGTGAAGGCGGTGATGCAGGCCTGCGTGATCGAGAAGGAGACGCCAAGCGCCGTCAGCATCGGCAAAGAGGCATGCGAGCTCAGCACCCGCGCCGAGCGCGACAGCGAGGAGGGCGACAGGAACATCCGCGCCCAGGCCCGGTTCTGCGTGCCCTTTTCCGCATCGAGGCTTTTCCGGAACGGTTGCACGGCCAGCGCACTGACCAGCACGACCGCGACCACGGCCCAGACCGCGCCGGTGAAGCCGAAACCCAGAACCATCGGTGCCACGGCAAACCCGGCGATGGCGCCGCCCAGCGGAACGCCGGCCTGCTTGATCGAGAAGACCAGCGTTCGGTGGTCGGCGGGCGCCGTGCGCATCAAGATCTGGCTGCCGGCAGGCGTGTTGGGCGCGAGCCCCAGCCCGACGAGCAGCGCGCCGGCAAGGCCGATCACCGCGAAGGGCTGCGACAGCAGCAGAAGCCCGGCCGCGACGAAGGCAAGGCCGATCTGCAGCGCCCGGACCGGCCCATGATGCTCCAGCATCGGATTGCCGCAGGCGAGGAACCAGCAGATGCCGACCGAGACCACCGCCGAGACATAGCCGATGCTTTCGGGCGCGAGGCCCCAGCGCAGCGTCAGGAGCGGGCCGAGGAGCGGGATGGCGGCGCCGGCAAACGAACTCACGACCTGGACGAGGAGAGTGGCGCTGAGCGCGCTTCCCCACAAAGGCAGCTTCAAGGCGGTTCCCCCGATCCCGTCGCCGCGCACCTGCTCTGCTTCTCTGGCCGAGCAGGTGAGAACCGCAGCGTCGGAAACGTTCATCCGGCAAGGGCCGCGTGGGGTCGAGATGGATTGATGGGCTGGCGGGGCTGCGTCGGGAGCATGCGGGCTCCCGGCGCAGCCTTGTTGCCGGGCAGGTCGGTCGGCCGTCCCTATTTCGTGACCCAGACGCCCCAGGCGCGGGTCTTGCCGGAATTGGTCAGTTCGACGCCGGCGACGCGGTCGGTCGAGGCTTCGACCAGCGGGGTATTGTAGAGGCTGATGATGGGCGCCTGCTCGATCATGCGCTGGTGCATCTCGTCGAACATCGCTTGCCTTTTGGCCGGATCGAGTTCAGTCGCCGAGGCCAGCAGCAACTCGACTGCCCGCTTGTCCTCCCATTGGACGTCGGCATCGTCGTCCTTGGAACCGACGAAGGTCTTGTAGTTGAGCGAGGGCTCGAACCGCGCGGTGAAGCGGAAGGACTGGAGCTGGAAATTGCCCTTGCTGTAGCGGTCGAGCTGCGTCGCCCATTCCAGCATGTCGAGCTCGACGTTGAAGCCGACCTGCTTGAGCATCGCCTGCAGGATGATGGCGGTGTCGTAGAGATGGACCAGCTTCTGCGAGGTCTGCAGCTTGATCGGCCGCCCGTCATAGCCGGCTTCCTTCAGCAGCTTGCGGGCGAGATCGGGATCGTACTTGTAGCCCTGGTCGTGCACGGCCGTGTGGCTGCCGCTGGTCGTCGGGATGGCCGAGGGATTGGGCTTGCCCAAGCCATCCGTCCGGTTCTCAACCAGCGTCTTCAGGTCGATCGCATGGGCTAGCGCCTTGCGGATGCGGGGATCGGCGAGGAGCGGATCGCGGTTCTGGATCAGCAGGACATTCCAGCTCAGCCCTTGCGCCGTCGCGACCTTGATGCCCTTGGCCGCGCGCAGTTCGGCGATATCCGCGACATCGGTGATGATCCAGTCGATCTGCCGCGCCTGCAATCCGGCGCGCCGCGTCGCATCGTCGGGCACCACCATCCAGCGCACCTGATCGACATAGACTTTCCGCGCTCCGGCATAGCCGCTCGTCGGTTCGCTGCGGGAATTGTAGCCGGCGAATTTGTTGAGCAGGATGAAGCTGTTTTTGCGCCATTCCGTGAAGGCGAAGGGGCCGGTTCCGACCGGCTTTACCCATTCGCCTGCGGCGTTGACGGAGTCGCGATGCAGGATCGCGGTCATGCACTGGATATTGGCGACATAGTGCAGGAACAGCGCCGAGGGGGCCGCCAGCCGGAACACCACGGTCTTCGGATCGGGCGTCTCGATTGCCTCGATCTTCATGTCCTGCGTGCCGTCATACCAGCCGCGGCACTGCCAGCGCGTCGCCGGGGCGAGCATGCGCTCCCAGCTCCACTTCACGTCGGCCGAGGTCATTGTCGCGCCGTTATGGAAGGTGATGCCGTCGCGCAGCTTGAACGTGTAGCTGCGCCCGTCCGGCGACATCGTGTAGCTCTCGGCCAGCATCGGCGCGATGCTGAGGTCCTCGCGATAGGCGACGAGCGCCTCGAGGACATGGTGCAGCACCGTGTCGGCATCGCCGCTGCGACGCACGCCGGGCTCGCTGCTGGTGATGTCCCCGGAGATCGCGACCCGCAATTCGCCGCCGGGTTTCGGCTCCTGCGCTGCGACGGGCGTGAGGCAAGCGAATGCGGCGACAGCCGCAAGCCATCCAAGCTTCATGATCCTGCTCCTCCCAAGGGGCGGGCCCGGCTTTCCGGTGTCACCGCAGAAATCGTCGGTCTCGCCGCCGCTATTCCCGCCTGCGGCGCAGCACGTCAGCGAAGAAATCCTTCACCGGCGGATGAACGAGGTATCCGATATGCTCGACACCAGGCACGACATCGAAGCGCACGGCGATGCCGCGCTTCTCGAAAGCGGCCTCGAGCGAGCGCAGACGCTCGACCCGCGTCGCACCGGTGTCGTTGATCCCTTCCATCCAGTTCGCGGATTTCGGCGAGACGGTCACGTCCCAGGTCTCGATATCGTCACCGCCGACGACCATCTGCACCGCGACCTCGCGCATCGCCGCAAGGTCGGGTTCGCGCCCGAAGATCGCTTTCATGTCGCCGGTGCCGCGCCACCACGGCTTGTCGGGATCGGGCAGCGTGACCACGCCGGGCGCGCCGATCGACACGGCGGAAAGCCGCTCGGGATAGAGATAGAAGAAGCGATGCACGAACTGACCGCCGCCCGAGAAGCCGTGCATCAAGAGCTTGTCGGTATCGAGCCGATAGAGGCCGGCGACCTCGTCGATCATCGAGAGCAGGATCTCGTCGTAGCGGATGCCACGGTAGAGAATGCGCTTGTAGTTATGGGTGTCGCCGGGTTCCTCGATCCCGCAGGGGAAGAGCGGCGCCAGCAGCACGCATTGGTTCGCCTCGGCGAAATCGATGAACTGGTCGCGCAGGTTCGTCGCGTCGCGCAGGCTGCCATGGACGAGGACGGCAAGCGGATAGCGCCGCGTGCCGGTCTCCTCGTAGCTTTCGGGCAAGTAGCAGCAATAGGAGAAGCGCTGGTCGGCCCGGCAGGCGGAAATCGCCGTGCGGCCCATCAGGTAGTAGGAGATGGTCTCGCCGTGCCCCTTGCGCATTCCGCCCTCTCTTCAATGAGCCCGTTGGCTGGCCTGATGGCTCAGGCGATCGTGTCGAGCGCCTTGCGGATGCTGGCAAAGATCCGGTCGATCTCGTCAGGCTCGATCGTCAGCGGCGGCGACAGCACGATGAGATCGGCGCCGGCCCGGACAAGCACGCCGTCCTGGTAGCAGGCCTCGGCGCATTCGGCGCTGCGCTGGCCCGGACCGCCGGGCCGTGGCGCGAACTCGATCGCGGCAACGAGCCCGATATTGCGGATGTCGATCACATGCGGCGCGCCCTTCAGCGCATGCGCCGCCTGTTCCCAATGAGTCGCGATCTTGCGGGTGCGCTCGAAGAGCCCTTCCTCCTCATAGACCTGCAGCGTGGCGAGGCCGGCGGCACAGGCCAGCGGATGGCCGGAATAGGTGAAGCCGTGGAACAGCTCGATCGCGGTTTCCGGCCCGGTCATGAAGGTATCGTAGATATGCTTGCCGACGACGGTCGCGCCCATCGGCACGGCGCCGTTGGTGAGGCCCTTGGCGCAGGTGATCATGTCGGGCGTGACGGCGAAGGCCTCGGCGGCACAGGAGGCGCCGAGCCGTCCGAAGCCCGAGATCACCTCGTCGAAGATCAGCAAGATGCCGTGCTTGTCGCAGATTTCGCGCAGGCGCTTGAGATAGCCCTTCGGCGGCGGCAATACGCCGGTCGAGCCGGCGACGGGCTCGACGATCACGGCGGCAATGGTCGAGGCGTCATGGATCTGGACGAGCCGCTCGAGATCGTCGGCGAGCTCGACGCCATGGTCAGGCTCGCCGCGCGAGAAGGCGTTGCGCGTGAGGTCGAGCGTATGCGGCAGATGCGCGGCGCCGGGCAGCAGCGGCCCGAAATCGCGGCGGTGGCGGCTGATGCCGGCGACCGACAAGCCGCCGAAGCCCATGCCGTGATAGCCGCGTGCTCGCCCGATCAGGCGGTAGCGGCCGCCTTCGCCGCGCTGGCGATGATAGGCGAGCGCGACCTTCAGCGCGGTGTCGACGGCTTCCGAGCCGGAATTGGAAAACAGAACATGGTCGAGGCCGTCAGGCAGCATGCCGACCATGCGGTTCGCCAGCGTGAAGGCGTCCGGATGTCCCATCTGGAAGCAGGAGACATAGTCGAGCCCGTCGGCCTGCGCCTTGATCGCCTCGCGGATGCGGGGATGGCCATGGCCGGCATTGACGCACCAGAGGCCGGCCATGCCGTCGAGGATCCGGCGCCCGTCCGCGGCGATGTAGTAATTGCCTTCAGCCCCGACGAAGAGCCGCGGCGCGCTCTTGAAACGGCGGTTCGCCGTGAAGGGCATCCAATGCGCATCGAGATCATTGGGGCGGGCGGCGGTGGCGGGCACGATCGATCTCGCTGCTGGATGACAATAAAATGAATTATTTGCATAAAAAATACAATGTCAAGCGAGCTGGAGGTCCGACCAGAAAAGCGCCGTCGCCGCTTGGTCAGCCTGTGGGGGGTGGCGCGCCGTTTGCCGGCCGGGTCAGGTGCTGGCGCATCAGGATCACCGCCCAGTTGATGTCGCCCTGCTCGAGTGCGTCGAGGATGGCGAGATGCTCGCGGCAGGATTTGAGCAGGGCGCCTGCGTCCAGCTCGCCGTAATCGGCATATTCCGTCAGCCGCCGCAGCGCGTTCTGCGCCTCCATGGCCTGCAGCAGGAAGCGGTTGCCCGAGCAGGCCGCCAGCATGGCGTGGAAGCCGGCATTGATCTCGAAGAAGCGCTCGACGGAAGGCGAGCGATGCAGGTCGGCGATGAAGGCTTCATGGGCCGCCCGGCTGCGGGCGAACTGGTGCCTGTCGACATGGAAGCCGGGCTCCTGGAGGCCCATGCACTCGATGATCAGGCGGAAGCGATAACTCTCCTCGCGGGCCTCGGTCGAGGCGAGAGACGGCACGAAGCTCCAGCCATGGCCCCGGCGCCGCTTGATCAGCCCGTCTTCGGCGAGTTGCAGCAGGACCTTGCGTAGGCCGCTGCGACCGATGCCGTAGCTCTCCTGCAGGTCGGTCTCGATCAGCTGTTCCGGGAGCCGCCCGGCCTCGCGGTCGCGCAGGATTGCCTGCAGCACATCGTCTTCCCGCGCCGCCGGCAGCGATCGTTCCGCTGCTTCGAGCTCGGCGCCATCGCGTGACAGGAAAAACCCGAGATTGGTGCGGTTCTCGACCAGGCCCCGGGCGGCCAGCACGCCCAGCGCTGCCCGAACCGGCGTTCGCGACACCTCGAAAGCGCGGGCGATCTCCATCTCGCGCAGATGGAAGCCGGCGGGCCAGCGTCGCTCGGCGGCAAGCGCCGCGATGCGCCTTGCCAGCGAGAGATGCAGCCCGCTCGGCTTGGCCGCAGCCTTTCCGGGGCGGGGCACGTCGCTCATGTCGGCTATCGTTTCTTTGTTGTTTTGGTTCTAACCGCTGAAAAAAGACACTTTTCTGACCCATCCCGCAAGGGAGAACAATTGCGCCGGTGCCTCAAGCGGCGGACGGCTCGATCAGCACGAGCCTCTTGCCGGCCTGGACCGTGTCCCCCGGCTGGCAGGCCAGCTCGACGACCACGCCGTCGACACCGGCCGAGAGCGACGTGAAGAGCTTCATCGATTCCAGCACGGCGACGACCTGCCCGGCCTCGACCCTGTCGCCCGGGGCGACGCGGATCTCGGCCACCACGCCCGGCATCGGGGCGAGCACCGCTCCGGAACCGGCTCCGCCGCCGCCAGCCGCTGCCGCGGGTCGCGCCTCACTGCCCATCCCGATATCGAAGGTCTCGCCGTCGAGCGTCAGCCGGATGCGCCCGCCAGCCGTTGCATGGCTGCCGCGCAGGATGCGATCCTCGAAGGCGAGCTCGAAGCTTTCGGAACTTGCGCGCAAGGCCAGCTCGATCTCGCCGCCGGCGTCGCTGACGCGGCACCGGCCATCCGGCAGCAATCGAACCTCCAGTTTCAGTGCTTCGTCTTCCTCCTCGGCAATCAGCCGGCTCGTCGCCACGCCGCCGGCAGGCGCCAGCAAGCGGAACCCCGCCAGCGCATTCCAGGCATCGACGTTCGGAAGGGCTGCCTTCTGCTTTTCCAGCCAGAGCAGGGCGGCGACGGCTCGTGCCAGCCGTTGACGCGGTCGCTTCGCGGTCCAGCCATCGGGAAATGCCTCCTCGATGAAGCGCGTCGTCGCTCGGCCCTCAGCGAAAATCGGGTGCTCGACCGCATCGATCAGGAATGGCAGGGTGGTCGCTGGGCCGAGAATGGCGAAATCGCGCAGGCCTGCGGCCAACCTTGCGCAGGCCGTGGCGCGGTCAGGGCCGGCCGCGATCGCCTTGGCCAGAAGCGAATCGTAGAACAGCGTCACCTCGGAGCCCGCCCGCACGCCGCTGTCGACGCGGATCGAGGCCGGTTCGGCATAGCCCTCGATCCGCCCCGTATCGGGCCGGAAACCCTGGTCGGCGCGCTCGGCGGTGATGCGCGCCTCGATCGCATGCCCGCTTTCGCGGATTTCGTGCTGCAGGGCCGGCAGCTGCTCACCAGCGGCGATCCGGATCTGCCATTCGACGAGGTCGTAGCCGGTGATCGCTTCGGTCACGGGATGCTCGACCTGCAGCCGCGTGTTCATCTCCAGGAACCATGGCTCGTCGAAGCCGTCCTCCAGGATGAACTCGACGGTGCCGAGGTTGTCGTAGCCGATGGCTTTGGCCAGCGCGACGCCGCGCTCCAGCAGCTTCGCCCGGATCGCAGGCGCGAGATTGGGGGCGGGCGCTTCTTCCAGCACCTTCTGGTTGTTGCGCTGGACCGAACAGTCGCGCTCGAACAGGTGCACGACATTGCCGTGCTTGTCGCCCGCGACCTGCACTTCGAGATGGCGCGGGCGCATGACCAGCTTTTCGATCAATAGCGCCGGATCGCCGAAGGCGGCCTGCGCTTCGGCGCGCGCGATCTCGAGCGCAGGCGCCAGTTCCCCCGGCGTGAAGACGCGGCGCATGCCCTTGCCGCCGCCGCCGGCCGAGGCCTTGATCATCACGGGATAGCCGATCCGCGCCGCAGCATCCCTCAATGCTGCGTTCGACTGGTCCTCGCCGGCATAACCCGGCACGCTGGGAACGCTGGCCTTCTCGGCGATCAGCTTCGAGCCGATCTTCGGACCCATCGCGGTGATGCATTCGGCGGAGGGGCCGACGAAGATGCGACCCGCCTGTCGGCAAAGCAGCGGCAGGTCCGGCTTCTCGGAGAGGAATCCATAGCCGGGATGGATCGCTTCAGTGCCGCTGCGTGCGGCCGCCTCCATGATGGCTTCCGCACGAAGATAGCTGTCGCGTGCGGCGGCGGGGCCGATGCGGACGGCCTCGTCGGCGAAGGCGACATGTTGCGCGTCGCGGTCCGCATCGGAGAAGACCGCGACGGTGCGGATGCCGAGGCGCCGGCAGGTCCGCATGATCCGCACGGCGATTTCGCCGCGATTGGCAACCAGGAGAGAACCGATCATCGGGGTCACATCCGGTAGACCGGGCGATGCCCGGGCAGGTCGATCTCGCGGGCGGCGAGCGAGAGGCATAAGCCCAGTACGTCACGGGTCTGCGCCGGCTCGATGATGCCGTCGTCCCAGAGGCGGGCCGTCGCGTAATAAGGCGTGCTCTGCTCCTCGAACTGGCGACGCGTCTCGCGGTCGAGCTTTTCGATATCCGCCTCGTTGGCGCTGCCGCGCGTCAGGCTTGAACGCCGAAGCTCGGTCACCACGGTCGCGGCGACATCCGGGGACATTGTCGCGATGCGCGCATTCGGCCAGGCGAAGAGGAAGCGCGGCTGGAAGCCCCGGCCGCACATGCCGTAATTGCCGGCGCCGTAGGAGCCGCCGATGATCACGGTGTAGCGCGGCACGCGCGCATTCGAGACGGCATAGACCAGCTTGGCCGAATGCTTGGCGATGCCGCCGCGCTCGGCGTCTGTGCCGACCATGAAGCCGGTGATGTTCTGCAGGAACAGCAGCGGGATGCGGCGCTGGTCGCACAGCTCGATGAAATGCGCGCCCTTGAGCGCGCTGTCGGAGAACAGCACGCCGTTATTGGCGATGATGCCGACCGGCTGGCCATGGATATGGGCGAAGCCGGTGACCAGGGTCGCGCCATAATCCGGCTTGAAGGCATCGAAGACGCTGCCGTCGACCATGCGGGCGATGATTTCGCGCACGTCGCAGGGCTGCTTCAGGTCGGTGCCGACGATCGCCTCGATCTCGGCGGGATCGTAGAGCGGCGCCGTGACAGGGCGCGCGAGCGGACGTGGCGCCGGCCAGTTGAGCGTCCCGACGATGTCGCGGAGCTTCGCGATCGCCTCGAACTCGTCCTCGGCGAGATAGTCGCTGACGCCCGAGACCTGCGTGTGCATCTCGGCGCCGCCCAGCGTCTCGCCGTCGACGATCTCGTTGATCGCGGCCTTCACGATCGGCGGACCGCCGAGATGGATGCGGCCGGTGCCGCGCACCATCACGACCTCGTCGGACAGGGCGGGGATATAGGCACCACCGGCCGTGCAGCCGCCGAACACCGCCGAGATCTGCGGCAGGCCGGCCGCCGACATCCGGCATTGCTGCAGGAAGGCGCCGCCGAAATGGTCGCGGTCGGGGAAGACGCGGTCCTGCTCCGGCAGGAAGGCGCCGCCGCAATCGACGAGATAGAGGCAGGGCAAACGGTTCTCGAAGGCGATCTCCTGCGCACGCAGATGCTTCTTGACCGTTTCGTGGAAGAAGGAGCCGCCCTTCACCGTCGCATCATTGGCGATGATCATGCAGGGCGTGCCGTGGACCACGCCGATGCCGGTGACGATGCCGGCGGCAGGCACCTCGTTGCCATAGAGCTCCCAGGCCGCGAGCGGGGAGAGTTCGAGGAAGGGCGAGAGCGGGTCCACGAGCAGGTCGATGCGTTCGCGCACCGGGATCTTGCCGCGCTCGCGATGGCGCGCCTGCAGCTTCTCGCCGCCACCCCCGAGGACACGCGCGTGGCGCTCGCGCAGGGTCTGGATCAGGGCCCCGTAGGCGGCTCGCTTCTCTTGCTGCCCGGCTCCCGTGCCGACCCTGGTTTCGATGACCGGCATGTGTCTGAGCCTCCACGGTCGCTCCTGTTGGCCAGCTCGCCAGCAGGGTATGTTCTTTACCTACCTGCCGGTAGGCAGTTGAGCAAGCGGAAAGGATGGCGCTGCCATCCCGATGGGGGTGGGACGTGCGCTCTGGCTTTCGGGGAACGTTCGGCCGTGGCCGGAATTCGTATGCTGACACGCATGGGGCGGATATCTTGATATCAATCCAATCGCGGAGCTGTCGCGCTCCCCGGCTCCGCCGGAGG
>JAEWKP010000438.1 GCA_023393655.1 Pseudomonadota bacterium | reverse complement strand
ATGACGAGTTGCGCGAGACGGTGATCGGGCTGGAGGATCACGCCCGCAAGGTCGGGGTCACCGGCGTGCCCTTCTTCATCGGCGATGGCAAGCTCGCGGTCTCGGGTGCGCAGCCGCCGGAAGTCTGGGCGCAGGTCTTCCAGCAGGTCTTCGCCGCGCAGGCTCCGCAGGAGCCGCAGTTCTGAGGCGAACGGGCCTCAGAGCGCGGCTTTCAGCATATGGGCGAGTGCCGGCGCGCCCAGCGAAACGCCCGACAGGAACAGCAGCAGGAACACCACCTGCCGCATCACGGCCGGCGAGAGCGGCGGCGGATAGCGTCGCGCCAGATGCGTCCCCGCTATCACCGCCGGAATGGCGAAGAGCCCGGAGAGCGTCGATGCCGACGGGATCTGGTCGGAGGCGACGACCATCCCGGTGCGGAACAGGGCGGTCAGCGCGAAGATCGTCACCAGCGTTTCCCTGACCACGACGAGCGGCATCGGCTGGCGGAAGAAATGGTAGACGAGCGGCGGGCCGGCGGTGGAGAACATCCCGCCCATCAGCCCGGCGACGCTGCCGAAGAACAGGAAGCTCGGAGCGCCCGAGGGCTGCTTGAGCGGTTCGGGCATGCGGGCGAGCTGCAGGCTGGAGATGACGATCACGAAGCCGAGCGCCAGCCTGAGCCAGTCGGCCCGGCTTGCGGCCAGCCATTCCAGCAGATTGAAGCCGATGAAGAGGAAGGGCCAGCTCGCGATCAGCACCAGCCCGAACCTGCGCCAGTCGACATCGCGCCAGCCCTTGAGCAGCATCTGCGCCGCGTTGACCAGCGTGAGAACACTGACGAGCATGGCGGCATCGGGCAGCGAAAGCAGCCCGGTCAGTCCAACGCCTCCCATCGTGATCAGCCCGAAGGCGAAACCGGTCAGCGTCTGGACATAGGCGGCCATGCCGGTCAGCAGCAGAAACCCGGTCAGGGCAGTCCAGGACATCGTCGGCGTCTCCGGGGAAGCGGAGGGTGTGGCCTAGAGGGTAGGCCGGCCGGGGGGAACAGGTTTCTCGGAAAGGCAGCAATGCGCAGAAGGTTGTTCTTCGTGCCGGGCTCGCGCTTCCCGCGCTTGCATCCTGCTTCGAATCATGCGCCTTCCCTCGAAACTCAGGGAGCCGGTTGATGAACCCGAAGATCAACGATGTCCGCGACCGCCTGATCGTCGCCCTCGACGTACCGACCGTGTGGGATGCCTACCGCCTGGTCTCGACGCTCGGCGACGGCGTCACCTTCTACAAGATCGGCTATCGCCTCGCCTTTGCCGGCGGCCTCGATCTCGCGCGCCAGCTCGTCGCCGAGGGCAAGAAGGTCTTCCTCGACCTCAAATTGCACGACATCGGCAACACCGTGACCGAGGGTGTGGACTCGCTGACCAAGCTCGGCGTCACCTTCCTCACGGTCCATGCCTATCCGCAGACCATGCGCGGCGCCGTCGAAGGCCGCGGCGATGCCGACCTGAAGCTGCTCGCGGTCACCGCGCTCACCTCCTATGACGATGGCGACCTGCGCGATGCCGGCTATGGGCTCGCGGTGCGCGATCTCGTGCGCCTGCGCGCCGAGCAGGCCCGCACGGCCGGTATCGACGGCATCGTCTGCTCGGCTGCCGAGACGGCGATCGTGCGCGAGGTCATCGGGCCGGACATGGTCATCGTGACGCCGGGCATCCGCCCTTCCGGCAGCGCGGCGGGTGACCAGAAGCGCACGCTCACCCCGGCCGAGGCGATCCGCGTCGGCGCCGACCACCTTGTCGTCGGGCGTCCCATCATCCGCGCGGCAGACCCGCGTGCGGCGGCGGGCGCGGTCATGGACGAGATCGTCGCGGCTTCGTAAGCTCCGCCGATCGCAAACCCGATTCAGCCAACGGACTGCACCATGCCCAAGGGATATGTCATCGGCCGCGCCAAGGTCACCGACGCGACCAAATGGGCGGGCTATGCCGCCAAGGCCTCCGAAGTCATGAAGATCTACGGCGGCACGCCGACCGTGCGCGGCGGCCAGATGACGGTAGGCGAAGGCGAAGGCCGCGCCCGCAACATCATCATCGAGTTCAAGGATTTCGCATCGGCGCGAGCCTACCTGTTCTCTCCTGAATATGCCGAGGCGCGCAAGCTGCGCGAAGGTGCCGGCGAGATCGATCTCGTCGCCGTCGAGGGAGCCTGACCGTGGCCAAGGGCTACTGGATTGCGCGCGTCGACGTCGAGAACGCCGAGGCCTACGCCAAGTACCGCTCGCTCAATGCCGTGGCCTTCGCCAAATACGGCGCGAAGTTCCTGGTTCGCGGCGGCGAATACAAGCTCGCCCGCGGCGAGGGCCGCAAGCACAACGTCGTCATCGAGTTCAGGGACGAGGAGACGGCCCGTGCCTGCTACGCTTCGCCCGAGTACCAGGAGGCGGTGAAGCACCTGAGCAGCGCCGGCCAGTCCGATCTCGTGATCATCGGCGGCTATGACGGGCCGCAGCCGGGCGAATAGCCTTGTCCGGCGCGAGGCCTGAGGCCGGCTTGCCGCAGGAAGGCCTGACCGCGATCGGCGTGATCAGCGGCACGTCTATGGATGCCATCGACGTCTCGCTGGTGACGAGCGACGGGCGTGACGCTGTCTCCTTCGGCGCCGGCGCCTCCTATCCCTATCGCGACGCCACGCGCCGGGAACTTCAGGCCGTGATCGCCGATGCCGAGCGGGCCGGGCGCGAAGCCCTGACGGAACTTGAAGCTGCGGTCACCGCAGACCACCTCGCCGCCATCCGGGCTTACATCGCCGATCAGGGGCTCGCTCTCGCGGCCATCGACCTCGTCGGCCTGCACGGCCAGACGGTCTACCACCGGCCGGAGCAGCGCTTCACCCGCCAGCTCATCGACGGGCAGGCAGTCGCCGATGCGCTCGGCGTCCCCACCGTCGACCGGTTTCGCGATGCCGATGTCGCGGCCGGCGGGGAGGGCGCGCCCTTCGCTCCGCTCTATCATCGCGCCCTCGCGCAGGGCCTCGCGCAGCCGGTGATGGTTCTCAATCTCGGCGGCGTCGGCAATGTCACCTATATCGACGGCGATACCGTCGTCGCCTTCGATACCGGCCCGGCAAGCGCGATTCTCGACGATTTCGTGCAGCGCCGGCTTGGCCGGCCCTATGACGCCGATGGCGCGTTGGCGGCCAGCGGGCGCGTGCATGACGATCTCGTCGCCGGCTTCATGGCCAATCCCTTCTTCGACCGGCCAGCGCCGAAATCGCTCGACCGCAACGATTTCCACCGCCGCGCCCAGGTCGTGGAACCGCTCCCGGATGCCGATGGCGCGGCGACGCTGGCGGCCTTTACCATCGAGAGCCTGGTTGCGGCGCTGCGCCATGTCCCGCGCCGGCCGCAGCGCTGGCTCGTCGGCGGCGGCGGCCGGCTCAACCGGCATTTCATGGAGCGGCTCGCCGAACGGCTGGGTGTGCCTGTCGAGCCGGTGGAGGCGGTCGGCTGGAACGGCGATGCGCTGGAGGCACAGATCTTTGCCTATTTCGCCATACGCTCGGTGAAGGGACTGCCGCTGAGCCTGCCCTCGACCACCGGCGTGCCCAAGCCGATGACGGGCGGGCGGTTTCACCAGCCTGCCGGGCATTCTCCGTCATTTGGATGACGAAACGGCGGCAGCGCCTCGTCTAGGCTCGTTTTCGTAGATTGACCGAGAGGAAGTCAGGAAAACGGACCGAAGAAGTGGCGGATGTTGCTTGGCTTCGGTCGGGGGTGCCGAGGATTCAACGCGGCCGCAGGGGGAGTTCCGCGCTGCGCAGCAGTGAAACGAGCTGGCTTTGCTGCCGGGTATTCGTCTTCTGGAAGATCCGCGCCAGATGCGTGCGTGCGGTCGAAATCCGGACGCCCTGCGCGTCGGCGGCCTCGGTCAGGGACGATCCGCTCGCAAGCGCGGAGGCGAATTTGGCTTCGGTATCGGTAAGGTCGAAGAGCTGGCGCGCGCAGGCGGCGAGATTGGTCGCCATTTCCAGGCGCCGCAGCGCGATCAGGACCTGACCGGCCGCGTGATCCTGAGTGGGCGAAGGGGGGGCTGGCATGGCGCAGGCCGAAAGCGAATGAGAGCCGTCCTCGCCATGCAGTATCATGCTGGCCGGTGTGGAGGCGAGCGGGTCCTGCGCGCTGCGCAGCGCGCCTTCGATCAACTGCCTGAGCTGGCGCTGGTCGGCCGGTTGGCGTGCGAAAAGCCGCCCCTGGCGCAGGCCGAGCGCACTTTCGGGATCGGACAGGATCTCGTCGGCGCCTTCATTGGCGTAGGTGATCCGCATGTCCCGGTCGAGGATCGCGATGCCCATGGCGATCCGGTCGAGAGCGCTGCGCGCTTCGTCCCGCTGGATGGTCACCCGGCCGATATGGCGGCGCAGTTCGATGACGCGACGCAGTACGGGGTAGAGCTTGTCGAGAAGGGCTATGTCTTCGGCGTCGAAGCCGTCTTGTCGCCGGCCGCGCTGCACGTCGAAGAACCAGAAGGCCTGCCCGTTCGTGGCAAGGCGGCAGGCCATGCCGCCATACATGTCTTGCGGGCGCATCCACTCCTGCCAGACGCGCGAATTGCGCAGGGTTTCCGCGCCGAACACGTCATGGTCGTGATAGATTTCGCCGAGCGGGATGTCGCGCAATGCGCCGCCCATCTCGATGAAATCGGGCGCGAGTTCGCCGAAGCAGCGCTCCTGCAGCGCGGGATCGGGATTGGTTGCGTAGGATGCCCAGTCCTCGGCGTTGGGACCGAACCCGGCGAAGCAGGCTTTCGAGCCGTTGAAAAGCTGCCGCATCGCTTCCGCTGCGGCCTGCATCTGTCCTTCGTCCATCGCCCCGACCAGCAGCCGGTCGATCGCGGACATGACGGTATCGACGTCGAGGCGCGGCATGAGAGATCCCGGCTGGCCAAGGAAGGCGCATGCGTGATGCGCGCTTCCCAAAATAGCAGCATGGGCGGCGCAATAAAAGTCCAAAAGCAATCCAAATTTTCTCATCGCGGCGAGGCCGCTTCACCTCCCGCTCAGCAGCGCGATGGCGTCGGCCGTGGGCAATGCCTCGAAGACGCCGTGGCGGGTGGTCGTCAGGGCTCCTGCCGCCGCGGCGTCGCGCAGGGCTTCGGGCAAGGCCAGTCCCATCGCCAGCCGGACGCCGAGCGTCGTGGCGAAGGCGTCGCCGGCACCGAGCGAATCGATCGCCTCGACCGGGAAGCCCGCCTGCACGATGGGGGGTGCATCCGCCGTGACGGCCACGGCTCCGGCCGCACCCCGGGTCAGGACGACGAGCTGCGGCCCGTGTTTCAGGAGCGCCGGTCCGAGTTCCCTCGCGAAGCGATCCGGATCGGCTGCCTCGTCCCGTTTCCGTCCGAGCGCGGCCGCGAGGGCGTGGGCTTCGGTCTCGTTGATGATCAGGGTCGAGGTCCGCGCCAAGATAGCGGCGGGAATCGGCCGGAAGGGCGATGGGTTGAGCAGGGTCGGAACACCGGCCTGCCGGGCCAGCGTAAAGGCCGCCTCGATCGGTGCATCGCCGATCTCGAACTGGGCCGTCACCAGCCTCGCATCGGCAATGGCTGGCGCCCGCTGCAGGACATGCGCGGCCGACAAGGAGAGATTGGCACCGGAGGCGACGGCGAGGCAGGTCTCGCCGCCGGCGTCCGTGAAGCCGATGCCGCTGCCGGTCGCGCCGTCGAGACGGATCAGCATCGATTGCGGCAGGCCAGCCTGTTTGAGCGCCGGCGGCGCGAAGGCTGCGGCGAGGTCGTTGCCGACGGCGAGCAGGCCCTCGACCGCGGCGCCGAGGCGGCGCGCCATGATCGCCTGGTTCAGCCCCTTGCCGCCCGGCTCGATCGTCACGGTTTCGGCGGCGAGCGATTCGCCCGGGCGCGGGAAGCGGGCGACTTTCGCCGAGCAGGAGACGACGAAGCTTCCCAGCACGAAGACAGGTTTGCCGGTCATAGGGTTTGATTTTCCCATTCACGAACTGCTACGCGGGTTGTGTCACGCTCATGCCATCGATGACAGTGCCTAAGCAGATTGCAAAACCGCCCTTCCAGAACCTGCTGGAACTGCGTACCGACACCGCTAAGCCGCTTTACCAGCAGCTCGAGGACCAGCTGACTCAGCTGATCGGCGACGGCACGCTGCCGCCGGGCACGACCCTGCCGGCCGAACGCCAGCTCGCCGAGCGGCTCAGCATCAGCCGCGCCACCGTGCAACGCTCCTACAACGCCTTGCGCGAGCGCAAATTGCTGAGCGCGCAGGGGCGGCTGGGCTCGATCGTCCAAGGAGCCGGGCCACGCCTGCATTCCGGCATGGACCGTCTCAAGGGCTTCACCGAGGAGATGCAGGAGCTCGGCCGCGTGCCGTCGTCCCGCATCGTCGAGCGATCTGTGATCAAAGACCGCTCGATCGCCTCGATCTTCGGCCGTTCCTCGCATGCGCGCTTCCTCAAGCTGGTCCGCATTCGCTCCGGCGACGGCATCCCGATGTCGCGCGAAGTCGCCTGGTATAATCTGGAGCGGGCGCCGGACCTGGCGGAGAGCGATCTCTCCGGCTCGGTCTATGCCCGGCTCGCCGAACTCGGCCTGCCCCTGACGCGCTGCGACCAGACCATCGAAGCGGCGGCGCCGACGCCCGAGGAACGCGCCATCTTCGGCTTCGATGCTCCCGTGCCCTGCCTGCTGATCAAACGGCGCAGCTACGGCGCCGACGGTGACATGCTCGAATATGTCGAGGGCCTGTTCCGGGGCGATAGCTATACCTACAAGCTGACGCTGACCGCCTGACGCGGGCGGTCGAGGCCCCTGCCGCGGGCGCCAGAATTCGATATCCAATAGCAGTCCAAAATTGAGAAAGGCATTGAACCTGCTCGCGCCTTGCCGCGACCAAGAAGAACTGAGCTGCATCCGGCCGGGTTTTCGGTTCTCCGGCAGCAGGGCGCGGCAACCCGTCGATTGCAGGGATGGATATTGCGATGTCGCTTCACGTCTCGATTGCCGCCAGGACAAGCTACAGCCCGCTTCACGCACGCGCCCATGTCGACCCCGACGCCTTCGGGCGGGCTTCCAGGCCGGTTTTCGTCATCGATGCCGAGTTGAACCAGCGGTTCGGCAATTGCGGCGCGACGGCACTGACCCGCGATGGCCTGGGCGGCATCGACCGCTTCACCGCCAGCGACAAGGATTTCATGGCGCGGTTGCAGCTCTGGCTGAAGCGTTGCCGCTCGGGCAGCGCGGCCGGCGAGATGCGCTTGCCGCTGGTGCTGCGCAACGGCCGCCAGATCGCGATCGACGCGGTCCATCTGACCAGCATCGAATTGTTCGTCCTGACGGTGGACGATCCCGAGAGCGCGATGGACCGCAATATCGCCCGGGTCAGCGAGGCCTGCGGCCTGACGCCGACCGAGGAACGCATGCTCGTCCTGATGGTCGAGGGGCTCGACACGATCATCGCCGCCAAGCGGCTGGGCATCGCGCCGACCACCGCAAGGACCCATCTCCAGCGCCTCTTCGCCAAGACCGGCACGGCCCGGCAGAGCGAACTCGTCCGCTTCGTCGCGACCTATGTCGAGGAGCTCCGCTGAGGACGCGGGCGCCATGGCGAAGAATCCGTCGCCTGTGTTGACAGGGCCGGTGGTCGCACGCCCATCTGGGCCGGTATGCGCAGGGACCGCATCCGTCCGGAGCGATCGCGACCATGGCCGAGACGCTGGCAGCCTTCATTTTCTGCGCATTGCTCAGCGGCAGCGCGATCTTCGGCGTCAAGCTGCGGGGCTGGCTGTCGGAGGAGCATCTCTCCGAACGCACGATGGAGGCGATCCGGCTGGTGACGAGCCTGCTCGTGACCTTCGCCGCTCTGGTGCTCAGCTTGCAGCTTTCCAGCGTCAAGGCGGCCTTCGATACGGCCTATCGCGATCGCAATGCCGACGCGGCCGGGCTCGCCCAGTTCGATGAATGCCTGCGCGGCTACGGGCCCGAGGCCGAGCCGATCCGGCTCGACCTGCGCAGCTATACGGCAGGCGTGATCGCCAGTACCTGGCCAGGCGAGCCTATGCCCGCGGGCGTCTCCTATCCCGATATCTCAGGCATGGCGCGCGAAGGCGCCGATCCCGCGCTCGGCGCCCTGATCGGCCGCATCGGCCGGGCGATCAACGGCCTGAACCCCGCCGACATGCTTCGCGCCAACCTCGCTGCGGAATGCCGGGCCACCTATCAGCGCGTGCAGCAACGGCGCTGGGCGGTGATCGAGGATGTGCGCGGCCCCGTCTCGCCGCTGTTCACGAGTATCGTGACCTTCTGGCTGATGCTGGTCTTCCTGAGCTTCGGGCTGCAGATCCCGCGCCGGCGCCTCGCCGCGATCGTATTGGCGATCGGCATCGTCTCGATATCCACGGTGATGTTTGTGATCACCGATCTCGAGACGCATTATGGCGGGCTGTTCGGCATTTCCAGCGCCTCGATGCGCGATGCGCTCGCGGGCATGGCCCGCTGAGGCACCCGGTCGGTTGGCGCGGCGCTTGCCAAGAGACGCATGATCGGGTGCGATGGCACCCGGCGGTCCGAACGGATCCGATTCAAACGATATGATCTCGATACGAGACAGGGGAACAGGCAGATGATGGCGAAGGCTACGGGTTTGAGATTTGGTTTGGCGCTCGCCGCGTCGATATTGGCGCTGGGAGCGGCGCAGGCCCAGGAGCCGAAGAAGGGCGGGACGGTCCATGTCGTCGTCCAGCCCGAGCCGCCGATGCTGATGCAGGGCCTCAACCAGAACGGCCCGACCAACATGGTCGCCGGCAACATCTACGAATCGCTGCTGCGCTATAACGAGAAGCTCGAGCCGCAGCCCTCGCTCGCCAAGAGCTGGGAGATTTCCCCCGACGCCAAGACCTACACCTTCAAGCTCCAGGAGGGCGTGAAATGGCATGACGGCAAGCCGTTCACGGCCGACGACGTCGTCTTCACCCTCGACAAGTTCCTCCGCGACGTCCATCCGCGCTGGCGCCCGATCGTCAATGCCCAGGTCGAGAAGATCGAGAAGGTCGACGATCTCACCGTGAAGATCACGCTGAAGCAGCCCTTCGGCCCGCTGATCATGACGCAGGAGGTCGCCTCCGCGCCGATGATCCCCAAGCACATCTATGACGGCACGGATTACCGCGCGAACCCGGCCAACAACACGCCGATCGGCACCGGCCCCTTCAAGCTCAAGGAGTGGAAGAAGGGCTCCTATATCCACCTCGTCAAGAACGAGGACTACTGGCTGAAGGGCAAGCCGAATCTCGACGAGATCTACTGGCAGATCATTCCCGATGCAGCCGCCCGCGCCGTTGCCTACGAGACGGGCAAGGTCGATGTGCTGACCGGCGGCTCGGTCGATGTCTACGACGTGGCGCGCCTCGCCAAGCTGCCCAATACCTGCATGACGACCAAGGGCTGGGAGATGTTCGCACCCCATGCCTGGCTCACGCCCAACGTGCGCAACGGCATCCTCGGCAACAAGCAGTTCCGCCAGGGCCTGATGTACGCGATCGACCGCGAATTCGGGAAGGATGTGGTCTGGGGCGGGCTCGGCAAGCTGCCGACCGGGCCGATCTCGTCCAAGACCAAGTTCTATTCGGGCGACGTACCGAAATACACCTATGACCCCGCCAAGGCGAAGGAGCTGATCAAGGCCTCCGGCTACAAGGGCGAGACGATCAGGCTCCTGAATCTGCCCTATGGCGAGACCTGGAGCCGCTGGTCCGAGGCGATCAAGCAGAATTTCGAGGATGTCGGCGTCAAGATCCAGATCGAGAACACCGACGTTCCCGGTTGGACGCAGAAGGCGTCGAACTGGGATTTCGACCTGAACTTCAACTTCCTCTACCAGCTCGGCGACCCTGCCATGGGCGTGGCGCGCTCCTACATTTCCTCCAACATCGCGAAGGGCAATCCCTTCGCCAATGTCGGCGGCTACTCCAATCCCGAGGTCGACAAGCTCTTCGCCGATGCCGCGATCGCGCCGACCGACAAGGAGCGCCAGGAACTCTACACCAAGGTGCAGAAGGTTCTCGCCGACGAATTGCCGGTGCTCTGGCTGCTCGAGATGGATTTCCCGACCATCTATCGCTGCAACGTCAAGAACCTCGTCACCACCGGCGTCGGCGTGAACGACGGCTTCCGCGACGCCTGGAAGGAGTGACCGCGCGTGTCATCCCGGACGCCGCGAAGCGGCGATCCGGGATCGTATCGGGGTTAGCCTACAAGGTAGCCCCATTCTGACGACGGTCCCGCGTCTGCGCAGCGGCACTTCGCGCCGCGGCGCGCGCGGGATGACAGGCTTCACGAAAGTCCTGAATGAACCTCGCGCAATTCCTCGCCGGCCGGCTCGTGAAGGGCGTCATCGTCCTTTTCGCGATCGCCGTGCTGAACTTCCTGCTGATCCGGGCGGCGCCCGGCGACCCCGCGCAGGTGCTGGCCGGCGAGGCCGGCGCCGCCGATGCGCAGTTACTCGAACAGCTGCGCGCGCGCTTCGGCCTCGACCAGCCCTTCCTGACCCAGCTCTGGATCTATCTGAAGGGCTATCTCACCTTCGATCTCGGCTTCAGTTATCGCCAGCAGCAGCCGGTACTGAGCCTGATCATGGAGCGCCTGCCGGCGACGCTGCTGCTGACCGGCGCAGCCTTCCTCGTCTCGCTTGTCGTCGGCACGGCGATGGGCGCGCTCGCCGCGCGCCGGGCCGGCAAATGGTCGGACAGCCTGATCACCACGCTGGCGCTGATGTTCTACGCCACGCCATTGTTCTGGGTCGCACTGATGAGCCAGATCGTCTTCGCGCTGAAGCTCGGACTCGTGCCCAATGTCGGCTACGAGACCATCGGCGCGAACTATACCGGGCTGGCGCGGGCGCTCGATATCGGCCAGCACCTCGTCCTGCCCGCGCTCACGCTCGGCCTGTTCTTCACCGCGCTCTATGCCCGGATGATGCGGGCCTCGATGCTGGAGGTGGCGGGCGCGGATTTCGTCAAGACGGCGCGCGCCAAGGGCGTCTCGCAGGCCAGAGTCTGGCGCCGGCACGTTGCCCGCAACGCCATCCTGCCGGTGGTGACGCTGGCCGGCCTGCAGGCGGGCCAGCTCGTCGGCGGCGCTGTCTTGACCGAGACCGTCTTCGCCTGGCCCGGCATCGGCCGGCTGATGTTCGATGCGCTGGTCCAGCGCGACTATTCCGTCCTGCTCGGCGTCTTCTTCGTCTCCTCGGCGATGGTCGTCTGCTTCAACATCGCGACCGATCTGGTCTACCGGATCGTCGATCCGCGCATCGAGGCGCATGCATGAGCTTGTCCTTTCCGTCATGGTCGGGCTTGTCCCGACCATCCACGTCTTCGCTGGTCGAAGGCTGTGTTCAAGACGTGGATGCTCGCCACAAGGGCGAGCATGACGTCGAGTGCGGCATGGTGCTGGAGGCGCACGCATGAACTTCCTGAAGCGCTTCGCCCGCAACCGCGGCGCCGTGATCGGCATCGCCATCCTGCTCGCCGTCGTCGCCTTCGCGATCCTCGCACCGACGCTTTATCCGCAATCGCCCTGGCGTCCGGTGGCGCGGCCCTTCCTCGCGCCCTTCGCCATGGAGCGCTTCCCGCTCGGCACCGACACGCTGGGCCGCAACCTTGCCTCCGGCCTCGTCCATGGCGCCCGCGTCTCACTGATGATCGGGGTGGTCTCGACCCTGGTCGCGCTGGTGATTGGCGTGCCGCTCGGTGCCGTCGCCGGCTATGCCGGCGGCTTCGTTGACGACGCGTTGATGCGCTTCACCGAGTTCTTCCAGACCATTCCCTCCTTCGCGCTCGCCATCGTACTGGTCGCGATCCTGCAGCCGCAGCTCGGCTCGATCGTGCTGGCGATCGGCGTGGTCAGTTGGCCGCCGGTCGCGCGATTGGTGCGAGGGGAGGTGCTCTCATTGCGAAGTCGCGAATATGTCCAGGCGGCGGTGACGATCGGCCAGTCGACGCCGCGGATCATCTTCAGCCAGGTCCTGCCCAACACCATCGCACCGATCATCGTCATGGGCTCGCTGATGATCGGCTCGGCGATCCTGCTGGAATCCTCACTCTCCTTCCTCGGCCTCGGCGACCCCAATCTGATGAGCTGGGGCTATATGGTCGGTGCCGGCCGGACGCGTCTGCTCGACGCCTGGTGGATCAGCTTCTTTCCGGGTCTCGCGATCTTCCTGACCGTGCTCGCGCTCAATCTCGCCGGCGAGGGGCTGAACGATGCCCTGAATCCGCGTCTGGCCAGGGGGCGGGAATGATGGCGCGAATGACCGCTCCCGCGCTCTCCATCGAAGGCCTGACGCTGGCATTGCCGGCGATGGCCGACCGTGCCAACGCGGTCGAGACCGTCACGCTCGCCATCCAACCCGGCGAGACGCTCTGCATCGTCGGTGAATCCGGCTCCGGCAAGTCGATGATCGCTCATGCCGTGATGGGCCTCTTGCCCAAGGCGGTGAAACCGGTCGCCGGCGCGATCAGACTCGCCGGCCGCGACATCCTCGCCCTCGAGGAGGAGGCGATGCAGGAGGTGCGCGGCCGCGAGGTCGGCATGATCTTCCAGGAGCCGATGACCTCGCTCAACCCGGTCATGCGCATCTCCGACCAGATTGTCGAGACCTTCGAGGCCCATGGCCTGCACGACAAGGCGGCGCGTAGGGCGCGGGCCATCGAGCTCCTGACCGAGGTCGGTCTGCCCGATCCGCCGCGCCTCGCCAAGGCCTATCCGCATGAGCTCTCCGGCGGCCAGCGTCAGCGCGTGATGATCGCAATGGCGCTCGCGCTCGAACCCAAGCTCCTGATCGCCGACGAGCCGACCACCGCGCTCGACGTCACCACGCAGGCCCAGATCCTCAAGCTGATCGACAATCTGCGCCATCGCCACGGCACGGCCGTGCTCTTCATCACCCATGACATGGGTGTGGTGGCCGAGATCGCCGACCGCATCGCCGTGCTGGAAAAGGGCGTTCTGGTCGAGGAGGGGACGGCCGATCAGGTGCTGGGCTCCCCCGGCCATCCCTATACGCAGAAGCTGCTCGCCGCCGTGCCCTCGCTGACGCCAGCGGTGCTCCCGCCACTGCCGGATACGGCACCAGTGATCAGCGTCGAGGGGCTCGGCAAGACCTATCGCAAGCGCTCACTCTTCGGCGTCGCGCGCGAGGTCAAGGCGGCCGACGACATCTCCTTCGCGCTGGTTCGCGGCGAGACGCTCGGCCTTGTCGGCGAATCCGGCTCTGGCAAGTCGACGGTCGGGCGCTGCTGCCTGCGCCTGATCGAGCCGGATCGCGGCCGGATCGCGCTCGGCGATCTCGTCCTCTCCGAACTGAAGCCCGCCGAATTGCGGCGTCAGCGCAAGCGCATCCAGATGGTCTTCCAGGACCCCTTCGCCTCGCTCAACCCGCGCCAGACCGTCGGCCGCATCATCTCGGACGGCCCGGTCGCCCATGGCACGCCGCGCAAGGAAGCGCTGTTGCGGGCGAAGGAATTGCTGGAGCTGGTCGGCCTCTCCGCCAATGCGATCGACCGCTACCCGCATGAGTTCTCCGGCGGCCAGCGCCAGCGCGTCGGCATCGCCCGCGCGCTCGCGCTCGAACCCGACGTGCTCGTGGCGGATGAGGCGGTCTCGGCGCTCGACGTCTCCGTGCAGGCGCAGATTCTCACGCTGATCAAGGACATCCAGAGCCGCCTCGGCCTCGCCATCCTCTTCGTCACGCATGATTTGCGCGTCGCCGCGCAGATCTGCGACCGTATCGCGGTGATGCAGCGCGGGCGCATCGTCGAAACCGGGCCGACGGCCGCGATCTTCGCCGACCCGCAGCACGCGTATACGCGGCAACTGCTGGCGGCGGTGCCGGGCGGCGGGCGCTTCGGGCACTAATGGAGCGAACCATGCTCCGCGTCATGGTCGAGCTTGTCCCGACCATCCACGTCTTTCTCTTCACCCATGCTGCAAGGCGTGGATGCTCGGCACAAGGCCGAGCATGACGGATTTGGCCTAAAGGAGACCCTGCCCATGCCTCTCGATCCCGCCTTGCGTGACAAGATCCTCGCTGCCGTCGAGGCAGGCTTCAACGAGCAGGTCGCCTATACGCAGGAACTGGTCCGCTTCGCCTCGACCCGCGGACAGGAGCACACGGTCCAGGATTTCATCTTTCGGGCGATGAAGCAGCGCGGCTACACTATGGACCGCTTTGCCATGGACAAGGAGCTGATCGCGGCCCATCCGGGCGGCGCGCCCTTCTCCGACACGCATTCCGAAGCCCCGATCGTCGTCGGCATCCATCGCCCCCGCGAGGAAAAGGGCCGCTCGCTGATCCTGCAGGCCCATGTCGACGTCGTCCCGGCCGGCCCCGCCGATCAATGGAAACATGCGCCCTTCGACCCCGTGATCGAGGGGGACTGGATGTATGGCCGCGGCAGCGCCGACATGAAGGCGGGCTCCGCCGCCAATCTCTTCTGCCTCGATGCGCTCCGCCGTATCGGCATGCAGCCGGCTGCGACGGTCTATGTCGAATCCGTCGTCGAGGAGGAATCCACCGGCAACGGCGCCCTGATGACGCATCTGCGCGGCTATCGCGCCGAGGCCGCGCTGATCCCCGAGCCGGAATACGAGATGCTGGCCCGTGCCAATGCCGGCGTGCTCTGGTTCCAGTTCGAGGTCCGTGGCATCCCCGCCCATGTCCGCGAGATGGGCACCGGCGCCAATGCGATCGATGCCGCCTATCGCGTCGTCGCGGCGCTCCGCAAGCTCGAGGAGCAGTTCAATATCGAGAAGGCCGGCCGCGAGCATTTCGAGGATGACCCGCATCCGATCAACCTGAATATCGGCAAGATCGAGGGGGGCGACTGGGCCTCCTCCGTGCCGTGCTGGTGCCGGGTCGATTGCCGCGTCGGCCTCTATCCCGGCGTCACCGCCAAGGAGACGGCGCAGCGCATCGAGGACTGCATCCGCGAGGCCGCGCGCGGCGATTCGTTCCTGGCGAACAATCCGCCGAAGGTGACCTTCAACGGCTTCTGGGCCGAGGGCTATGTGCTGGAGCCCGGCAGCGAGGCCGAGGCCGTGCTCGCCCGCGCCCATGAGGCCGCGCTCGGCAAGCCGCTCAAGAGCTTCATGACGGCGGCCTATCTCGATACCCGCGTCCACGCGCTCTACGACAAGATCCCGGCGCTCTGCTACGGCCCGATGGGCGAGAACATCCACGCCTTCGACGAGCGCGTCAGCCTCGCCTCGGTGAAGCGGATCACCGGCGCCATGGCGCTCTTCGTCGCCGAATGGTGCGGCCTCGAAAGCATCGAGGGGTGAACGAGGCCCGGGCATCGGGCCGAAAAATGCGAACCGGCTTTCGGAGTATCCGATGCTGAAGCAAGGAACGGAACCGCCGCGCGTCCGGGAGGACGCGGGGCGATCCGGCAGGGCGCTGCTCCTCGTCCCCCTGCTCGGGTTGCTCTGGGGCTTCAACTGGCCGGCGGTGAGGATTTCGCTGACCGAGATCGCACCCTGGACCTTGCGCGCCGCCGGCATGAGCTTCGCCGGCCTCGTCCTCGTCGCGATCGCGCTGGCGCGGGGTGTTCCGCTCGCGGTGCCGCGCGGGCAGTGGCCACGGCTGGTCGTCGCCGGCTTCCTCTCGATCGCGGCCTTCAACGTGCTGCTTGCCTTCGCGCAGTTGGCGGCGCCGACCTCGCGTGCGGCGATCCTGACCTTCACCATGCCGATCTGGGCGACATTGCTCGCCCGCTTCGTGCTGGGCGAGGCTTTCGACGGTCGACGGCTCGCCGGGCTGGCCCTTGGCATCGCCGGCCTCGTCTGTCTCGGCCTGCCCTTGATCCTGGCCGGGCAGATCTCCTTCGGCCTGATGCTGGCCCTTCTCGCGGCGGTGAGCTGGGCGCTCGGCACGATCGTGACCAAGCGCTGGCCGGTCTCCGCCCCGGCGCTGACGATCGCCGCCTGGCAATTGCTGATCGGTGGGCTCGTCGCGGGTATCGGCATGCTCGCCTTCGAGGGCCTGCCGGTGCCGAAACTGCTCTCGCCCCGCGTGGTGACGGCGCTGAGCTTCCACATCGTCGGCGCGCAGGCGCTCGCCTATTTCCTCTGGTTCACGGTGGTGGCGCGCCTGCCGGCGGGAATCGCCAGCCTCGGCACGTTGATGGTGCCGGCCGTCGGTGTGCTCGGCTCGGTGCTGCTGCTCGGCGAACGGCCGACGCCGACCGATTGGTTCGGCCTCGCCCTGGTGATCGCAGCCTCCGGCGCGATTCTGGTTCCGGCCCGGCGGCCATGAGCCCAGATGCCATGCCCCATGTCTCCGGCTATCTTTCCCGCCGAAGCCTGTCGGGTCCGACCGATCGGAACGGCGCGGTTGTGGTCCAGGGAGACGAAATTGCCCCGGTTTTTGCCGATCCTGGTCTTTTTTATTCTCCTGCTGGCCCTCGGCCCGCAGACAGTATCCGGACAAGCCATGCCCGAAACCAGATTGCATGCTGCCGCGGCCAGGGATGACGTCGCCACGATCAGGCGGCTTCTCGTCGAGGGCGCCGTCATCGATGAGCGCGACGCGCGCGGCCGCACCGCCCTTCTGGTCGCGACCCATGAGAACCGCGTCGACGCCGCCCGCGCCCTGATCGAGGCCGGCGCCGCCGTCAACGCCAAGGACGGGATGAACGACAGCCCCTATCTCTATGCCGGCGCGCGGGGCCACCTCGCCATCCTCAAGCTGACGCTGGAGCATGGCGCGGACCTGAAGAGCACCAATCGCTACGGCGGCACGGCGCTGATCCCGGCCTGCGAGCGTGGCCATGTCGAGACGGTCCGCACCCTGATCGCGGCCGGCGTCGCGGTCGATCACATCAACAATCTCGGCTGGACCGGGCTTCTGGAGGCGATCATCCTGAGCGATGGCGGCGACAGGCATCAGCAGATCGTCAAGGACCTGCTCGCGGCCGGTGCGGATGTGAATCTGGCCGACCGCGATGGCGTGACGCCGCTCCAGCACGCCCGCAGCCGCGGGCAGACCAGGATGCAGCAGATCCTGCTCGCGGCCGGGGGGCGTTGAATCGAAGGGGGCGATCATGATTCAGGCACAGCGGTTTCTCTGCGAGGCGATCGAACTTGCGCGGTCCAATATGGACAAGGGCGGCCGGCCTTTCGGGGCCGTGATCGTCCGGGCGGGCGAGGTGGTCGCGGCCGGCGGCAACCCCACCGTCGCGACCCACGCCCCCCCCC
>JAEWKP010000424.1 GCA_023393655.1 Pseudomonadota bacterium | reverse complement strand
CCGTCATGCTGTTCGACAAGCGCCGGATGATGCTCGCGGTGCTCGCGGGCGAGACGATCCTGATCGGCGGCGTCTGGCTCTTCGCGGGCTAGGTACGCCCTTGTCATTCCAGGTTCTTCGCTGCTCGAACCCGGAATGACAGGCGTGCCCCTTGCTGTCTAGGCTTCCAGCAATCGGCGGACATGGCCGAGCTTGTCGGGGTTGCGGATGATATAGACCGCCGTGACGCGCCCGTTGCGGATGTCGAAGGCCGTGGCCTGCACGGTCTCGCCGCGCTCCAGGCTGACATAGCCGGGCAGGCCATTGATCATCACGAATTCATAGCGCGTCGTGCTGCGCCCCGCCCGCTCGACACGGCGGCCGATGCCTTCGAAGAAGCGGCCGATCCTGTCGCTGCCGAGGATCGGATTCAGCACGGAGTTGACCTTGCCGCCGCCATCGGCGCGCAGCACCGCGTCGTGGGCGAGCATGCTCTTCAGGATCGTGGCATCGGTGCTGTGAGCGGCCTGGAAGAAGGCCTGGGCGTAGCGCCGCGCTTCGTCAGGCGAGAGCGGGTGGCGTGGGCCGTCCTCCTCGCGGGCATGGCGGCGCGCCCGCGAGACGAGCTGCCGGCAGGCGGCCTCGCTGCGCCCGAGCGTGTCGGCGATCTCGGTGAAGGAGAGGTCGAAGACGTCGTGCAGCAGGAAGGCTGCGCGCTCCAGAGGCGATAGCCGCTCCAGCGCGAGCTGGAGCGCGTAAGGCACGTCGATCGCCTCATCCGTGCTGGGCGCGCCGCCGATCGCCTCGATCAGGGGTTCCGGCAGCCAGGCGCCGACATAGGTCTCGCGCTTGCGCCGCGCCGATTTCATCAGGTCGAGGCAAAGCCGCGTCACCACGCGCCCGAGCCAGGCGCGCGGGTTGGCGATGGCGTCCGGCGCAGATTCGTGCCAGCGCAGCCATGCATCCTGCACCACATCCTCGGCATCGCTGAGCGAGCCGAGCATGCGGTAGGCGAGGCGGGTCAGGTAGGACCGGTTGTCCTCGAAAAGGCTGGCGGGCGCGCCCGTCATGCGCGCCGGGGTTGTGTCATCAGGCGGCAGCCTCGGTCTTGCGCGGCCGATCGGCCGGGTGGCGCGTGCGGAAACCGACATTGATGCGGTTCCAGGTGTTGATCGCGCCGATGGCGAAGGACAGGTCGACGCTGTCCTTCTCGCTGAAATGCTCGCGGAGCTCCTCATAGGCCGCGTCGCTCGGGCTGCGCTCGGAGGCGCGGGTCAGCTCTTCCGTCCAGCGCAGGGCGGCACGCTCGCGCGGCGTATAGAGCTCGGACTCCTCCCAGGCATTGAGCAGGTTGATGCGCGCCTCGGTCTCGCCGGCCTTGCGCGCGTCGAGCACATGCATGTGCAGGCAATAGGCGCAGCGGTTGATCTGCGAAGCGCGGATCTTCACCAGCTCCATCAGGCTGTGCTCGAGGGCCGACTTGTTGACGTAATCCTGCAGGACCAGCATGGCCTTGTAGGCTTCGGGAGCGACCTGGAAGGCGTTGAGGCGTTGGCTCATGATTGTCTCCATCGGTTGATGACGACAAGACGAGGCAGCACGCCTCGCTGTGACATGGCCCGTCAGATTTTTTTCAAGGCCTCGCGGATTTTCTCGGCATTGCTGGCAAGCACCTCGTTCTTCTCCATCGCGCCGGTATGCGGGCGCAGCGCCACGCCCTCGAAGCGCGGCATGACATGGACATGGAGATGGAACACGACCTGGCCGCCGGCGGCCTCGTTGAACTGCTGGATGGTGACGCCCTCGGCCGAGAAGGCGGCCTTCACGGCGCGCGACAGCTTCTGCGTGGTCAGCGCGACGGCCTTCAGCGCGTCGGCCGGGGCATCGAAGACATTGCGGCAGGCGGCCTTCGGGATCACCAGCACATGGCCATCGGCGCGCGGCATGATGTCCATGATCGCCAGCGTCTCGGCATCCTCGTAGACTTTGTGGGAGGGCAGTTCGCCGCGCAGGATCTTGGCGAAAACGTTGGATTGATCATAGGCGGTCATGGCGGGTCCGGCAGGATCGAAAACGGAAGGCGCAAGCTGCGGCGCGCCAGCCGGGGCGTCAAGGCCGCGGGCCGGCTGATGGCCCTGTCTCAGGAGCCGAGCGGCAGCACCGTCTCGACACGGGCGTCGAGCACGAGATCGTCATTCGCGCCCATCACCTGGAGCTCGATCACGGTGAGGCGGAGCAGCGGCTGGTTCCACCAGCGCGCGACGATCTCGGCCAGCGTGGCGGTCTCGTTGGCGTCCAGATCATCGATGAGATTGTAGAGGCCGATGAGCCAGAGATCGCCCGGGGCCCGGCCGAAGGCGGCCTGGACCTCCTGCAGCGTGTTCCGGCCTGCGCGCTTCTCAGGATAGACCGGGAGATAGAGCCGGCCGCGATTGACGTTGCCGGAGAAGAGGCCGCGCAGTTCGACCGTGAAGGGCGCGATCTTGCGCAGGGCTTCGCGGGTTTCCGCGGCAATCGCCGGAGCCTCGGCAAGGCTGAGCGAGCCGCAGACCGTCGCGTGCAGGCGATCCTTCCGCTTCGGCAGGATGTCCCAGGCGATCTTGCCGGCGAAGGGAGCAGCCTTCAGCTCGCTCTCCAGCGCGAGGAAGGCGGCTGAGGCGCGCAGGGCGCGATCTTCAACCGGCAGAACCAGCGAATGGACCGCCGGGTGGCGGCCCATCTCGTAGAATTTGCCCTCGCGCCGGGCGATGACACCGGGGTGCTCCGGAGCAACCAATGGCAGATGCGCCAGCCGGTAGCTCTCGTCGAGCGTCAGCGGTGTCGTGAAATCGGTGAGGCTGCGGCGATAGCCGAGCTCGTCGTCCTCGCAGAAGGCAAGCGCTGCCGAGGCGGAATTCGCGAGCGCGGCATCAGTCATCGGCGGTGTCCGTCTTGCGGAAGGGGCTTTCGGCCGCGAGCGCTTCGCGTGCCGCCGCGATCTGCTCGCGCTCCTGCGCGAGATAGGCGGCGACGGGCCGGCTGAGGCCGGGATCGGCGATATGGTGCAGCGAGCGGGTGATGACCGGCCGATAGCCGCGTGCGAGCTTGTGCTCGCCTTGTGCGCCGGCCTCGACGCGGATGAGGCCATGCGCGATCGCGTAGTCGATGGCCTGGTGGTAGCAGACCTCGAAATGCAGGAAGGGATGGTCCTCGATGCAGCCCCAGTTGCGGCCATAGAGCGTGTTGGCGCCGCGGAAATTGATCGCGCCGGCGATGTGGCGCCCGGCGCGCCTGGCCATCATCAGCACGACGCGCTCGCCCATTGCCGCGCCGACCGCCGAGAAGAACGCGCGGTTGAGATAGGGCCGGCCCCATTTGCGCGCGCCGGTATCCTCGTAGAACGAGAAGAAATCGTCCCAGACTGCTTCGGTGAGGTCGTTGCCCGAGAGGACATCGATGCTGATGCCGGCAGAGAGCGCCTCGCGCCGTTCGCGCTTCAGCGCCTTGCGCTTGCGCGAGGCCAGCGTCGCGAGGAAGTCGTCATAGGTCTTGAAGCCCTCGTTCTGCCAATGGAACTGCAGGTCGTCGCGCTCGATATAGCCGGCCTGTCTCAGCGCGGCGATGTCCGGCTCCTGGGTGAAGGTGACATGGACCGAGGAGGATCGGGTCTGCCCCCGCAAGGCCTCCAGCCCGGCGATCAGGGTGGCGCGGGCTTCGTCGGCGCGTGGCGTGTCCGCGACCAGCAGGCGCGGGCCGGTTGCCGGGGTGAAGGGCGCTGCGACCTGGAGCTTCGGGTAATAGCGCCCGCCGGCACGCTCATAGGCATCGGCCCAGCCATGGTCGAAGACATATTCGCCCTGGCTGTGGCTCTTCAGGAAGCTGGGCGTTGCCGCCAGGAGCTGGCCGGCCTCGTCCTCGACAAGGAGATAGGCCGGCGACCAGCCGGTGCGGCCGCCGATGCAGCGGCTCTCCTCCAGCGCCATGAGGAATTCATGGCTGACGAAGGGATTGTCCCGGTCGAGCGCGGGATCGCCCGGCGGCGCGGCGGGCGCCGAGATGGCGTCCGCCAGCGCGTAGGGATTGGCGCAGGCGTTCCATGCGCCTGCGGGAACGGCCTTGAGGGAGGTCGCGACACGAACGGTGAGATCGCCGCCCTCCGCTTCTCTCAAGGGCGAAAACCCTCGAAGACCATCTGGTCGGCCATGGCAGTGGCCCGCTGCCGCTCTTCCGGCGTGCGCACCGTCCAGCTCATCAGCGGAAGCCCAAGCGCGTTGCGGCAGAGATAGGGCGCGGCGCTGTCGAGATCCGTGACTTTCCAGGAGATGAAGTCCGGCCGGCTCTCGGTGAAGTGCAGGAGATTGGCGAGCGCATGCTTCCGATCGGCTGAGAGCTTGTCGTAATCGCCGTAATCATAGGCGTTCATGGCCACGATGCCGCGCGGAATCTCCGGCGCGAGCTCGCGCAGTGCGGTCACGATCGCGGGATCGAAGGACTTGATCACGATCGGATGGCTGTTGTAGCCGGCCAGGACCTCCACAGTCCGCCTGGTCAGGGCGAGGTCGCCATCGAAGCGGCTCTTGATCTCGATCACGAGCGGGACGCGCCCGCCGATCAGGTCGAGGAAGGCCGACAGCGTCAGGATGCGGTCATCAGAGCCCTTGAGCGCGATCGCGGTCAGCTCCGATGCCTTGCGGGCGACGACGGCGCCGGTCTCGCCCGTCAGCCGGTCGAGCACGAAATCGTGGAACACGACCGCTTCGCCATCGGCGGTAAGCTGGACGTCGCATTCGATGCCGAAGCCGCCGGCGATCGCGGCCGTGGCGGCGGTGTGGCTGTTCTCGATCACGCCGGCTGCGAGATCATGCAGGCCGCGATGGGCGATCGGCTTCGCCACCAGCCAGCCGAGATCGGGCCGGCCGGCGTCCTTGAGCGTTCCTGCCGTCATCAGGCGATCTCGAACATCGCTTCGACCTCGACGGCGGCATCGGCCGGCAGTTCGGCGACCCCCACGGTCGAGCGGGCATGGCGGCCCTTGTCGCCGAGCACCTCGACCATCAGGTCGGAAGCGCCGTTCATGATCGCCGGAAGGGCGGCGAAATGCGGGGTGGCGTTGATGAAGCCGCCGAGGCGGACGCAGCGCACGATGCGGCCGAGATCGCCGCCGAGCGCGGCCTTGGCCTGCGCGAGAACGTTGATGGCGCAGAGGCGGGCGGCCTCGAGCCCGGCCTCGTTGAAGATCTCGGCGCCGAGCTTGCCCTTGTGCTTGTCGGAGAGCTTGCCGTCGAGCCCGAAGCAGATCTGGCCCGAGATGACCAGCAGGTTGCCGGTGATCACATAGGGCACATAGTTGGCAATGGGCGCGGCCGGGGACGGCAGGGTGATGCCGAGTTCGGCGAGGCGGGTGTCGGCGGCGTTCATGGGCTTGGCTCCGCGAGCGAGGCAGGGTGCCTTCGGGCATGCCTTTCATGGCCGAAGCCAGCGGGCCCCGCAAGCATTCGGGCATGCCGGGCGGGCAGGGCCGATGCGACGGCTGAGAGCGGGCACGTTGCCATGTTTGCGCCATTGCGGCGATGCACCTAGATTTCGCACAGGTCACAATGGACAAGCGGCGCATGAACGGAACAGTCTCGAAGCTCGCGACGAAGGCGAGCGGGGTTTTCGCGGGGGCTCTGGTTCTGGCCGCGCTGCCCGCCTGGGCTCAAGCAGCGACGGAACGGGTGGTGCTCGCCCCGCATCGTGCGGTCTACGATCTCGTGCTCGACAACGGCAAACCGTCCGGGAATATCGAGACGGCGAAGGGCCGCATCGCCTTCGAGTTCACCGGCGATGCCTGCGAGGGCTATGCGCTGTCCTTCCGGCAGGTGACGCAGCTCGGCACCGAGGCCGGGCCGCGCCTGATCGATGCCCGCACCACCAGTTTCGAGGCCGGCGACGGCGCGAATTACCGCTTCAAGACCGAAAGCTCCGCCGGCGGCGCCAAGCCTGATACGGTCGATGGCACCGCCCAGAAGAACGGCAGCGGTTATGAGGTGAAGCTGCGCCAGCCCAAGGCCGAGATCTATCGCGAGGCGAGCGACGCGCTGTTCCCGAATGCGCAGATGAAGGCCGTGATCCAGGCCGCGCGTGCCGGCCAGAAGACGCTGAGCGTGCGCCTCTATGACGGTGCGAATTCCGGCAAGGAGGTCTATGACACGCTCTCGATCATCGGAAAGCGGATCGAGGCGGAGCCTTCCGAGAAGCCGCTGCAGCGCCCCGAATTCGAGAAGATGGCGCGCTGGCCGGTGACGATCTCCTATTTCAAGGCGGGATCGGGCGAATCGACGCCGGCCTACAGCATTGCCTTCGAGCTCTACGAGAACGGCGTCACCGGCGCGATCCGGCTCGACTATGGCTCTTTCGCGCTGCGCGGCACGCTTACGCGTCTGGATCTTCTTCCTCAGGAGCCTTGCGCGAAATAGCGGGTTCCGACGAGCGGCGCTGCGGCAATCTGAGGCTCAGGCCCTTGCCGATCGCCTCGTCGCCGAAGCGGGCGCGCAACTTGTCGAGAGCGCTCTCCATCGCCTTCAGGCGCGGCGTCGCGATGTCGGCGAGATCGCCATGGTCGGCGGCGTCCGGTGGGCTGAAGTCGCTCGCGCCGATGCCGATCAGGCGATAATGCGCGCCGTTGCATTCCCGCTTCAGCAGGTCTCGCCCTGCGGTGAAGAGGCGGGCTGCGAGCTGCGTCGGCTCCGGCAGGCGGGCGGCGCGGGTGATGATCTGGAAGTCGGCGGTCTTCAGCTTCAGGGTGATGGTTCGCCCCGCAAGCTCCTGCGCCTTCAGGCGTTTCGACGTCTTTTCGCAGAGCCGCCACAGGATCGGTTCCAGCTCCTCGAAGCGGGCGAGGTCGATATCAAGCGTGGTTTCGCTTGAGACGCTCTTGGTCTCGCGCTCCGGCGTGACCTGGCGGGTGTCGATGCCGTTGGCGAGGTTCTTGAGACGCGGGCCGTCCTTGCCGGCGAGCTTGAAGAGCTTGTCGACGGGCGCCTCGCGCAGGTCGCCGATCAGCTTGAAGCCGCCTTCCGCGAGCTTCGCGACGCCGGCCGGCCCCATGCCGGGGATCAGGCTGATCGGCTTCCCCGCGAGGAAGGCGACGGCCTCGCCCCGCCCGATGATCGAGAAGCCCCGCGGCTTGTCGAGATCGGAAGCCACCTTGGCCAGGAACTTGGCATAGGACAGGCCGACCGAGATGGTGATGCCGAGCTCGGCCTCGACACGCCCCGCGAAGCGCGCCAGCGTCACCGCCGGGCTGGCATGGTGCAATCGCTCCGTGCCGGAGAGGTCGAGGAAGGCCTCGTCGATCGAGAGTGGTTCGACCAGCGGCGTCAGCTCGCGCATCAACTGCCGGACCTGACGGCCGACCGCGACGTATTTCGCCATGTTCGGCTTGACCACGATCGCCTCGGGGCAGGCTTTCAGCGCCTTGAACATCGGCATGGCCGAGCGCACGCCATAGGTGCGGGCAATGTAGCAGCAGGTCGAGACCACGCCGCGCTTGCCGCCGCCGACGATGACCGGCTTGTCCTGCAGGCTCGGATCGTCGCGCTTCTCGATCGTGGCGTAGAAGGCGTCGCAATCGATATGGGCGAGGCTCAAGCTGTCGCGCTCGAGATGGCCGAGCAATCGCGGCGAGCCGCAGGCCGGGCAGCGCTTCGACGATCCGACAGCGTCGTGGTCCGCAAGGCAGTCGCGGCAGAGCCAGCGCGGCGAGGGCGCGCCCGCGCTCAAGAGACGTCGTCCGGCTCCGGCCCGGCGAGGACGCGCCTGGCATCGGCGACGATTTCGGGATTCAGCCTTAAATTTCCGGCAAACTCCAGGAGGAGCGAATCGCTCGATCCGATAT
>JAEWKP010000418.1 GCA_023393655.1 Pseudomonadota bacterium | reverse complement strand
AACCCACCGCGAGGCGACTGCCCGCCCCGGCCGCGCTGGAAATGCCCGCCTCCGCCGCCGCGCTCCGGCCGCGCCGGGGCGGCGCTGGCGAAGAGCTGCGCCAGCCGCTCGTCCATCTCGCGGCGGTAATGCTTGCGCGTGGTCTCGTCGCGGATCTGGCCCAACGGCTCCTTCAGGCGCCGCTCGAAGGCGGCGCGCCGCTCAGGCGTATCGAGCGGACCAGCCTCGACCTCGCGCTGCCAGAGCATATCGACCAGCGGGCGCGCCGCCGCGACCACCTCGGCGATGGCCTGCCGACCGCCCGAGCGGGCGAGGTCGTCCGGGTCCTGCCCCTCTGGCAGCAGGGCGAAGGAAAGCGACTTGCCCGGCTCCAGCAGCGGCAGTGCGATGTCGATCGCCCGGCTCGCCGCCTTGCGGCCGGCCTTGTCGCCGTCGAGGCAGATCACCGGCTCGTCGGCCATGCGCCAGAGCAGGCCAAGCTGATCCTCGGTCAGGGCCGTGCCGAGCGGCCCCACCGTCTGCGGAAACCCCGAGAGCGACATCGCGATGACGTCGACATAGCCCTCGACCACGACGACCTGCCCGGTGTCATGCGCGGCCTTGCGGGCATTGTGATGGTTGAACAGCAGATGGCCCTTGTGGAAGAGCGGCGTCTCCGGCGAGTTCAGGTATTTCGCCGCGACCTCCGAACTCATCGCCCGCCCGCCGAAGGCGACCACGCGTCCCCGCGCATCATGGATCGGGAACATCACCCGGTCGCGGAAGCGGTCATAGGGCACGGCGATCTCCTCGCCATGCACCAGCAGCCCCGCCTCCATCATCAGCTCGGCCGGCACGCCCTTGCCCGCCAGATGATCGCGCAGGGCGAACCGATCGACCGGACCGTAGCCGAGGCGGAAGCGCGTGCGCGCCTCGCCGTCGAGCCCGCGCGTCGCGAGATAGCGCCTTGCTCCCCCGCCGCGATCGCCCATCAACTCGGCCTCGAAGAACTGCGCCGCGAGCTCTACGACCTCGTGCAGCCCCTTGCGCTTCTCCTCCTGGACCTGCGCCTCCGCCGTGATCTTCGGCAGGATCACGCCGGCCTCGGCCGCGAGCTTCTCGACCGCCTCGGGGAAGGACAGCCCCTCGGTTTCCATCACGAACTTGAAGATGTCGCCGTTCTTGCCCGACGAGAAATCGAAGAACGACGCCTTCTGGTCATTGACGAAGAAGGAGGCGGTCTTCTCGGCATTGAAGGGCGAAAGCCCCTTCCATTCGCGCCCTGCCTTCTGCAGGCGCACGCGCTTGCCCACGACCGCCGAGACAGGCAGCCGCGCCTTGATCTCATCAAGGACGGAGGGCGGGAATTTCATGGGGCTCTATCTGGACCTCCGCGCCCCGGAAGCCAACAGACAATCGCCTGAAACCGGGTTATCCGCAGCATTCAACAGGGGCGCGTCAGCAGGCGTCACTTGCAGCCGAGCGGGTCCTGGCCGAGAGCCTTCGCGGCGCCCTCCACCGGTAGTTGCACGTTGCTCCCCGCGACGGAGACCGCAATCGCCTTTGCCTTGGCAAGCTGTGCGACGACCCCTTTCATCTGGCGCTGCCCGAAGCTTTTGCCCGGCTCCCAGCTCAAGGAAACGCTGTCGATATCCGGCTTCGCGACAACCGGAATCGTGGTTTCCTTGCCATCGATCACCATCGTGATCGCGGTGACCTTCTCCAGCCCGGCGGTTTTCGGCAGCGACATTTCCAGATAGGGCCCGCCCTTGATCGCGGGATTGGCGCGCGCAGCGGCCGGGTCCCCGCAATAGAACGTGAGACGCGCCTTCTCAGGCGTGGCGACGCCGACAGCAAGCGTCCCCATGTTGTAGCTTGTGTCCCAGCCGGCGGCCTGGGCCGGGGCGAGGGCCCCTGCGCCGAGCGCGAGACAAGCCAGGACCATGGCTTTGCATATCGAATGCGGCATCGGAATTCTCCTTTGCCGCAAGGCTGGCCGCCGGATGTGGCAAAATATCGCCGCGCGCCCGCGGCTCAGCCGCCGAGCGCGGCCTTCACCATCGGGCTGACCTTGCCGAAATCCATCTGGCCGGCATAAGCGGCGCGCAGGATGCCGATGACCTTGCCCATGTCCTTGACGGCGGTCGCGCCGCTCTCGGCCACGGCCTTGTCGATCGCGGCCTTCACCTCGTCGTCGGACATCTGCTTGGGCAGGTAGGACGAGATCACCGCGACCTCGACGCGCTCGCCCTCGGCGAGCTCGGGGCGGTTGTTGGCATCGTAGATCGCGATCGATTCCTGGCGCTGCTTGATCATCTTCTGGAGCACGCCGAGGATCTCGTCATCGCTCGCCTCGCCCTTGCCGGCGCCGCGCGCCTCGATGTCCTTTTCCTTCAGCGCGGCGCTGATCAGGCGAATCGCCGCGACCTTCGCTTTCTCGCCGGCCTTCATCGCTTCCTTCATGTCGGCCGTGAAGCGCTCGCGCAGGCTGGTCATCTCGTTGTTCCTTTTTCTTTTGTGCGGCCTGCGCCGGCTTCGATTGACGGGCCGGGCCCGGCTCTTTAAGGCTCGCGTTCCAGACCGGCGGAGTGGATTTCGACAACCCCGCCCCCGCATTCTGCCGCTGGCGCGGCCTGGACCGAGACATAGACATGACCGCCACCGAAGGAAACCCCGCCGCAGGCGGCTGGACCGAACCGCGCGCGACCGCCCTCCTCGTGCTGGCCGATGGCACGGTGCTGGAAGGCTTCGGCCTTGGCGCCGTCGGCGAGGCGCCGGGCGAAGTCTGCTTCAACACGGCGATGACCGGCTACCAGGAAATCCTGACCGACCCGTCCTATGCCGGGCAGATCATCACCTTCACCTTCCCGCATGTCGGCAATGTCGGCGTGAACGAGGAGGACACCGAGACGGTCAACGCCGCCGCCTCTTCCGGCGTGCGCGGCTGCGTGCTCCATGCCGCGATCACCGAGCCGTCGAACTGGCGCTCCGCCAAGCATTTCGATGCCTGGCTCAAGGCGCGCAACATCGTCGGCATCTGCGGCGTCGACACCCGTGCGCTGACCGCGCTGATCCGCGACAACGGCATGCCGAACGCCATCCTCGCCCATAGCCCGGACGGCGTCTTCGACATCGAGCGCCTGAAGAAGCAGGCCGCCGGCCTGCCCTCGATGGCCGGCCTCGACCTCGTTCCGCTGGTCACCGCCGCGCAGCGCTATGACTGGGACGAGACGCCCTGGATCTGGCCGGCCGGCTACGGCAAGCGCGACAGCAGCCAGTTCAAGGTCGTCGCCATCGACTACGGCGTGAAGCGCAATATCCTGCGCCTGCTCGCCAAGGCCGGCTGCGACGTCACCGTCGTGCCCTCGACGGCGACCGCCGAGGACATCCTGTCGCTCAAGCCGGACGGCATCTTCCTCTCCAACGGCCCCGGCGACCCGGCCGCGACCGGCGAATACGCCGTGCCGGTGATCAAGCAATTGCTCGACCGGAAGGTCCCGACCTTCGGCATCTGCCTGGGACACCAGATGATGGCGCTCGCCATCGGCGGCCAGACCATGAAGATGAAGCAGGGCCATCACGGCGCGAACCACCCGGTGCAGGACAAGACCACCGGCAAGGTCGAGATCGTCTCGATGAACCACGGCTTCGCGGTCGATCCGGCGAGCCTGCCGGGCAATGCGGTCGAGACCCATGTCTCGCTCTTCGACGGTTCGAACAGCGGCATCGCGCTGACCGACCGCCCGGCCTTCAGTGTCCAGCACCATCCGGAGGCCTCCCCTGGCCCGCAGGACAGCCACTACCTCTTCACCCGCTTCATCGAATTGATGGCGGCCGAGAAGGCGAAGAAGGCGGCCTGAGGGCCGTCCTGATGCCGAAGGAGGCGGGCATGATCCACCAGTTGCGCATCTACGAGATCTTCGAGCGCAACAAGGCGGCCTTCCATGCCCGTTTCCGCGACCATGCCGCCCGCATCATGGCGCGCCACGGCTTCAGGATCATGGCGATGTGGGAGACGGCCAGCGCCGCCCGCACCGAGTTCGCCTATATCCTCGCCTGGCCCGATGCCGAGACGAAGGCGGCGGCCTGGGCCAGCTTCATGGCCGATCCCGAATGGATCGAGATCAAGCGCGTCAGCAAGATCGAGCAGGGCGACATGGTCGGCGCGATCGAGGACCGCCTGATGACGCTGACCGCCTATTCGCCGCCGCTCGATTGACAAGCGCCGGCATCGCGCGCTTTAAGCGAACCATGATCAGCCTGCTCGCCTTCCTTCACGGCTATTACGCCCCGACCTCATAGAGGCGGTGGCATTCCCATGTTCAACCGCCGCGCTGGCGGTTGAATTCAGGCAGATCACCCGGCATCGCGGCTCACCACCGAGCGAAAACGATGTCCTCCCCGATCAGAACCATCTCCACCATCGGCATCATGGGTTTCGGCGCCTTCGGCCGCCTGATGGCCCACCATCTCCAGCCGCATTTCGCCTTGCACGTCTGCGACCCCGCCAACGCGCCCGCAGCCGATGCGAGCGGCCAGGGTCTGCAGCCCGCGACGGTCACCGAAGTCGCGGCCTGCGATCTCGTCATCCTCGCCGTGCCCGTCCCGGCGATTCCGGAGGCGATCGCGGCCTTGCGTCCGCATCTCAGGGCCGGCGCCATCGTGCTCGATGTCGGTTCGGTCAAGATCGACCCGGCCCAGGCGATGCAGGCGGCGCTGCCCGAAGACGTCGAGATCATCGGCACGCATCCGCTTTTCGGCCCGCAAAGCGCCCGTAACGGCCTCGCCGGCCTCAAGATCGCGCTTTGCCCGATTCGTGGAAAAAGCACGCCGCGTATCGCCGCCTTCCTGCGTCATGTGCTGAAGCTGAAGGTGATCGTCACCACGGCAGACGCGCATGACCGCGAGGTTGCCATGGTGCAGGGCCTGACCCATCTCATCGCCAAGATCCTGGTCCGGATGGAACCCCTGCCCCGGACGATGACCACGGCGAGCTTCGACCTCCTGATGCAGGCGACCGAGATGGTGCGCTACGACGCGCCGAACGTTTTCATGGCGATCGAGCGCGCCAATCCGCATGCCAAGGCGGTGCGCGATCGCTTCTTCGCGCTCGCCGAGGAGATGCGGCTGTTCCTGGAGATTGGCCATGCCGAGGCGGCGCAATCTCCTGCCCTGCCTCACAAGGTCGCAGAGGTCGCGCAGGCCTAGCCTTCGCGATCCCCAGCAACGAGAATACCGGAAACGCGAATGTTCCTGCGATGACCGACAATCCCCTGCTCTACCCGGGCGCCGCCCATCCCGACCTGCGCGAGCCGATGATCGCGGAGCTCGTCCGCACCTTCTATGCGCGGGCCCGGGAGGACAAGCTGATCGGCCCGGTCTTCGAAGCGGCGGTCGAGGACTGGGACCACCATATCGGCAAGATCACCGATTTCTGGAGCGGCGTGATGCTACGCACCGGCCGCTATGATGGCCGCCCGATGCGCCCGCACCTGATCCTTCCTCTGGAGGGCAAGCATTTCGACCGTTGGCTCGACCTGTTCGAGATCACCGCGCATGAGGTCTGCCCGCCCGATATCGCGCAGGCCTTCATCGTCCGGGCGCGCCGCATCGCCGACAGTTTCGAGATGGCCCGCGCGAGCCAGCGCGGCGAATTCGCAGCGCCGCGGCACAGCCTGCGCTGATCAAGCCGCTCTGGCTTCCCGGCTGAGAAAGGCCGCGATCTCTCCCCGATCGGCTCCTGCCTCCCGCGCAATCCGCTCGGCCAAGGCTGCAGCCGAGGGCCGGAGCGCCCCCAGCGGCCGGTCGAGCCAGTAGGAAACCGGGTTCAGCGCCTCGCGCTCGTCGACACGGACCACCCGCCCCGCTGCCAGTTGCTCGCGCGCCAGAGGCGGGCGCGCCAGCGCGATGCCGAGCCCATGGGCGGCAGCATCCAGCACGAGATTGTAATCCTCGAAGCGCCGGTCCTGCGGGCGCGGGCGATAATCCAGCCCCTGCGCCGCGAACCAGGCCTTCCAGCCGGCCGCATCCGAGTCATGGATCAGGGGCTGGGCCAGCAGACGCTCCGGCTCGCCCTCCCCGATCGCCTCGGCCAACAGCGGCGAAGCGATCGGGAAGCACCATTCCTCGAACAGCTTGAGCGAGAGCCGGTCCGGCGCCCCGCCGCGCCCGCAACGGATACCGAGATCGACGCCCTCCTCCTCGAAATCCACCTTGCGGTGCTCGACCTGCAGTACGATCCGCAGCGAGGGTGTCCCGGCCTCCAGCACGGCCAGTCGCGGCATCAGCCAGAGCGCACAGACCGAAGGCGGCGCACTGACCCGCACGACTGAGGCGCCCCTCACCTCGCGCCAGCGCTCGGAATTGTCGGCGATCAGCGCGAAGGCCTCCTGCGTGCGCTGAAGCAGGCGCTGCCCCTCGGGCGTCAGCGAGACACCGCGCGCCTGCCGCAGGAAGACGCGCAGGCCCAGCCAATGCTCCAGCTTGGCGACCTGCCGGCTGACAGCGCCATGGGTCAGGTTCAGCGCCTCGGCGGCGGCCGAGAAGCTGCCGGTGCGAGCGGCCGCCTCGAAGGCACGCAGGGTATCGAGCGGGGGCAGGTTCGAGCTGTGATCCATCCTCACAGCTCATGCGCGAATTGTTCGTTTGTCAATCAGCTGGCATGGGCGCTTATCGGAGGCAACTTCTCGTCACCGATGGATCGACGCCATGTCCTCCTCAAGCTGCGCCTCCCCCGCGCTGGCCGCCTCAGTTTCCCAGCGCCTCGACCCGACATTGGTCTTCACCGTCACCTTCACGGTCATGGCCTGGGCCTCCTCCTTCCCGGCGATCCGCGCCGGGCTCGCCGGCTTCGGCCCGGCCGAGATGGCTGCGCTGCGCTTCGCGCTCGCTGGCGGCCCTGCCGCGCTCTTCCTGGTCGCGACGCGGGCGAAGCTGCCCGCGCTCGGCGATATCTGGCGCTTCCTCGTCGGCGGCGTGATCTTCATCGCGGGCTACGCGCTGTTCTTGAACTTCGGGCAGCGCGTCGTGCCGGCGGGCCCCGCCGCCTTCATCATCAACACCAACCCGATCATGACGGCCGTGCTCGCCATGATGATCCTCGGCGAGCGCTTCAGCCTGACCGCCTGGCTCGGCACGGCTCTGTCCTTCGCCGGCATCGGCGTCATCGCACTCGGCAAGGGGCTCGATGTCGAGATCGGCATGAGCGTGCTGCTGATCCTCGGCGCCGCCTTCTGCAACGCGATCACCACAGTCGTTCAGAAGCCGCTCTTCGCCCGCTACAAGCC
>JAEWKP010000404.1 GCA_023393655.1 Pseudomonadota bacterium | reverse complement strand
GGCGCGAAGGTCGGGTCCATGTCCGGCATGATGATCGTCGCCTCCGGCTCGATGCCGCATTCGGCGGCGCCTTTCGCGTCGGTGACGAGGATGATGCGGCCGCCGCGCGCCGCGACCTCCTGCATGTTGGAGGCGGTCTTCTCGAACAGTGCGTCATGGGGCGCGACGACGATGACAGGCATGTCCTGGTCGATCAGCGCGATCGGCCCGTGCTTCAGCTCGCCCGCCGGGTAACCTTCGGCATGGATGTAGCTGATTTCCTTGAGCTTCAGCGCACCTTCCAGCGCCAGCGGGAAGCTGGTGCCGCGGCCGAGATAGAGCACATCCTTGGCGCGCGAGAGCTTTTGCGAGAGCTGCTCGATCTGCGGTTCGAGCTGGAGTGCACGAGCCATCAGCCCCGGCAGCGAGATCAGATGCTGCACATGGCTGGCCTCGTCCTGCGCCGAGAGCGTGTCGCGGGCGCGGGCTGCGGCAAGCGCGAGCGAGGCGAAGACCGCGAGCTGGCAGACGAAGGCCTTGGTCGAGGCGACGCCGATCTCGGGACCGGCAAGGGTCGGCGCGACGGCATCGCTTTCCCGCGCGATCGTCGAGGTCGGCACGTTGACGACCGACAGGATGACCTGTCCGTTCTGGCGGGCGTAGCGCAGCCCGGCCAGCGTGTCGGCGGTTTCGCCGGATTGCGAGACGAAGAGCGCCAGGCCCTGGTCCGGCAGTGGCGCCTCGCGATAGCGGAACTCGGAGGCGACATCGATCTCGACCGGCAGGCGCGCCAGCTTCTCGAACCAGTATTTCGCGATGAGGCCGGCATAATAGGAGGTGCCGCAGGCGCTGATCGTCAGGCGCGAGAGGCCCTTCCAGTCGATCTGGTCGCCGAAGGGCAGCCGTACCTTGCCGTTGGCCATGTCGAGATATTGCGTCAGCGTATGGCCGACGACCTCTGGCTGCTCGTAGATCTCCTTGGCCATGAAGTGGCGGTGGTTGCCCTTCTCGACCAGGAAGGCGCCGGCGGCGACGCGCTGGGCGCGGCGCTCTACGCGCTTGTTGGTCTGGTCGTAGAAGGTCGCGCCGCGGCGGTGGAGCACGACCCAGTCGCCCTCTTCCAGATAGGCGATGAGATTGGTGAAGGGCGCGAGCGCCAGCGCGTCCGAGCCGAGATACATCTCGCCCTCGCCGACGCCGACGGCCAGTGGCGAGCCCTTGCGGGCGCCGATCAGCAGGTCTTCCTCGCCCTGGAACAGGAAGGCGAGCGCGAAGGCGCCGTGCAGGCGCGGCAGGCTGGCGGCAACCGCATCTGTAGGGGATTTGCCGCGGTCGAGCTCGCGGGTGACGAGATGGGCGACGATCTCGGTGTCGGTCTCCGTCTCGAAGACGTAGCCGTCAGCCTGGAGCTCGGCGCGCAACTCGCGGAAATTCTCGATGATGCCGTTATGGACCACCGCGAGCTTCGGCGTCGCATGCGGATGGGCATTGGTCTCGTTGGGCTTGCCATGGGTGGCCCAGCGGGTGTGGCCGATGCCGACCAGACCTCCGAGCGGTTCGTTCGACAGGCGAATCTCGAGATTCTTGAGCTTGCCCTCGGCGCGGCGTCGGGTGAGCTTTCCGGCTTCCAGCGTCGCGACGCCGGCGGAGTCATACCCGCGATACTCAAGCCGCCGCAGCGCCTCGACGACCTGCGTCGCCACTGCTTCCTTGCCCAGAATCCCGACGATGCCGCACATGGGCCAACCCCTCAAGCCATTGCTGTCGGCAAAGCGCATAGCCGCGATCGGCGCGCCTGCCCAATCAATCTAGATGACGAACTGTGAACGGTGGATGGCCCGAACCGTGCCGATTCTAGCCTATTCGGCCGCTTTCTTGGCCGCCGCGGCGATGCGGAAGGTCACCGCCCAGCCTTCCTTCTCGACCTGGCGGCCGCGACCGAGGGCGAGTGCGTCGGGCGCGACGTCGCTGGTGATGACCGAGCCGGAGCCGATAATGGCGCCGTCGCCGATCGTCACCGGGGCCACCAGCGAGGAGTTCGAGCCGACGAAGGCATTGGCGCCGATCGTCGTCCTGGACTTGTTGAAGCCGTCATAATTGCAGGTGATCGTGCCGGCGCCGATATTCGCGGCCGCGCCGATCGAGGCATCGCCGATATAGGTCAGGTGGTTGACCTTGGCGCCGGGGCCGATATCGGCCGCCTTCACCTCGACGAAATTGCCGACCTTGGCCTTCTCGGCGAGCTTCGCGCCCGGCCGCAGGCGGCCATAGGGACCGACGCTGGCGTCAGTGCCGACCGTGGCGCCCTCGAGATGCGAGAAAGCGTGGATCACCGCGCCGTCATCGACACGTACGCCTGGCCCGAAGACCACGTTCGGCTCGATCACGACGTCGCGGCCGATCTGTGTGTCATAGCTGAAGAAGACCGTCTCGGGCGCGATCAGCGTCGCGCCGCCGAGCATCACGGCGAGGCGCTTGCGACGTTGGAAATCCGCTTCCACGGCGGCGAGCTGGACGCGGTCGTTGACGCCCTGGACCTCGCTTTCAGGCGCCCGCAGCGCGATGGCGTCGAGCCCGCGCTTGCGTGCGACTTCGACCGCATCGGTGAGATAGAATTCGCCCTGGGCGTTGTGGCTTCCGATCGCTTCCAGGATCGAGAGGGCGTGCTCGCCGGAGAGCGCCATCAACCCGGCATTGCAGAGCGTGATCGCGCGCTGCTCCGGCGTCGCGTCCTTATGCTCGACGATTGCCTCGAGATGCCCGTCCTTCTCGACAAAGCGACCATAGCCTGTCGGGTCCTTGGCCACGAAGCCGAGCGCAACGACGGCGGCGCCGTCTCTCAAGCCGCGGCGAAGGGCCGCAAAGGTCTCCGGACGCACAAGCGGCGTGTCACCAAAGGCGATGATGACGTCGTCATGGCCGGTTGCGATGGCGGCCTTTGCCGCGAGCGCGGCATGGGCGGTGCCCCGGCGCTCGTGCTGGATCGCGATCTGCGCATGCGGAAGCTGCTTGCGCGCCGCTTCACCGACTTCGGGGCGTTCCGAGGAAATCACGACGGCGACGGCATCCGCGCCAGCCTTCGAAACCGCGGCCAGCGCATGGCCGAGCAGCGACCGCCCGGCCACGGCGTGAAGCACTTTGGGGCGCCGCGATTTCATGCGGGTGCCCTCTCCGGCCGCCAGGACGATCGCAAGGCAGGATCGGGGCGGCTGCATTTCGGTCATGTTTCTCGTTTCCCCTGCAGGCATGTCTGAACCCCGGCCCGCGCATCACAATCGGCTTCACGCATGCTGGCGTAGCAGGCGCCGTGGATAGCCGATCCGCGCGCCTTTTGCCAAAGTTCAATCGCGGCGAAAAGGCGCCATTCGAGGACGGCTGCTGTTGCAAGCCGGCTCCGGCCTGATTGCGCAGGATCGCACCATCCGAAAGACGTGCATCTTCCCGATTGGAAAGGCTTTTCAGGCGAACTGGAAATGCTCTAGAAGCGCGAGGGGCGAGGGCGTCGCCGCGTAGTTTGGATCCCATGTCGACACTGTTGAATCGTAGGCAGTTTCTGGAAGGCGCCGCCGGCGGCGCCGCGCTGCTCTCGCTGGCCGGCCCGGCCGCGGCGCAGGCGCCGACCGGCGCAGCGTCCTTCAACATCCCCACCCTCGTGGATGGGCAGCGCTTCGACCCTGCGCTGGTGGTCGACGCCGCCAGGGCCCTGGCCCAGCGCCCGCTGATTGCGCTCGCCGCCAACGACCTGCCGGAGGGCTACACCACCCTCCCCGCCGATCAATATGCGGGCATCCGGATGCAGCCGGGCGCCACGGTCTGGGCCGGCGAGAATCGCGGCTTCACGGTCGAGCCGCTGCATCGCGGCTACGTCTTCTCCAATCCGGTGAGCCTGTTCACGATCGAAGAGGGAACGGTGCGCCGCATCGGCTTCGATCGCAGCAAGTTCGACTACGGGCGAGTCGCGCCGCCCACGGGCAATGCCGATCTGCAATTCTCCGGCATGCGGATCGCAGCCGGGCTGGAACGCCCTTTCGAGGTCGCGGTCTTCCAGGGCGGCACCTTCTTCCGCGCCCTGGCGCGCGGCCAGAATTTCGGCGCGATGGCGCGCGCGCTGATCCTGCGCCCCGGCGAGACGCGCGGCGAGGAACTGCCCTTCTTCCGGGCGTTCTGGATCGAGCGGCCGAGCCCGGCGGTGGGCTCGCTGGTGATTCACGGTCTGCTCGATTCGGAGAGCGTCTCCGGCGCGGTGCGGATGACGCTGCGGCCGGGCGACGTCACCTTCGTCGATGTCGAGATGACGCTGTTCGCGCGGCAGGCGCTGGACCATGTCGGATTCGGCTGCACGAGCGCGACCTTCCTTTCGGGCCCGCAGAGCCGGCGCGTCTTCGACGATATCCGCCCCTCGATCGGCGAGGTCTCGGGCGTCCAGATGCAGTCGGGCGGCGGCGAATGGATCTATCGCCCGGTCAACAATCCCGCGACCCTTCAGGTTTCCTCTTTCGTCGACGAGAATCCCAAGGGCTTCGGCCTGGTTCAGCGCGAGCGCGACCCCGCCGCCTTCCAGGACGACGACCAGCGCTTCGAGCTCCGGCCGAGCGTCTGGATGGAACCGCTCGGCGACTGGGGGGCGGGCTCGGTCCAGCTCATCGAGATCCCCAACGATTCCGAGCCGAACAAAAACATCATCATGTACTGGCGGCCGAAGCAGCCGCTCGCGGCCGGCAGCGAGACATCGGTGAGCTATCGCCAGGCCTGGTGCTGGCAGCCGCCGGAGCGTCCGCCGCTGGCGCTCGCCACCCGCTCGCGGCAGGGCAAGGGCTCGCAGGGGCGCCGGCGGCGCTTCATCGTCGAGTTTACCGGCGACAGGCTCGCCGATCCCGCCCTCGTCGCCTCGACGCGGGCGACGATCACGGCTCAACCGGGCGCCGTCCATGGCGTCCGCCTCTGGCCCTATCCGGAGCGCAAGCTGATGCGGGTCGGCTTCGAGGTCGACCCCGGCAACGAGAATCTTTCCGAGCTTCGGCTCGTCCTGCAATCGGGCGGACAGCCCGTCTCTGAGACCTGGTTGAATCGATGGACCTGGTAACGGCGCCCCGCCGCGACGCCATGGAGGCGGAACAGCGCAGCTACAGCGCAGCCCGCGAGCCGGCGACCCCGCCCGAAGATCCCTTGGTCATGCCGGTGCAGTCTTTCCGGAGCTGGAATGCTTCGGAACGCCGCGCGCCGGCCGCACCCGCTAACTGGACGACGCCCTGGCTGAAGCGCCTCTTCGTCTTCGGCGGCGGGCTCGCGCTCACCGCCTTCGGTGCCTGGGAAATGTACAATGTCGTGTCGGTCAGCCGCACGACCTCGCTGCAGTACGCCTTGCTCGTGCTGTTCACGATCAACTTCTCGTGGATCGCACTCGCCTTTACCAGCGCGGTCCTCGGCTTCTTCGGCGTGCTCTCCGGCGCCGGCCCGGCGGATCGGGCCGTGAGCCTGAAGCACCGCACCGTCGTGGTGATGCCGATCTACAACGAGTCGTCGGCGCGCATCTTCGCGGCGGTGGCCGCGATACGCGAATCGGTCGCGGCGACGGGCCGGGGCGGTCATTTCGACTATTTCATCGTCTCTGACACCACCAATCCGGATGTCTGGGTGGCGGAGGAGCGCGCCTTCCTGGCATTGCGCGAGCGGCTCGGGCCGAATGCCCGAATCTACTACCGCCACCGGCCGA
>JAEWKP010000382.1 GCA_023393655.1 Pseudomonadota bacterium | reverse complement strand
GGCAGAGGCGTTGCGGGCGCTCGCCATGCCGGCAGAAGACGCCGCCTGAGAGCCGGAACCTTTCCGCCCGGCGCCGGTTCTTTCAGCGGAAAACGGCTGGGGCCGAACTCGTCAGGAAAGACAGCGCGATGGGCAGCACGACCGACAAGATCAAGGGCATGGCCAACGAGGCCGCCGGCAACGTTAAGCAGGTCGCCGGCAAGGCGATGAACAAGCCGGAATGGGAGGCCGAGGGCAAGGCGCAGGAGCTGAAGGGCGAGGCCCAGCAGGCGCTCGGCAAGGGCAAGGACGCGGTCAAGAAGGCCGTTGACAAGGTCTGAGGCATCGGCCTCAAAAGCAAAAGGGCCGCCGAAAGGCGGCCCTTTTCATGTCTACGCCTGCGATGCTTCAGGCCGTGCCGCCGAAACCGCCGAGGAAATCCTTGACCCGGCCGAAGAAGCCAGCCGTCTCCGGGTGGTTGTTGTGCGAGCTCTCGCGCTCGAACTCTTCCAGCAATTCGCGCTGGCGCGCCGTCAGCTTCTGCGGCGTCTCGACCACGACCTGGATGTAGAGATCGCCGACATCGCGCGAGCGCAGCACGCTCATGCCCTTGGCCTTCAGGCGGAACTGCTTGCCGGTCTGCGTGCCTTCGGGAATCTTCACCCGTGCCTGCTCGCCGGAGAGGGTCGGAACCTCGATCTCGCCGCCGAGCGCGGCGGAAGCCAGCCCGATCGGCACGCGGCAGAACAGGTCGGCGCCGTCGCGCTGGAAGATCGCGTGCGGCTTGATCGACAGGAAGATGTAAAGATCGCCCGCTGGCCCGCCGCGCAGGCCGGCCTCGCCCTCACCGGCGAGGCGGATGCGCGTGCCGTCCTCGACGCCGGCCGGGATGTTCACCGAGAGCGTGCGCTCGCGCGTGACGCGGCCGGCGCCCTGGCAGTTCTTGCAGGGGTCGTCGATGACTTCGCCGCGGCCCGAGCAGGTCGGGCAGGTGCGCTCGACCGAGAAGAAGCCCTGGTTGGCGCGGACGCGGCCATGGCCGCCGCAGGTCGGGCACTGCCGGGATTTCGAGCCGGGCTTGGCGCCCGTGCCCGAGCAGGATTCGCAGGAGACCGAAGTCGGCACCCGGATCGACTCGTTCTTGCCCGTGAAGGCCTCTTCCAGCCCGATTTCGAGATTGTAGCGCAGGTCGGCGCCGCGCTCGCGACCGTTGGCGCCGCGCGCGCCGCCGCGCCTTGCATCGCCGAAGAAGGAATCGAAGATATCCGACATGAAGTCGGAGAAATCGGCATTGCCGCCGGGGCCACCGCCGCCGCCGTTCTCGAAGGCCTGGTGGCCGAAGCGGTCATAGGCCGAGCGCTTCTGGCCGTCCGACAAGACCTGATAGGCCTCGTTGATTTCCTTGAACTTGATCTCGGCTTCCTTGTTGCCGGGATTCTTGTCGGGATGGTACTGCATCGCGAGCTTGCGGAAGGAGCCCTTGAGCTCGACCTCCGTCACGGTCCGGCTGACGCCGAGAATCTCGTAGTAATCGCGCTTCGACATCGAAATGTCTGTCCCCGCAGCTTTGACGCGGCATGGCCGGGCAGCGAGCCCGGCCATCCGTCTAGCAGGCAATTCCCGAACGAGATGGCCGGGTCGAGCCCGGCCAAAACGTCACTTGCGTTACGAGCGCGCGATCACGCGCTCTTCTTCTTGTCGTCCGAGACGTCCTTGAAGTCGGCGTCGATGACGTCGTCCTTCTTGGCTTCCTCGGCCGGCTCACCCTCGGCGGCGGCGCCCTCGGCCTGGCTCGCCGCATACATGGCCTCGCCGAGCTTCATCGAAGCCTGCATCAGCTCGTTGGTGCGGGCCGTGATGGCCTCGGCGTCCTCGCCCGTGAGCGCGGTCTTGAGTGCCTCGACGGCGGTCTCGATCGCCGACTTGTCGGCTTCGGAAACCTTGTCGCCATAGTCGTTCAGCGACTTCTCGGTCGAATGCACCAGGCTCTCGCCCTGGTTCTTCGCCTCGACCACCTCGCGGCGCTTCTTGTCCTCGGCGGCATTCGCCTCGGCATCCTTCACCATCTTCTGGATATCAGCCTCGCTGAGACCGCCGGAAGCCTGGATCTTGATCTGCTGCTCCTTGTTGGTGGCCTTGTCCTTCGCCGTCACCGAGACGATGCCGTTGGCGTCGATGTCGAAGGTCACCTCGATCTGCGGCATGCCGCGCGGCGAGGGCGGAATCCCCATCAGGTCGAACTGGCCGAGCAGCTTGTTGTCGGCCGCCATCTCGCGCTCGCCCTGGAAGACCCGGATCGTCACCGCGTTCTGGTTGTCCTCGGCGGTGGAGAAGACCTGGCTCTTCTTGGTCGGGATCGTGGTGTTGCGGTCGATCAGGCGCGTGAACACGCCACCCAGCGTCTCGATGCCGAGCGACAGCGGGGTCACGTCGAGCAGCAGCACGTCCTTGACGTCGCCTTGCAGCACGCCGGCCTGGACCGCGGCGCCGATGGCGACGACCTCGTCAGGATTGACGCCCTTGTGCGGCTCCTTGCCGAAGAACTGCTGCACGACCTCCTGCACCTTCGGCATGCGGGTCATGCCGCCGACGAGGACGACCTCGTCGATCTGGCCCGCCGACAGGCCGGCATCCTTGAGCGCCTTCTTGCAGGGCTCGATGGTGCGCTGGATCAGATCGTCGACCAGGCTCTCGAACTTGGCGCGCGAGAGCTTGATGGCGAGGTGCTTCGGGCCCGAGGCATCCGCCGTGATATAGGGCAGGTTGATCTCGGTCTGGGCCGTGGTCGAGAGCTCGATCTTGGCCTTCTCCGCCGCTTCCTTCAGGCGCTGGAGGGCGAGCTTGTCCTTCTTCAGGTCGATGCCCTGCTCGCGCTTGAACTCGTCCGCAAGGTATTCGACGAGACGCATGTCGAAATCCTCGCCGCCGAGGAAGGTGTCGCCATTGGTCGACTTCACCTCGAAGACGCCGTCGCCGATCTCGAGGATCGAGACGTCGAAGGTGCCGCCGCCGAGGTCATAGACCGCGATGGTGCCGGCTTGCTTCTTGTCGAGGCCATAGGCCAGCGCGGCGGCGGTCGGCTCGTTGATGATGCGCAGCACTTCGAGGCCGGCGATGCGGCCGGCATCCTTCGTCGCCTGGCGCTGGGCGTCGTTGAAATAGGCAGGAACCGTGATGACGGCCTGGGTGACGGGCTGGCCGAGATAGGCTTCCGCCGTCTCCTTCATCTTGGTCAGGGTGAAGGCCGAGATCTGCGACGGCGAATAGTCCTTGCCGTCGGCTTCCACCCAGGCGTCGCCCGAGGAGGCCTTCTTGATCTTGTAGGGAACGAGCTTCAGGTCCTTCTGCGTCATCGGATCGTCGAAGGTCCGGCCGATGAGGCGCTTGATCGCGAAGAAGGTGCGCTCCGGGTTGGTGACGGCCTGGCGCTTCGCAGGCTGGCCGACCAGACGCTCGCCGTCATCCGTGATGGCGACGATGGAAGGCGTGGTGCGCGCGCCTTCCGAATTCTCGATGACCTTGGGCGTCGAGCCTTCCATCACTGCAACGCAGCTGTTGGTCGTGCCGAGGTCGATACCAATGACTTTACCCATGGATGGGATCCCTTTCGATTGAGCAGATCGCCGACCTGCGGCGCTTGTGCGCCGCCTGCCGGCCCATGGACCGGATCGCCCCCGCTTCAGCGGCGAACGAAACCGGCATTCCACGTTTGACGGTGGTTAAACCGCCCCTTGGCGGCGTATATAGTGAGGGTGTTCCACCCCTTGCAAGACAGGCGAGCCGATTAAGCAACGGGAGTGTCGGCCGGGCTGCCCGCGAAACGCGCTTTCCGGCCGGGTGTGGCCTTCCCGTCCTTGTCTAACCCGGCTCGCGGCTGCATGCAGAAAGGCCGTTCAGGCTTCACTGGGCCGCCATGACACGACCGATGCGCCTCTTCCTGGCCTCGATAGCCCTCGCCACGGCCGCAACCGCGGCGCAGGCGCAGCCGCTGCAATTGCCCGGCGCCCAGCCGTTCAACGCGCCCGGAACCCAGCAGGCCGCGCCCTCCCGGCCCGGCACCCCTGCAGCGCCGCGCCCGCCCAGCATGCCCGCCATCAAGGTCGCCGGCGAGGATGCGATCATCGACAAGACCCTGCATCGCCACGGCAATCACGGCAAGGCGGTGTTCTCGAAGACGGCGACGGGCTATGGCCTCAAGCTCGATCTCGACGGCTTCCAGAGCGCCAATCTGGTCGAGCCCTGCGCCATCTCCTTCGGTGACGCACCTCTCCCGGTCACGGCGCTCGGGCGCCCGGCTGGCGTTCCCCGCTACAAGCTGGAAGCGCCGATCTGCCCGATCGTCTTCGACGTGCTCGACGGCGCCTTCCTCGTGGTCGAGCCGACGGAGCCTTGCGTCGTCCAGGCTGCGCAATGCCGGATCGACCCGCGCGGGCTGTGGGGTCCCGATGCGCGTACCGTCGCCGGGCAGGCCAAGGAGATCGAGCGCGCGCGCGGCAGCGCCGAGCGCGCCGTGCGCGAGGGCTACCGGACGCTGACCGCGAAATCCGATGCCGTCGAGCAGCGTACGATCGCGCGCGAGCAGGCCGGCTTCTCGGCCGAGCGCGAGATGATCTGCCGGGATTTCCAGCGCGAGGGCCAGTTCGGCTTCTGCGGCGCGCGGGTCACCGAGGCGCGGGCCGCCTCGCTGCGCGCCCGGCTCGGCCTCAACACCGAGCCAAAGCCCGCCGCCACCAAGCCGAAGCCGCGTCCGAAACCCGCGCCGCTGCCGCTGACACCGACGCAGTAGCGGGACAGAGCGTCATCCCGTGTCTGCGCAGCAGCACTTACGTGCCGCAGCGCGTGCGGGATGACAGCGGTGGCTTCAGCTCATCCGAGCCGCGAGCGCAGCCTCGTCGAGCCCGGCCAGCGCATCGACCAGATGCATCGCGAAGCTGCCTGGGCCGGCCGAACGTTCGGCGGCGATCTCGCCGGCGATGCCATAGGCGGTGAGCGCTGCCGCCGCCGCGATCATCGGGTCCGGCTCGACCGCCCGGCAGGCGGCGACCAGCGCACTCGATGCGCAGCCGAGCCCGGTGACCTTACTCATCAGCTCGTGGCCATGAGCGACCGACAACGCCCGATCCTCCGTCTCGATGCGGTCGACCGCGCCGGTAGTGACGCGCACGATATCGCGCCTCAGCGCGAACAATGGCTCCAGAACCGCCATTTCGGCGGCATTGCCGCGCACCAGCACGTCGAACGATGCCAGGACGTCGCCGACCAGCCGCAATCTCAAGGGCGAGAGCTCGACGAAGACCGGGTCAAGCACCAGCGGAATGCGGCGCTCCTGCGCGACGCCGACGAGCTTGGGAATGGCCCGCTCGCCTTCGAGGCTGAGCGTGCCGAGATTGATCAGGATCGCGCCCGCGCCGGCCGCGACGGCCTCGACCTCGTCGGGGTGGCTGGCCATCGAGGGCACGGCCCCGGCGGCCAGCAGCATGTTGGCGGTGACGTTCTGCGCCACCGTATTGGTCAGGCAATGGACGCGCGGGCGGCGCCTGGCCACCCGCGCGAGGATCGATGCGACGCCAGCGGCGTCGAGTTTTTCGCTGAACCCGCTCATTCAGCAGCAGGTAGATAGATGCTCCCGCCCTTGTCGAGGAATTCCTTCGACTTCGCCGCCATGCCTTCCGCAGCCATGGCTTCAAGGCTCGCGCGCTCGTTGTCGCTCATCGCCAGCACCTCGGCGCGCAGATCCTGCGTGATCTTCATCGAGCAGAATTTCGGGCCGCACATCGAGCAGAAATGCGCGACCTTGTGGGCGTCCTTCGGCAGGGTCTCGTCGTGGAACTCCCGCGCCGTATCGGGGTCGAGCGCCAGGTTGAACTGGTCCTCCCAGCGGAACTCGAAACGCGCGCGGGAGATTGCGTCGTCCCGGATCTTCGCCGCCGGATGGCCCTTGGCGAGGTCGGCCGCATGGGCCGCGATCCGATAGGTGATGACGCCGGTCTTGACGTCGTCGCGGTTCGGCAGACCGAGATGCTCCTTCGGCGTGACGTAGCAGAGCATGGCGCAGCCATACCAGCCGATCATCGCCGCGCCGATGCCCGAGGTGATGTGGTCATAGCCCGGCGCGATATCGGTCGTCAGCGGTCCGAGCGTGTAGAACGGCGCCTCGCCGCATTCGCGCAGCTGCTTGTCCATGTTCTCCTTGATCTTGTGCATCGGCACATGGCCGGGGCCCTCGATCATCACCTGACAGCCCTTGTCCCAGGCGATCTTGGTGAGCTCGCCCAAGGTCTCCAGCTCGGCGAACTGGGCGCGGTCATTGGCATCGGCGATCGAGCCCGGACGCAGGCCGTCGCCCAGCGAGAACGAAACGTCGTAGCGGCGCATGATCTCGCAGATCTCGTCGAAGCGCTCGTAGAGGAAGCTCTCGCGATGATGCGCCAGGCACCAGCGCGCCATGATCGAGCCGCCGCGCGAGACGATACCGGTGACGCGGCTCGCCGTCAGCGGGACGTAAGGCAGGCGCACGCCGGCATGGATGGTGAAATAATCAACGCCCTGCTCGGCCTGCTCGATCAGCGTGTCCTTGAACACCTCCCAGTCGAGCTTGATCGGATCGCCGCCGACCTTCTCCAGCGCCTGGTAGATCGGCACCGTGCCGATCGGCACCGGCGAATTCCTGAGAATCCAGGAGCGGATGTTGTGGATATTGCGGCCGGTGGAGAGGTCCATCACCGTGTCGGCGCCCCAGCGGATCGCCCAGACCAGCTTCTCGACCTCCTCGGCGGCGCCGGAGGTGACGGCCGAATTGCCGATATTGGCGTTGATCTTGACCAGAAAGTTGCGGCCGATCGCCATCGGCTCCAGCTCGGGATGATTGATGTTCGCCGGGATGATGGCGCGGCCGCGCGCGATTTCCTCGCGGACGAATTCCGGCGTGACGAATTCGGGGAGGTTCGCACCGAAGCTCTCGCCATCGGCATGGCGTTCCTTCGCGCCTTCCAGCATGGCGGCGCGGCCGAGATTCTCGCGATGGGCGACATAGATCATCTCGGGCGTGACGATGCCGGCCCTGGCGAATTCGTATTGCGTCGTGAGCTGGCCGGGCTTCGCCTCGAGAATCGGACGCTCTGCCGGACAGGCGGGAACGAGCTGCGCTTCGCTGATATGGCCGTTATCGGCAGCCGTCACAGCGCGACCGGGCACGGTCTGAAAGCCACGCGCGTCGAGCCAGGCACGGCGCGGCTGGGTGAGGCCGGCATTCAGGTCGACCTTCGCGTCGGTCTCGGTGAAGGGGCCCGAAGGGTCGTAGAGGCGCACTGGCGGCTCGGCATCGGTCGTCAGCACGACCTCGCGGAACGGCACGCGCATTTCGGGATGCTCGGGCGCCACGACATAGATCTTGCGCGAGCCGATGATCGGCCCGGTCGTGACGCTTTCCGGCGCGGTCTTGACGCTGTTCTTCTGGGGTTTCGCGTGGGCATTCATAGGGGGATCTCCTCCTTGGTACAGGTCAGGAGATCCGGCGTCGAAGCGGTTCAAGCGCTGTGATGCGGGTGCAGGCCAAGGCTGCACCGCGTTCCAGTCCCTCCGCCGGCATGACCCGGATCAGGTTCGATGGGTTCAGCTTCGAAAGCCGTCTCAGCCCTTGCGGGCACCCCTCGGAACAACGTGGACGGTAGATGCAGGCAGTCGCGCTGGCAAGACGCCTGTCCCGGGGGCTCGGCACCCTGCCTGCGGTTGCACCGACCGGATCAAGATGAATACTGCCAGATCATCGATTATGGAGATCACGCCGCGCAACCCCACGAGGCCTCTTCATGGAAGACGTGAACCGGTTGATTCACGCGATATATGAAGCTTCCCTGGATCAGGATCATTGGTCCGAAGTCCTGACGACGCTCGTCGAGATCGTCGGCGGCTGCCATACGCATCTTGTTCTGGCGGATCTGCAGGCCGATACGCAATACGTCAACGTCCTGCTGCGAAGCGACCCTGCGGGAGCCGAGGAATATCTGCGCGACTACGCGGCAACGGATTTCCGGGCGCCCCACGTCCTGCCGGCTCAGCCCGGCCTGATGAGGGACGAGCGCAGCTACGTTTCCGCCGAAGACGCCAGGACGAGCATCATCCACAACGAGTTCCTGCCCAGGTTCGGAATCCACAACATCGCCGGTGCGAACATGCGGATCGACGACTGCTTCGGCTGGTTCGGCATCTCGACACTGCGCAAGGACACCCCCTTCAGCGAACGCCAGATGAGCCTGCTCCAGCTGGTCGCCCCGCATATCCACCGCGCGCTCAGGATCGCAAAGTCGCAGCGCGACCTCGCGCTCGCCGGGCAGCGGGCACGGGATGCACAGGACATCATCGATGTCGGGGTCGTCGTCTTCCAGAACGGCGAAGTGGTGTCGACCAATGCCGCTGCCGAGGCGATCTTCTGCGAGGGCTTCCTATACCTGCGACAGGGCAGGCTTGCCTGCTCGAACCGCGCCCAAGCCGTGGCGGTCGAGCGGCTGGCACAGGGCGACGACATCGCTGCGCTGACCATCCGCGATGCGCGGGGCGGGCGGAGCTATCTGCTGCGCCGTCATGCGCCCTCGGGCCGGACGGCCGGGTCGGCTCGGGATTTCGTCCTGTCCGTCATGCGCAGCGAGGCCCGGTCGCTGGTCTCCCTCGCGGATGTCCGCGAGTTCTGCCGCGGCAGCGGCATCACGCCGGCGGAAGCGCAGGCCATCCATGCTTCGCTGACGGATACCGGCCTGGCCGCCCTGGCGGAAACAAGGCGCGTAAACCTCGACACCGTCCGCAAGCAGCTCAAATCCGCGCTCGCCAAACTGGATGTGGGTTCGCAAAGGCAACTGCACAGAATGTTCGAGCGCTATCGGATGGTGGGGAACGCAGCCCCAAACAACGCCCGCCGTTCCCTAGTTGGGGAATGAAGCAACCTGACCACTTGGCTTAGCCTGCGCGAAGCCTTCTCCGGGGCGGGCTTGGTCGAGTGCGCTTCCCTCCGGGGCGATCTCGGCCGGCCCCGGGCAGGCCTATCGTGCGGTCGCGAGACCCGCAGTACGAGGCGCACCCTACCACCAACCGAAGGTCCAGCACCATGCATCGCCATCTCGCCTGCTCAGCTCTTTCACTGGCTTTCATCGCGGGCGCGATGGCCCTTTCCACGGCTCCGGCCGCTGCCGATTGCATCAGCAACGGGGCGCGCTACTCGCATGGGAGCACGCTCTGCTTCGCCAAATCGCTCTATCAGTATCGCTGCCTGCCGCCCCGCCGCGACAGGCAGGCCCGATGGGCGCCGATCCAGCGGCTGTCGCTGACGTCCAGCCTCCGAAACCCGCATGTCTGCAACAATGTCGACCGCGCCTTCGGCAAGCCGTTCGGCTCGCCGATCGGCAGCTGGTGACGAACGTGGCTGGCATGTCGGGGCGGCTATGCGCCGCCTTGCTGGTCGGGTTGGCCCTTCTGCCGGGGCCGGCCGGCGCATCTCCCAGCCTCAAGGAAACCCTCGACTGGATCGTCGACAAGCTTATCAAGAACGGCAAGAAGCAGAAATACGGTTCATCGGAAGGCGAGTACGCGGAAACAGTGCGGGCTGCGGCCGACGAGTGCCGCCTTGTCGTGACGACCAATGTCTGGCTGGATGGCGACAAGATCAGAACGACGTACGCGATCCCGATGCGGGACCTCAGGATTGTCCGGCGCCAGTCGCTCGGGCATGGCTTCGGGGGCAACTCCAGCTCCTATCCCATGCTCTACATCGCTACGACCAAGAAGACCGTCAAGGTCGACCAGATAGATCAGTTCAGCACGGATCAGCGATGGGACGGCGACGCCTACATCCCGTTCTCGTTCGAAAAGGAGGCGGAGATATTCTCAAGGCTGGAAGCGGCGCTGATGCATTTCTCCAGCCTGTCCAAGAAAAACGCCAAATGCCGCAGCAAGGAGGCCTTCTGAGCAGCAACGCGGATTTCGCCCTTCTGTCCGGGGCGGAGCAACAGCGAGGTATCAGACGCTGACGTCGACGTTTCCGCCCTGCCCGGCCGGCAGCGCGGCTTGCGTCTGCTCGGCGCTCTGCTGGAGCATGGCGACCAGAGCCTGATCGGCCTGCGCATTCTGCCTGAGCATTTCGACGGACAGCGCCTGCTGGGTCGAGGCGGCCTGCATCGTGACGATGCTCTGGGCAAGGGAAACGGAGTCGCTCATGGCGGGCACCCTAGCCGGGCAATCCTACCAAATCCTCAACCCGGTCGTTCAAGGTGCGATAATCGAGGGCACCGGCTTGGGCATCGGCGGATCGCGCTCCGGCCGGACCTGCTCCTTGTCTTCGCCGGTGCCGCGCTTTTCGTCACGCGGCGCCACGGTGTTGGGCGTCGTCGGGCGAGCCGCCTCCCCCGATCGCGGCGCCGGCAGCACGCCGGGAGCCTGCGGCCTGGGCGGAGGCGATACGGTCTGGGCCTGCACCGACACTGCACCGGACAGGCTGGCGGCCAGCAATCCAGCCAGAACCGGAACGAACTTTCTCATGGCGGCAACTCCCTTCGGCCTGGGCAATGGCTTGTCGCACTTTCTTCCCGTGAACCGGGGCCCACGTCGCTCGAAAATGCGCTGCCCTCCGCAAATGAAACAGGCGCAGGGAACGGGTGTTCCCTGCGCCGGCGGAAGAGCCGGGCTGCCTGGAAAGCCGCCCGGCCCGATCGCTACTGGTTCTGACCGCTGAGCAGCGGCGTGATGCGCCGGAGCGTGACGCGCCGGTTCTCACGCGAGGCCTCCTGCGTGTTCACCTTCAGATATTGCTCGCCATAGCCCTGGGTCGTCAGGTTCTCCGGCGGGATCTGGAAGTCGCGCGTCAGGATCTCCGCGACCGATTGCGCGCGGCGATCGGAGAGCGAGAGATTGTCGACATCGGCGCCGACGGCGTCGGTGTGACCCTCGACGAGGAAGACCTCGTTCGGCGAGCGCTGCAGCGCGCGCTTCACCGAATCCGCGATCACCGAGAGGCGCCGCGCCTGGTCCTGCCCCACCTGCCAGGAGCCGGTGTCGAAATTGATCGTGTCGATATCGACGCTGCGCATGCGGGCGCGCAGGTCCGGCGAATAGCGGACCTCGTCCAGCGTGTAGCGGCGCGGGATCGCAGCGATCGGCGGGGCCGTGATCGTCTCGTAGATCAGGTTCTCGTCGGCCTGGTCCGCATCGACGATATAGCGCTCGCGCGGGATCGGCAGCGGCGGCGGCGGCAGCACGACGACATCGTCGGCGAAGCGCCCCGGACGGTCGCGCAGCGTGTTGTCGATGATGATCACCTCGCGGTTGTCGCGGTCGATGCGGGTGCGGCGGATCAACCGGCCCTGTTCGTCCGTGATGGTGACGATCCGCGTGCCGTCGGGGCGCTCGAAGATCGTACGATTCTCGTCGCCACGGCGTTCGGAGCGGCCCTGCCAGCCGAGATCGCGGAAGCGCTGGTCCTCGTCGCGGCGGATGATGGCGCGGCCGTCATCGTCGCGGATGATGGTGCGGCCGGGCTCGCGGATGATGGTGAGGTCGCCTTCGCGCTGCTCCCGCCGCTCGCGGCGGATGTCGTCGAAGCGCTGCGCTCCTTGCGTCGCCATGATGCCACCGATGACGCCGGCGCCGAGGCCGATCGCACCGGCTACGCCCGGCGAGATGCCGCCGCGGCGGCCTTCGCGCTGGGGCGGCTGGCCGGGAGGTCCGGCTGGCGGCTGGCCCGGAGCGGTGCCCGGCTGCGCGGGAGCGGCCGTACCGGGTGCTCCCCCGGAAGGCATGCCGGGAGC
>JAEWKP010000359.1 GCA_023393655.1 Pseudomonadota bacterium | reverse complement strand
CCGCCGCGGCCGCGCCCCCGACGCCGGCCGCCCCGCAATCCGCCCCTGCGGCGACACCGCCGCCGCCGGCCGCCCCGGCGGAGCAGACCCAGCTCGTGACCGGGATCGGCGACCTGCCCGCCGGCTTCGGCAGCGCCGGGCTGCGCAAGGCCGCACAGGATGGCGATGCGCGCGCGGTCTACGAGCTGGCGAGCAAGGCCGCCGACGGCCCCGCCAACCAGCGCGACCCGAAGCTGGCGCTGCGGCTGTTCGAGCGCGCCGCGGTCGCGGGCCTCGCGCCTGCCCAGTTCCGCGTCGGCAACATGTTCGAGAAGGGCATCGGCACGCAGCGCGACCTGTCGCTCGCCCGGATCTGGTACCAGCGCGCCGCGGAACGCGGCAACGCCAAGGCGATGCACAATCTCGCCGTGCTTCATGCCGAAGGCGCCGCCGGCAAGCCGGACTACGCCATGGCGACGGAGTGGTTCCGCCGCGCCGCCGAGCTCGGCGTCCGCGACAGCCAGTATAATCTCGCCGTGCTGCTCGGCCGTGGCCTCGGCGCGCCGACCGATCTCGCCCAGTCCTTCGTCTGGTTCTCGGTCGCCGCCGGCCAGGGCGACGAGGATGCCGGCCGCAAGCGCGACGACGTGGCCCAGCGCCTGAAGGCGGAAGACCTCGCTTCGGCCAAAGCGGTCGCCGCGAACTGGAAGCCGAAGACGCTCGACGCCGCCGCCAACGAGGTCGCCGCACCCGCCAAAGGCTGGGATCCCCAGCCGACCGCGGCTGCGCCGAAGCCGGGCAAGCCGTCCCGGACCTGAACCGCCTTGCGCAACGTCATGCTTTCGACGTGTTGACGCGGCAGGAAGAACAATCGTTTCCTAGGGCGGGCCGGAAGCGGCCCGCCTTTTCCTTTCAGGAACTTGTCTTAACCTGGGCGCTCTAGTCTGGGACCCATCAGGCGCAGGCAAATGTCCATGCGCCAGCCTTGCGAGGGGTAAGCGTGCAGATCTACCTGCCGATCGCCGAGCTGCCGATCAGCGTTCTGATGGTTCTCGGCCTGAGTGGCGCGGTGGGCTTCATCTCCGGCCTGTTCGGCGTGGGCGGCGGCTTCCTGCTGACCCCGCTGCTGATCTTCCTCGACATCCCGCCGGCGGTCGCCGTCGCCACGGTCGCGGCGCAGGTCGCGGGGTCATCGATGACCGGCGTGCTGACCTATCTCCGGCGCAAGGCGCTCGATCTCAAGCTCGGCGGCGTGCTGGTCAGCGGCGGCATCCTCGGCACCGTGCTCGGCGTGCTGTTCTTCAACACGATGAAACGGCTCGGCCAGCTCGAACTCATCATCACGCTGTCCTATGTCACGCTGTTCTCGATCATCGGCGGGCTGATGCTCTACGACGCGCTGCGGGCGATGCTGCGCGTCCGGGCCGGCAAGCCGGCGCGACTGAAGCGGCGCGGCGGCATGCATCCGTGGTGGATGGGCCTGCCCTTCCGCCAGCGCTTCTACCGGTCCGGCCTTTATTGCAGCGTCATTCCCATCGCGCTGCTCGCGGTGATCATCGGCTTCATCGGCGCCGTGCTCGGCGTCGGCGGCGGCTTCATCCTGGTGCCGGGCCTGATCTATTTCTTCCGCATTCCGCCAGCCGTGGTGGTCGGCACCTCGCTGTTCCAGATCCTGGTGACGATGACCGGCGCCACCGTGCTGCACGCCGTCACCAACCAGTCGGTCGACATCGTGCTCGCCGTGCTGCTGCTGCTCGGCGGGGTGATCGGCGCGCAGTTCGGCGGCCGTGCGGCGCGCAGCCTCAATGTCGAATCCTTCCGCCTGCTGCTGGCGCTGCTGATCCTGTCGGTCGGTCTGCGCTTCGCCATCGAGCTGTTCATCCCGCCCAGCGAGCCCTTCTCGGTCGTCGTGCCGGAGAGCGGACGATGAAGCGCCTCGTCGCCCTCCTCGCCGGTCTTGCGATCGGGCTCACGGCTGCGGCAGCCCGCGCGGAAACCCTGATCGCGGCGATGTCGAGCCACCAGATCCAGATCACCTCGAACTATACCGGCAGCCAGCTCACGGTGTTCGGCCTGGTCGAGCGCGACGGCCGCACGGTCTCGCGCGGCGATCCCTACGACATCATCGTCACGGTACGCGGACCCAAGCGCATGCTGCTGGTGCGCGAGAAGGAGCGGCTCGGCCCGATCTGGATCAACCGGACGCAGCGGCGCTTTCCCGACAACCCGGTCTTCCTGCATGTCGCCAGCAACCGCCCGATCACGGAGATGATGTCGAACGAGACGGCGCAGCGCGACCGCATCGGCCTCGTCAATGCGGAGCGGCCTTCCGGCAGCTGGGTCGATCTCGATCCGGGCGCGCGGCGCTTCCGCGAAAGCCTCGTCCGGATCATGCAGGGCAAGGACCTCTACGGCTACGAGGAGCGCGGCGTCACCTTCCTGTCGAACGCGCTGTTCAGCGCCCCGGTCGACATCCCCGCCACCGCGCCGACCGGCTCCTACACCGTCGACATCGTGCTCTATTCGGGCGGGGTGCCCCTCGCCCGGCAGCAGACCAATTTCGAGGTGATCAAGACCGGTATCGAGCAGCGCCTGGCGCTCGGCGCCTATGACTGGGCCCTGCTCTACGGCCTCGTCACGGTGCTGCTGGCACTGTTCCTCGGCTGGGGCGCGAGCGTGATCTTCCGGCGCGACTAATAGAGCGCCGAATAAGGGTAGAACGGAGCGCTCTCTCCCGCCTCGACCTCAGCGACATCTTCCGCCAGCGCGATGAGCCCGTCGGATTGCGCGAGCGAGGCAAGCGAGCCCGCTCCTTCGCCTGGGTGCTTGCGCGCGACGGTGATGCCATCGGCATCCTGCTCCAGCGATACGCGCAGGAATTCGCGCCTGCCAGGCTTCTTGGCATGCGCGAAGCCCAGCCGCATTGGTTGGGCGGTCAGCGGCGCGTAGGCCTCCCCAGCCAATCGGGCGAGCAGCGGACGCGCGACGAAGGCGAAGCCGACGAAGACCGCAACCGGATTGCCGGGTAGTCCGATAAAGGGCGTCCCGGCGACGCGGCCGATCGCGATCGGCTTGCCGGGCTTGATCGCCACGCGCCAGAGATCGAGCGAACCGCAGGCGAGGACCGCGTCCCGGACATGATCGGCTTCGCCGACCGAGACACCGCCGGAGGTGAGGACGAGATCGCAATCCGCTGCCGCCTCGCGCAGCCGCCTTTCCAGCCCCTGCACCTCGTCACGCAGGATGCCGAGATCGAGGACATCGGCACCGGCTCGCGTCAGCATGGCACGCAGCATCGCCCGGTTGGCGTCGTAGATCGCGCCGGGGCCGAGCGTCCGACCGGGCTCCGCGAGTTCGTCGCCGGTCGAGAACAGCGCGACGCGTGGACGGCGGCGCACGGTAACATCGGCCAGCCCCAACGCCGCGAGCAGGCCGAGATCCTGCGGACGCAGGTGCCGCCCGGCCGGCAGGACCTCCTGCCCGCGCGCGACATCCTCGCCGGCCGGGCGCAGATTGGCGCCGCGTCTGATGCCGGCCGGCAGGACGACCGCGCCATTCTCCGCGACGACGTCCTCCTGCATCACGATCGTATCGGCGCCCTCGGGCACGGCTGCGCCGGTGAAGATGCGCCAGGCACCGTGCTCAAGCACCGCAGGAGCTTCGCCTGCCATCGTCCGGCCGCGGATCGGCAGACGGGTCGCCGCGCCGGTCGTGAGATCGGCGAAGCGGATGGCATAGCCGTCGACCGCAGAATTCGCGAAGGGGGGCAAGTCGCGCGGCGCGGCCACCGCTTGCGCCAGCACATGGCCATCGGCCTCGGCAAGAGGCAATTCCAGCGCACCGCCAACCGGATGGACGCGCGAGACCGCATCAGCCGCGGCTTCGTCCAGCGTGAGGAGCCCGGAATCGGATCTGCCGCCGCCCAGTCGCACCATCACGGTCCCCGCCTGCTTCGGCCGCCTGGATGCATCGCCGCCCGCTTCCTCCCGATCGCTCGCTTCTTCATCGTCGGGGTGGCGGAAGGGGTCAAGTGACCTGCGTCAAGGCAGCGGTTGCCGCGCCACGAACAGCCGTCCTATGAAGCAGCATGACGACGATCGCCTCTGCGGACGCAGCCCAGGATGCCATTGCGCTCGACTTGCGCGGCCTAAAATGCCCGCTCCCGGTGCTGCGCGTGCGCAAGGCGCTCATCGCCGCGCAGGCTGGCAGCCTGCTCGTCGTGCACTGCACCGACCCGATGGCGGCGATCGACCTGCCTAACCTCGCGCGCGAAACCGGCAGCAGCATCGAGCGACAGGGGGATGCGGATGGCGCCCTCGTCTTCCATATCCGCAAGGCGGCGTGAGGCCGCGAGCGAACGGAGTTCAACCACGTGAGCCTTTCCCAAGCCGATGTCCTGCGGGCGCTCGAACTGGTGAAGCTGCCGGCGAGCGGGCAATCACTCGCCGCTTCCGGCCGGATCGGCGACATCCTTGTCGATGGTGGCAAGGTGATCTTCGCGATCGGCATCGACGCGACCGAAGCCGCGGCGATGGAGCCGGTGCGCAAAGCCGCGGAGAGCGCCGTCGGCGGCCTGCCGGGCGTGACGCAGGTTCTGGTCGGGCTGACCGCCGACAAGGCCGGCCCCTCGGCCGGCATGCAGGCCCGCCAGCAGGCGCAGCGCCCCGGGCCGGGCGGACCGCCCAAGCCCGCCGGCGTGCCGGGCGTGAAGCAGATCATCGCCGTCGCCAGCGGCAAGGGCGGCGTCGGCAAGTCGACCACCGCGGCCAATCTCGCCGTGGCGCTCTCGACGCTCGGTCTCAAGGTCGGCGTGCTCGATTCCGACATCTACGGGCCGTCGATGCCGAAGATCTTCGGCATCACCGGCAAGCCGCAGATCGTCTCGGGCCGGACGCTGGCGCCGATGGAGGCCTACGGCCTCAAGGTGATGTCGATCGGCTTCCTCGTCGACGAGGAGACGCCGATGATCTGGCGCGGGCCGATGGTGATCTCGGCGATCACCCAGATGCTGCGCGAAGTCGCCTGGGGCGATCTCGACGTGCTTGTCGTCGACATGCCGCCCGGCACCGGCGATGCCCAGCTCACCATGGCACAGCAGGTGCCGCTTGCGGGGGCCGTCATCGTCTCGACGCCGCAGGACCTCGCCTTGCTCGACGCGCGCCGCGGCGTCGCGATGTTCAGGAAGGTCGCGGTGCCGATCCTCGGCCTTGTCGAGAACATGAGCTATTTCACCTGCCCCGCCTGCGGCCACCGCTCCGACATCTTTTCGCATGGCGGCGCCCGGCATGAGGCCGAGCGGCTCGGCATCCCCTTCCTTGGCGAAATCCCGCTGGCCATGCCGATCCGCGAGACCTCCGACGGCGGCCGGCCGATCGTCGCCAGCGACCCGTCGAGCGCCCATGCCAAGGCCTACCTCGCCCTGGCCCGGCAGGTGCAGGCCAGCCTCGGCGGCGCG
>JAEWKP010000349.1 GCA_023393655.1 Pseudomonadota bacterium | reverse complement strand
CGCACCAAGCTCTTCCTCTCCCAGATCCTGCACTGAGCAGTTTCAGCCAATCTCGACTGGAGACAGACATGACCGCCATCTCGCGCCGACGCCTCCCCCTCCTCCTTGCAGGTGCCGTCACGGTATTCTCGGCCTTCAGCGGCCTGAATACGTCCAAGGCGCAGGCCCAATCCTCGGAATGGGCCGGCAAGAAGCTCGTCGTCGGCATCCATAACCGCACGCCCTGGGCTTATCGCGACAAGGACAGCAAGGTCGTCGGCATCCACCCCGACGTCATCCGCGCCGTCTTCGCGCCGCTCGGCGTCAAGGATTTCGAGTTCGTCGTCTCCGATTTCGGCGCCATGATCCCGGGCCTGCTGGCGGGGCGCTTCGACATCATCGCCTCCGGCGTCGCGATAACCCCGCCGCGCTGCGAGCAGGTGCTGTTCAGCGAGCCGGATGTCGCGGTGGGCGACAGCCTGCTGGTCAAGAAGGGCAACCCGCTCAAGCTGCATTCCTACGAGGACATCGCGAAGAACCCGAAGGTGCGTCTCGCCGGCGGCCGGGGATCCGAGAATACCAAGAACGCCATTGCGGCCGGCGTGCCGGAAGCGCAGGTCTCGCTCTTCCCGAACAACGAAGCCGCCGTTAGCGCGATCCTCGCCGATCGTGCCGATGTTGCGACGTTGTCGGCGCCGAGCGCCATCGGCGTCATCGAGGAACAGAAGGTCGAGGGCATCGAGCGCGCCGTGCCGTTCAAGGGCCTGATCAAGCCGAACGGCCAACCGGCCAAGCTCTATACCGGCACGGTTTTCCCCAAGAGCAGCGCCAAGCTGCGTGATGCCTATAACGCCGAGCTCGCCAAGCTGCGCGCCAGCGGCGGCCTCAAGCCGATCATGGAGAAATACAACTTCACCGCCGACGAGGATGCCGGCTCCGTCACCACGGCGCAGATCTGCGCCGGCAACGGCTGAGCGGCGCAGGCAGCGCCATGAGCTTTCTCGAAGTCCTCTCGGGCATCTTCCAGGGGCTGAACGTCACGCTGACGGTGACGGTGCTCGGCATGCTCTATGCCGTGCCCTTCGCCTTCGCCGCCGGCATCGCCCAGCATAGCTGGCGTGGTCTCGCCTATGGCGCGATCACGGCGGTGATCGAGTTCTGGCGTTCGACCTCGGTCATCATCCTGCTCTACGGCTTCTACTATACGCTGCCCTCCTTCGGCCTGCGGCTCTCGGGGATCACTGTCGGATCGATGGTGCTCGGCCTGCATATCGGCGCCTATGGCAGCCAGGCCGTGCGCGGCGCCTTGCAATCGCTCGACAAGGGACAGAGCGAGGCCGGGCGCTCGCTCGGCCTGCGCAGCTGGCAGATCCTGATGCTGATCGAACTGCCGCAGGCGCTGCTCGCGATGGTACCGACCTTCATCAACCAGTTCATCCAGCTGGTTAAGGGCACGGCGCTGGTCTCGCTGGTGACGCTGACCGACATGACCTTCCGCGCCAAGGAAATCTCGCAGCTCTTCTACGATCCGCCGAAGGTCTATTTCGCGCTGCTCGTGGCCTATTTCATCCTGTGCTACCCCGCGACGATCATCGGCCGCTGGGTCGAGCGGAAGGTCGGCGCCGGACGGAAGCTCGACCATGCTGTTTGACGCGGGCTTTGCCCTCTCGCTCGTGCCGAAGATCGCCGGCGCGCTCTGGACCTCGATCTTGGTCGCGCTCTTGAGCTGCATCGGCGCATCCCTGCTCGGCTTCAGCCTGGAGATCGCGCGGCGCAGCAACCGCGTGATGCGCTATGCGATGCGCTTCCTGATCGACTTCATCCGCTCGACGCCGCTGCTCGTGCAGCTCTACTTCTTCTACTTCGTGCTGCCGTCCTACGGCATCAAGCTGCCGGCGCTGGCCATCGGCGTCATCGCGATCAGCATCTATTACAGCGGCTATCTCGCCGAGGTCTTCAAGGCCGGCATCGACGGCGTGAAGCCCGGCCAGTTCGAGGCGGCACGCGCGCTCGGCCTGAAGCGGTTGCAGACCGTCATCCTGGTGATCGCGCCGCAGATGCTGCGTAATATCGCAGCCCCGATGGGCAATTATTTCATCGGCATCTTCAAATCGACGCCCTATCTCGCCGCCATAGCCGTCTACGAAGCCTTCGGCGCGGCGCTCGACATCGCCTCCGACACCTTCCGCTACACCGAGCCGATGGTGGTTGTCGGCGCGATCTTCCTCGCCATCGCCCTCGTGCTCGCCTGGCTCGTCAGGCGGCTGGAGGAGCGCCTGCTGCTCTCCGCGAAACGCTGATTCCTGCAGACGGACCGATCATGGATACGACACTTCTTCCACGGCTGACCGAGTGGCGCCGCCATCTCCATGCGCACCCCGAACTCTCCGAGCAGGAGACGAGGACCTCTGCCTTCCTCCAGGACCGTCTGCGCGAACTCGGCATTCCCTTCGAGGCCGGTATCGGCGGCGCCGGCATCGTGGCGACGCTGTCGCGGCCGGGCTCCAACCGCTCGGTCGGCCTGCGTGGCGATATCGATGCCCTGCCGATCGCGGAGCGCAATGACCTGCCCTATGCCTCGCTGAACCCGGGTGCGATGCATGCCTGCGGCCATGACGGCCACGCGGTCGCCCTGCTGGGCGCGGCCGCCATGCTTGCAGCCGATCCCGACTGGAAAGGCACGATCCAGTTCATCTTCCAGCCGGCAGAGGAGAACGGCGCCGGCGCCAGGGCGATGATCGCGGACGGACTGTTCGAGCGCTTCCCGATGGAGCGCGTCTTCGCCTTCCATAACTGGCCGGGGCTGGAGGCCGGCACCGTCGCCGTCCATGACGGACCGGTGATGGCGGCGGGCGGGCGCTGGCAGGTGACGCTGCACGGGCTCGCTGGCCATGCCGCGATCCCGCACCAGACACGCGACCCGATCCTGGCCTCGGCGCATCTGATCATGGGTCTGCACACCATCATCTCGCGCAATGTCGATCCCTGCGATGCCGTCGTGCTCTCGATCGGCCAGATCCAGGGCGGCGTCGTCAGCAACCAGATCCCGGAGAGCGTCACGCTCATCGGCACGTTGCGGACCTATCGGCAGGAGGTGCGCGAGGCCGTCATCAGGCGCATGGAAAGCCTGATCGCCGGCACCTGCGAAGCCTACGGCATGCGCGCCGATGTCGAGATCCTCTCGTCCGGCCGGTCGATCATCAACACCCCGGCCGAGGTGAAGCTCGCGGTCGCGGCCGGCGAGGCGATCGGCGCCAAGGTCCGCACCGACCTTCGCCCCAGCACCACCGGCGACGATTTCTCCTTCCTGATCAAGGACAAGCTGGGCGCCTATGTCTGGATCGGCAATGGCCCGGCGGGACCGGATGGCGAGCTTCACAACGCCCGCTACGACTTCAACGACGCCATCCTGCCCACGGCGATCGACTGGATGCACCAGGTTGCCAGGCGCGCGCTGCAGGATGACGCCCTGACCTCATAACATCCCGGCATCATGCGATGCCCCGAGGCTGATTGCGGCCTGTTTTCAAAGCTTTGAGTATCAGCCCGACAAGGGAAGCCGACCATGCACGACCAGACACTTTGCGTTCATCACCCGGCCGTCAACGAGGAGGGCTATGCCTCGCTTGCCGTGCCGACGCACCGCGCCTCGACCATCGTCTATCCGGACGGCGCGAGCTTCATGGCCCGCAAGTATCGCGGCTTCGACGGCTATACCTATGGCCTGCACGGCACCCCGACAACCCGTACGCTGGAAGCGCAGTTGACGGCCTTGCACGACGGCGTGCGCACCGTGCTCGTGCCCTCCGGGCAGGCGGCCGTGACCACGGTCATGCTCTCCGTGCTGATGCCCGGCGACAAGGTGCTGATTCCCGATCACGTCTATCCGCCGGTCCGCAGCTTCTGCACCGAGTATCTGGCGCCGCGCGGCATCGCCCACGGCTTCTACGATCCCCTGATCGGGGCAGGCATCGCCGAGCTCATCGACGAAACCGTCAAACTGGTCTGGGTCGAGTCGCCCGGCTCCAATACGATGGAGGTGCAGGATGTGCCCGCCATCGTGGCGGCCGCCAAGGCGAAGGGCGCCCTGGTCGGCTGCGACAATACATGGGCGACGCCGCTCATCTTCAAGCCGCTGGTGCACGGCGCCGATTTCGCCTGCGAGGCGCTGACCAAATATGTCGGCGGCCATTCCGACCTTCTGCTCGGCTCGGTCACCGTCAAGGACATCGCGCTGCGCCAGAAGATGAAGGAAATCCTGCGCGGCTTCGGCATCGGCGTCTCGCCGGACGAATGCCAGCTCGCGCTGCGCGGCATCGAGACCATGGGCCTCCGGGTCGCTCATATGGGCAAGGTCTCCGAGGATTTCGCCCGCCGGCTCGTCGATCATCCCATGGTCGAGCGCGTGCTGCATCCGGCCCTGCCCTCCTGCCCGGGGCATGGCATCTGGAAGCGGGACATGGGGCGTTCCTCCGGCCTCTTCAGTCTCGTGCTGAAGCCGGTCGACGACGAGGCCATGAGCGCGGCATTGAGCGCATTGCGCGTCTTCGCCATCGGCGCCTCCTGGGGCGGCACGCGCAGTCTCGTCGCGCCGCAGGCGATCGCGCAGGACCGGAGCGCGACGGCCTGGACCGCGAAAGGCCCATTGCTGCGCATCAGCATCGGGCTCGAGGAACCGGACGAGCTCTGGGCCGATCTCAGCCGCCTGCTGTCGGTGCTCGGGCGGGCCCCTGCGACCAAGGCTGCCTGACCGAAGGCAGCTCCGAGACCGGGATCACAACGACACGACGCGAGGTTCGCGCCGTGAGGGAAGGATTTTGCCCGCAGCCACATGATCGCGGGATCGCAATGGCCGGGAGCCCTCGACCTGCATTCGACCCAGCGGGTAAAGTTGCGCGCAAAACCGGGTTGCCGTCTGGCCGCTGGCCCCTCCTCGCGGGCAGCCGGCCGGCCGCTGTCTCCGGGCACGAGCGCCGCCTCTCTCCACCCACAGTGTCGAACGGCGATGCGCATTGCCCGCATGCTCGGTTCATTCGGCGACTGGACGCCCGGGCTCGGCCATGCATTGCTGGCGCGCCACAGAAAACACGGCATCGAATGCCGGGGGCACCAATCGGTGAAAAGGTGGAGGGAACCTATGAAGGAAGAGGAAATCCGCGGCCTGGTCGCGGGTGTGAAGGACGGCTCGCTGTCGCGACGATCCTTCATCCGGAAAATGGCGGTCGTGGGCATCACGGCACCGATGGCGAGCCAGATCCTCGCCTGGAACGACGTCGCGATGGCCCAGCCGGCCAATACCTACAAGCCGACCAAGGCCGGCGGCGGCGGTCCGCTCAAGATCCTGCTCTGGCAGGCCCCGACCCTGCTCAACCCGCATTTCGCCGCGGGCACCAAGGACCAGATCGCCTCGCGCATCTTCTTCGAGCCGCTCGCCGGCTGGGACAAGGAAGGTAACCTGATCCCGCAGCTCGCCGCGGAAATCCCGAGCAGGGCCAATGGCGGTCTGTCCGCCGACGGCAAGACCGTGACCTGGAAGTTGAAGCAGGGCGTGAAATGGCATGACGGCAAGCCGTTCACGGCCGATGACGCCGTCTTCACCTGGGAATACGCCGCCGATCCGGCGACCGCCGCCTACACGACCGGCTCCTACAAGGACATCAAGGTCGAGAAGGTCGACACCCACACCTTCAAGGTGATCTTCAAGGAAGCGACCCCGTTCTGGGCCGATCCCTTCGTCGGCGTCGCCGGCATGATCATCCCGAAGCACCATTTCGGCGAGTACAAGGGCGCCAAGTCGCGCGAGGCCCCGGCCAACCTGAAGCCCGTCGGCACCGGTCCCTACAAGTTCGTCGAGTTCAAGCCGGGCGACATCCTGACCGGCGAACGCAACCCCGACTATCACGTCAAGAACCAGCCGCATTTCGACACGCTCGAGGTCAAGGGCGGCGGTGATGCGGTCTCGGCGGCGCGCGCCGTGCTGCAGACCGGCGAATACGATTATGCCTGGAACCTGCAGGTCGAGGACGAGGTCCTCAAGCGCATGGAGACCGGCGGACGCGGCAAGATCAGCGCCGTCCCCTCGGGCGATATCTAGTTCATCATCCTGAACACGACCGATCCGTGGACCGAGGTCGATGGCGAGCGTTCCAGCGTCAAGACCAAGCACCCGACCCTGACCGACCCGGCCGTGCGCCAGGCGATCAACCTGCTGATCGACCGCGACTCGATCCAGAAGTTCATCTATGGCCGCGGCGGC
>JAEWKP010000350.1 GCA_023393655.1 Pseudomonadota bacterium | reverse complement strand
CCCGACCTCCAGCAGCAGGACATCGGCCGGATGCTCGGCGAAGAGCAGGAGGCCTGCCGTCGTCGTCATCTCGAAGAAGGTGATGGGGTCGCCGGCATTGACGGCCTCGCAGCGCTCCAGCGCCTCGACCAGCCTGTCCTCGGGGACGAAGCGCCCGCCGCCGGGGGCGCCGAGCCGGATGCGCTCATGGAAGCGCACCAGATGGGGCGAAGTATAGACATGGACCGACAGCCCGGCTGCCTCGAGGATCGCCCGCATGAAGGCGATGGTCGAGCCCTTGCCGTTGGTGCCCGCGACATGGATCACCGGCGGCAGCTTCTTCTGGGGGTCGCCGAGTCGTTCGAGCAGGGTCAGGATGCGGCCGAGCGAGAGATCGATCAGCTTGGGATGCAGCGCCATGAAGCGCGCGAGCAAGGCGTCGGAAGACCCCATGACGTAACGGCCCCCAGCCGTGAACTAACCCGGACCGCCTCAGACCGCCTCGGCCATCGGGCGCGCGGGCTCCGCTTCGTCCTGCGCGGCCGGCTGCTTCGTCAGCACGCGGCCGAGCCGGGCCAGCGTCTCCGGCAGGTCGCGGCGATGCACGACCATGTCGACCATGCCGTGATCCTTGAGATATTCCGAGCGCTGGAAGCCCTCCGGCAGCTTCTCGCGGATGGTCTGCTCGATCACGCGCGGGCCGGCGAAGCCGATCAGGGCGCCGGGCTCGGCGATGTGGATATCGCCCAGCATGGCGTAGGAGGCGGTGACGCCACCGGTCGTCGGATTGGTCAGCACGACGAAATAGGGCAGGCCGGCTGCCCGCAGGCGCCTGACCGCGACGGTCGTGCGGGGCAACTGCATCAGCGAGAGGATGCCTTCCTGCATGCGCGCGCCGCCGGACGCCGCGAAGACGACATAGGGCGTCTTCTTGTCGAGCGCGGTCTCGGCGCCCTTCACGAAGGCTTCGCCCGCGGCCATGCCGAGCGATCCGCCCATGAAGTGGAAATCCTGCACGGCCAGCGTCATCGGCAGGCCCTTGACCCGGCCATAGCCGATCTTGAAGGCATCCTGCGCGCCGGTCTTGGCGCGAGCGTCCTTGAGCCGGTCGACATAGCGCTTCTCGTCGCGGAACTTCAGCGGGTCGACCGCGACCTCGGGCAGGGCGACATCGAGCCACTTGCCGTCGTCGAAGGTCAGCCGCAGCCGCTCCGGCGCGGTGACGCGCATATGATGCTCGGAGCCGGGGATGACATAGCCATTGGCCTCGACATCCCGGTGGAACACCATCTGCCCGGAATCGGGGCACTTGATCCAGAGGTTCTCGGGGCTCTCGCGCTTGAACAGCGTCTTGATGCGCGGCCGGACGACTTCGGAAATCCAGTTCATCGGATGAATCCCTGATGGGCTTGTCAGCGCTCGCGCGCCGTCACGCCGAAAATGGGGTCACGCCTGCCGGCGGGCAAGCGACGCGACCATGGAACGAAACCTTGGGCTCAGGCCGCCTTGGCGACGGAGCGGATGCCCTTGGCGAGTTCGCTGACCAGCGAGGTGACAGCCGAAACCGTCTTTTCCGTGGCCTTGCCCTGGTCATCGAGCGAAAGACGGACACGTTCGACGAGGGCCGAGCCGACGACGACGCCGTCCGCGCTCCTGGCGATGGTGGCGGCATCCGCTGCGGTCTTGACGCCGAAGCCGACCGCGACGGGCAGGGCGGTATGGCGCTTGATCCGGGTGACGGCGTCGCCGACCGCGCCGTAATCGGCGATGGCGCCGCCGGTCACGCCGGTGACCGAGACGTAATAGACGAAGCCGGAGGTGTTCTGCAGGACCTTGGGCAGGCGCTTGTCATCGGTCGTCGGCGTCGCCAGGCGGATGAAGGAGACGCCGGCCTTCAGCGCCGGCAGGCAGAGCTCCTCGTCCTCTTCCGGCGGCAGGTCGACGACGATCAGGCCATCGATGCCGACGCGGCGGGCGTCTGCGAGGAAGGCTTCGACGCCATAGGCCCAGATCGGGTTGTAATAGCCCATCAGCACGATCGGCGTGTCATGGCCGGCCTTGCGGAAGCTCTCGACCATGGCGAGCGTCTTGCGCAGCGTCTGGCCTGCCTTGAGCGCGCGCTGGCCGGCGAGCTGGACGGGAACGCCGTCCGCCATCGGGTCGGTGAAGGGCACGCCGAGCTCGATCACGTCGGCGCCGGCTCCGGGGAGGGCTGCGAGGATCGCGCTGGAGGTGTCGAAATCCGGGTCGCCGGCGGTGACGAATGTCACGAGCGCCGCCCGGCCCTCGCGGGCGCAGGCCTGGAAGCGATTCTGGATGCGGGTCTGGCCAGTCTCAGTCATGCCGCAGCGGTTAGCATGACGCGCGCCGGCTGGCGAGTGGCTTGCGCGTAGGGCGCGGCTGCGCCACATCGGCCGGGCATGCGCGCCTTCGACACAGCCCTCCCGATCGACGCCGTTCTTGGGCGTCTCGCCGCAAGCCTGCGGGCGCGGCCGAATGCCGTGCTGGTCGCTCCCCCCGGCGCCGGCAAGACGACGCGGGTGCCGCTCGCTCTCCTTGACGAGCCCTGGACGAAGGGCGGCAAGCTGATCGTGCTCGAACCGCGAAGGCTGGCGGCCCGCGGTGCCGCGAACCGGATGGCGCAGACGCTGGGCGAGCGTGTCGGCGACACCGTCGGCCTGCGCGTCCGCCTCGGCTCCAAGATCGGCCCGAAGACGCGCATCGAGGTCGTGACCGAAGGCGTCTTCGCCCGGATGATCCTCGACGATCCCGCACTGGACGGCATTGCCGCCGTGCTCTTCGACGAATTCCACGAGCGTTCGCTCGATGCCGATTTCGGCCTCGCATTGGCGCTCGATGCGCAGGGCGGCCTGCGCGAGGACCTGCGCATCCTCGTGATGTCCGCGACGCTCGACGGCGCCCGCGTCGCGAAACTGCTCGGCGATGCCCCGGTGATCGAGAGCGAGGGGCGTGCCTATCCGATCGAGACGCGCTATCGCAGCCGCGACCCGCTGAAGCGCATCGAGGATCAGGTCACCGAGACGGTTCTGCTCGCGCTCAACGAACAGCCAGGCTCGCAGCTCGTCTTCCTGCCCGGCCAGGGCGAGATCCGTCGCGTCGAGGAGCGCCTGCGCGAGAGATTGCGCGATCCGGCCGTCGAGATCGTGCCACTCTATGGCGCGCTCGACCAGCGCGAGCAGGATCGCGCCGTGCTGCCGGCGCCTGCGGGCAGGCGCAAGATCGTGCTCGCGACCGCCATCGCCGAGACCTCGCTGACGATCGAGGGCGTGCGCGTGGTCATCGATTCCGGCCTCGCTCGCGTGCCGGTCTACGAGCCCGATATCGGCGTGACCCGATTGGAGACCCGCCGCGTCAGCCGCGCCGCCGCCGACCAGCGCCGGGGCCGCGCCGGCCGCACCGAGCCCGGTGTCTGCTACCGGCTCTGGGAGGAGGCCGCGACCGGTGCGCTCGAAGCCTTCGCCCGGCCGGAAATCCTCTCGGTCGATCTCAGCCCGCTGCTGCTCGATTGCGCCGCCTGGGGCGTCAGCGACCCATCGAGTCTCGCCTTTCTCGATTCGCCGCCCGCGCCCGCCCTCAAGGAAGCTCGCGTTTTGCTCGGTAATATCGGCGCACTCGACGCCGATGGCCGTATCACGTTTGACGGACGCGCCTTACAGGCCCTGCCGCTGCCGCCGCGTCTCGCCCGCATGGTCGTGGCTGCCGCGCGCTTCGGGCAGGCGGATGCTGCCGCCGATCTTGCTGCCGTTCTAGTCGAGCGCGGTCTCGGCGGCGATGTCGATCTGGCCGAACGGCTGGAACGCTACGGCCGCGAGCGCGGCGGTCGGGCCGGCGACATGCGCCGCCTCGCCGAGGGCTGGGCACGCACCGCCGAGCGCAGCATCGGCGAGGATCAGGCTTCGGCCACCGATCCGCTCTCCCCCGGCCTCCTGCTCGCCTTCGCCTATCCCGACCGGTTGGCCAAGGCGCGTGCGCCGGGCTCCGGCCAATATCTCCTCGCCAATGGCCGCGGCGGCGCGCTGGAGCCGTCGCAGCGTCTGGCGCGCGAGCCCTATATTGTCGTGGCCGAGATGACCGGCGCGGCCCAGCAGGCTCGCATCATGGCCGCCGCTGCGATCAGCGAAGCGGAGATCGCGACGCTCGTCTCCAACGGCCTCGCACCCTTTGCCATCACCGAGCGCGAGGAGGCGAGCTTCGACCGCACGGCGCGCGCGCTGCGCGTCCGGGCCGTGCGCCGCTACGGGGCGCTTTCGTTATCGGAACGACCGCTTTCGGTTGCGGATACGCCCGAGAATGCCGAGGCACTGGCCAAAGGCATCGCAGCGCTCGGCATCGATCTCCTGCCCTGGACGAAAGGGCAGAACCAGTTGCGCGAGCGCGCCGCCTTCCTGCGCAGGGCCGAACCGGAGGCCGGCTGGCCCGACATTTCCGATGAAGGTCTGTCGCAGGAGCCGGAGCTCTGGCTGGCGCCGCATCTCGTGGGCCGCGCCTCGTTCTCTGCGATTCAAGCTTCAGATCTCGATTCGGCGCTGGCAGGCCTCCTGCCCTGGGAGATGAAGCGCCGGCTCGATCAGGAAGCGCCGACCCATTTCACCGCGCCGACCGGGTCTTCGCTCGCGGTCGACTATGCCGCCGAGGCCGGTCCGACCATTTCGGTGCGCGTGCAGGAACTCTACGGGCTCGCGACGCATCCGGCCCTGGCCGGTGGGCGCGTGCCGCTGGTGCTGGAACTGCTCTCCCCGGCCCATCGGCCGATCCAGGTCACGCGCGACCTGCCGGGCTTCTGGCGCGGCTCATGGGCTGCGGTGAGATCGGAGATGAAGGGCCGCTATCCCCGCCATCTTTGGCCGGACGACCCCGCCGCCGCCCTGCCGACGACGCGGGCGAAGCCGCGCGGAACCTGATCTCTAGTTCCCCATCCGGTCGCGCCATTGCCGCTCGCCGGCGAGGCAGGTCGCGATATTGCCGGATTGCGCCTGGTGGACCGTCGCGTCGGTGGGGGCCTCGGCGAGCTCGCGCAGCAGCTTCGTCTTCGTCGCCTCGACGAACTGGCTCTTGTCGCGGATCGGGATGACGAACGCGCCGATGCCGGTGATGACGCAGTCGGTGTAGTAGGTGTCGAGATTGTCGATGTCGAAATAGCCGGCCTGCTTCAGCATCACCGGCAGGCCGTTGATGGCGATGCCCTTGGCACCGGCCTCGTCGCGCGCCGTGGTGACCGGCCGCCCGTCATTGTTGGCGCCGTCGCCGGAGATGTCGATCACGCGCCGCATAGCACTCACATTCGACTGTTCGAGCAATTGCACGCCGAGATCGATCGCGCCGGAGATCGAGGTGCGCCGGCCGCGCCGCGTCGGCGCCTCGCCCAGCTCCTCGGCGAAGGCCATCGCAGCAGCCGGGCCGTCGATGATCTTCCATGGCCGGACGACATACTGGAAGCTCCCGCCGGCCCATTCGAAATAGGTCACGGCGATCTTGCCGATCGCGCCCTTGTCGATGGCGTCGTGGAGCTGCTTCGAGCGGAATGCCTCGATATAGCCGTTGCGCTGCAGGGCGAGCTCGTCGAGATCCATCGAATAGGAAACGTCGACCGCGAGCACGAGCGCGACATCGACCTCTTCAGGCGGCGGTGCCGTCTGGGCCCGGGGCAGCGCGGGCTGCCAGAGCGCCGCTGCTGCCAGACACGAGAGACCGCACAGCCAGCGCCGCATCGCCACCTCCGTTGCCTATTCACGAAGGGAAGTGTGCGCTTGGCCGCGGCCCACGCCAAGCCGGAAAAACCGGCTAAGGGCGCCTGTTTCGATAGCAAATTCGCGAGCAGTGCGCTCAGGCCGCCCGGCGGCCCTCGACGATGCCGATCGCCGCAGTGGCGGCCTCCTCGACGGTCAGCGCCGAGGTGTCGAGCACGATCGCATCCTCGGCCGCCTTGAGCGGGGCATCGCTACGGCCGGAATCGCGGGCATCGCGCCGGCGGATATCGGCGAGGATGCCGTCGAGGGTGACGGCCTCGCCGCGCCCGAGCAGCTCCTTGTGGCGCCGCGCCGCGCGGACTTCCGGTGTCGCGGTGACGAAAAGCTTGGCGGGGGCTTCCGGGCAGATCACCGTGCCGATATCGCGCCCGTCGAGCACGGCCCCGCCGGGTTGCGCCGCGAAGCGCCGCTGCCGGGTCAGCAGGCCGGCGCGCACGGCCGGCATCGCCGCGACCACGGAAGCCGCCTCGCCGATCTCGCGGCCGCGCAGCCGCTCCTCGGGGAAGGCGGTCTCGTCGAAGCTATTGACGATCGCCTCGGCTACCACGGCGTCGTGGATGTCGTGGCCGGCATCGAGC
>JAEWKP010000231.1 GCA_023393655.1 Pseudomonadota bacterium | reverse complement strand
GCCTCCGTCCTCGCGCCGGTGGCCGGGCCGGTCACGATCTGCCGCAATCTCGATGCCGAGCTGCGCGCCCGCGCTGCCCGCGAGCCCGAGAATTTCGCGGGCGGGACGGTCCTGCTGCACTGGGGCTGGGGCGTCGGCCTCGCCTATGCGGTCGATGGCGAGCCCTTCGCGCCGACCGGCTCCTTCGGTGAGATCGGCCATTGGCGCCTCGCCGCTCTGGGAGAGCGCCGCTGCGGCTGCGGCAACACTGCCTGCCTCGAGACCGGGGCGGCACTCTGGTCGCTGCTCCCGGCGCTGCGCCGGCATTGGCCCGATCTCGATCAGGACGAGGTGCGCCTCGCCCGCCAGCTCGCCGGGCTCGACCTCCTGGCCCTGCCCGAACTGGAGATGGCAGCAGCGCTGCTCGCCCGCGCGCTCGCCAATGCCTGCCGCCTGCTCTTTCCGGCCCGGATCGCGGTCAGCGGCCCCTTCTCCGCCAATCCGCAGCTCTGGGCCCGGTTCAACACGCTGTTCCGGGCAGAGGGCACGATGGACGGCTTTGCCGTGCCCGATCTCGCCGGCGTGCCCGCCAGCCATCTCTATGAGATCCACGGCGCCGCCGCGCCATTGCTGAGCCGCGCGACCGAGGCGCTGCTGCTCGAACAGGCCTGATCGAGCTGGTTCGCCATGTCCCGACGCGGTGCCAGCCATGCCATCGAATCCGCTGGCGCCTCCCAAAGTGGTGCACTAGTATCCCAGTTAAATGCTCCGGATGTCGTTGATGGCATCGCAAAAGAGAGCCGCAACCCAGGGAGAGATCATGACCAATCCGACACGCCGCACGATCATGGCCGGAGCTGCCGGCCTCGCTGCGCTGAAAGCCGGCGGAGCGCTGGCGCAAAGCGCGCCTGTCTCGCTCAACATCATCGATGTCGCCGGCAATCTTCAGCTGACCCAAGCCGCCATCGAGAAATTCGGCAAGGACAATCCGAAGCTGATCTCGCGGCTGAATTTCTCGCGCGCGCCCTCGCCGGAGCTGCCGGCCAAGCTCAAGGCGCAGCAGGCGGCCAATCGCGTCGATATCGACCTCGTGCTCACCGGCCCCGGCGCCATGTCCGACGGCATCCAGCAGGGGCTCTGGGTCGATGTCTGGAAGTCCCATGCCAAGGACCTGCCGAAGCCCGAGGAGGTCTATCACGAGCAGGCGCTGATGATGCAGCGCAATTTCGGCCAGAACGAGGGCGTCGCCGTCGTCTATTCGCCCTCCGGCCCGCTCTTCGAATATGCGCCCGAGCGCCTCAAGACCGTGCCGAAGACGGCCGAGGAGCTGCTCGCCTATGTCAAGCAGAACCCCAAGCGTTTCACCTATGCCCGCCCCCTCAATTCCGGTCCCGGCTGGACCTGGCTCATGGGCCTGCCCTACATCCTCGGCGATGCCGACCCGACCGATCCGATCAAGGGCTGGGACAAGAGCTGGGCCTATCTCAAGGAGCTCGGCACCGGCATCGACTACTATCCGGGCGGCACCGCCGCGACGATGAAGGAGCTCGGCGAAGGCACCCGCGACGTCATCGTCTCGACGCTGGGCTGGGACATCAACCCGCGCGTGCTCGGCATCGTGCCGAAGGAGGCGAAGGTCTTCGTCCTCGCCAACACGCACTGGATTCCCGACACCCAGTTCATGTGCATCCCCAAGGGCGTCCCGGCCGACAAGATGCCGGCGCTGGTCGCGCTCATGGCCTACATGCTCAAGCCGGAAGCGCAGGCCGTGACCTACGACAAGGGTTATTTCTACCCCGGTCCGGCGATCAAGGGCGTGACGCTCGCCATGGCGCCCAAGGAGAGCCGCGATATCCTCGCCGAGTACGGCCGGCCGGAATATGACGGACTTATCACCAGCCTGCCGACCCGCCCGCCCTTGACGCCCGAGCGTCTCGTCGCCGCCTTCCGGCGCTGGGACCAGGAGGTCGGCGCCGGCCACGGCGCGCCGCAATAGCCATGCGCTTCGCCGCCATCGGCCTCGACCACCGCCATATCTACCATATGGTCGGTGGTCTCCTCGAAGCCGGCGCGAGCTGCGTCGGCTTCGATCCCGCGACCAGCGACGAGCGCGTCCTCTCAGGCTTCCGCGAGCGCTTCCCCGATCTGCCGGAGAGCACGACCGACCGCCTGATTGACGACCCGTCGATCGAGCTGATCGTCTGCGCCGCCATTCCGGCGGAGCGGGCCGCGCTGGCCATCCGCGCCATGCAGGCCGGCAAGGACGTGATGGTCGACAAGCCCGGCGTCACCGATTTCGACCAACTCGCGGCCGTCGAGAAAGCCGTCGCCGAAACCGGACGCATCTTCTCGATCTGCTTCTCCGAGCGCTTCACCGTCCCCGCCACGCTCATCGCCGGCAAATTGATCGCGGACGGCACCATCGGCCGCGTGGTGCAGACGCTCGGCATGGGTCCGCATCGCTTCAACCGCGCGATCCGGCCGGACTGGTTCTTCGACAAGCGCCATTATGGCGGCATCCTCACCGATATCGCCTCGCACCAGATCGACCAGTTCCTGCATTTCACCGGCTCCGACGATGCGGAGATCGTCGCCTCCGGCACCGGCCATTTCGGCGTGCCCGACCTGCCCGATTTCGAGGATTTCGGCGAGGTTCTGCTGCGCAGCGACAGGGCCGGCGGCTATATCCGCGTCGACTGGTTCACCGCCGACGGCCTGCCGACCTGGGGCGACGGCCGCCTGACCATTCTCGGCACCGAAGGCACCATCGAACTGCGCAAATATGTCGACATCGCCGGCCGCCCCGGCACCGACCATGTCTTCCTCGTCGACAAGGCCGGCACCCGCCATATCGATGCCGCCAGCGAGCGGCTGACCTATTTCCGCAATCTGGTCGCCGATATCGGCAACCGCGGCGAATCCGCGATGAGCCAGCGCCACGTCTTCACCGTCTGCCGGCTCGCGCTGGAGGCGCAGGCCAAGGCCGCCTGGCTGCCGGCGAAGCCCGCCGCTCGCGCTTGAGGAACGACCCGTCATGACACGCAAGCTCGGCATCGCCGTGATCGGGCTCGGCCCCGCTTCCCTGCCGCATTCGAAAAGCCTGCTCGACCTCGCCGGGCGCGCCGAGACGCGCTGGGCGGTCAGCCGCACGCCGGATCGGGCCAAGGCCTATACCGCGCAGTTCCCCTTCCCGACCACGACCGATCTCGACGCGGTGCTGAACGACCCGGCCGTCGACGCCTGCATCGTACTAACGCCGCCTTCGAGCCATCTCGACGTCTCTGCACTCTGCCTTGAAGCCGGCAAACATGTTCTGGTCGAGAAGCCACTGGAGCTGACCAGCGAGCGCGGCCAGCGCCTCGTCGATACCGCCCGCCGGACGGGCAGGACCTTCGGCGTGACCCTCCAGCATCGCTTCCGCCCGGCGAGCCTGCGCCTGAAGGCGGCGCTCGATTCCGGCGAGCTCGGCACCATCGAGGCCGCCTTCCTCTCCGTGCCCTGGTGGCGCCCGCAGAGCTATTACGACGAGCCCGGCCGCGGGACACTCGCCCGCGACGGTGGCGGCGTGCTGCTGACCCAGGCGATCCACTCGCTCGACCTGTTCCGCTCGCTCGTCGGGGTTTCCAGGGTGGTCGCGGCACAGGCCCGCACCACCGCCCTCCATCGCATGGAGACCGAGGACTACGTCTCGGCCCTGCTGGAAACCGGCAACGGCGCCCCCGCCACGCTGGTGACAACCACCGCCGCCTATCCGGGCTATCCCGAGCGCATCGAGATCACCAGCACCAAGGGTTTCGCCGCGCTGATCGGCGGGCGCCTCCGCCTCGCCTTCCTCAACGGGCGCGAGGAGATCGTCGAAGCCGAGGGCTCGACCGGCAGCGGCGCCAACATCATGGATTTCCCGCATGACGCCCACCGCGCCGTCATCGCCGATTTCCTCGATGCGATCGAGCAGGGCCGCGACCCCGTCGTCACCGGCGAGGAAGCTCTCGCTTCACAGCGGCTGGTCGACGACATTCTGAAAGCTGCACGGCCGGCATGATGCCGTCGTTTTCTTGACTTCGTCACGATTTGCAGTGTGTTTCCACTCATGAAACGCCGTCATTCCGGGCTTGACCCGGAATCCATCGCAGAGCGCCGAGCCCTATGATGGATTCCGGATCGGCACCGCTTCGCGGCTTGTCCGGAATGACGCCTATGTTGCTGTCCCGATGCCCCCGATGAACGTCGTCCTCGCCTGCGATCTCGGCGGTAGCAGCTTTCGCGCCGCGCTGATCGACGATCGCGGAGCGACATTGGCCGAGCATGCGGTGCCCGGCCCGACCCTGCACGACCATCTCGACCGCTCGGAAGTCGAGGCAACGGCGTGGTGGGCGCAACTGCTGAAAGCAACCGGCAAGCTCGCCGAACAGGCGCCGGAGCCGTTCGCAAGCGTCCAGGGCATCGCAATCTGCGGCGTGACCCGGACGCAGGTCTTCCTCGATCGCGACGGGAACGAATTGCGCCCGGCCATGACCTGGAAGGACGCGCGCTCCGACGACATCGCCGCCCGCCTGCGCGAGACACTAGCCGATCATCCCGAAGCCGCCCGTATCAACGCGTTCCACCCGCTCGCGCGCCTCGCCTGGCTGGCCGAGAACGAGCCGGAGAACGCCCGCGCGCTCGCCTGCGTGTTCGAACCCAAGGACTACCTGAATTTTCGCCTGACCGGCCGGCGCGCGAGCGATCCCGTCTCGCTCGCCCGATTGATCGCCTGCACCGAAAACGTCGACGGCCGCTCGGCATTGGACGCAGTCGGTCTTTCGTCGAGCCTGATCCCGACCATCCTCGAACCCGCCGAGATCGTCGCTCCCATCCACCCTGGCCTGCCCGCCCCCTTCGACAAGCTCGCCGGCATTCCCGTCTTCTGCGGCTGCAACGATACCTGGGCGGCTGTCGCAGGGCTCGGCGCCCTTCGACCAGGCTATGCCTACAACATCTCCGGCACCACCGAGGTGCTCGGCGTGCTCGGCCCCGATCAGGCGGAGGCCGAAGGGCTGATCTCCGTCGACTGGCGCGGCCTCTGGCATCTCGGCGGCCCCAGCCAGAACGGCGCCGACACCGCCGCCTGGCTCGCCGGCCTGCTCGGCCATGACGGCCCTGTCGGCGAGACGATTGAACGCCTGCTCGACGGCCCACGCCACCCGCAACCGCTGCTCTTCCTGCCTTATCTGCAGGGTGAGCGCGTGCCCTATTGGGACCCGAACCTGCGCGGCGCCTTCATCGGGCTCGGCCGCCGGCATGGCCCGACCGATCTCGCCTATGCCGTGCTCGAAGGCGTCGCCTGCCAGAACCGGCTCGTGCTGGAGCGTGCGGAAGGCGCGCTCGGCAGCCGCGTCGACGAAATCCGCTTCGGCGGTGGCGCCGCGGCAAATCCAATCTGGGCGCAGGTCAAGGCCGATATCTGCGGCCGCCCGATCGCGGTCGGCGCGGCCAGGGAACCCGGCCTGCTCGGCGCGGCGATCATTGCCTGGACGGGCCTTGGCCGCTTCGCTTCGTTGGAAGCCGCGCAGGATGCCCTCGTCAGCATAGCCCGCCGCTACGAACCCGATCCTGCCCGCCGCCCGGCCTATAACGCGCTCTACGCCCTCTACCGGCAGAGCGAAGCGGCACTCGCGCCGATCTCGGCCGATCTCGTGGCGCTGGCGCAGGACACGGCCGCGTTGCCCGGCCTCGCCAACCCGGCAAGCGCGACGTAAAGGACTGATCATGCCGACGATTCGAAGCCGGGTCCTGGCAGGCACGACCGCGAACAAGGGACTTTGAGCTTGGGCCGCATCGACCCGCGCGAACTGATCGGACGCTACGGCACGGCGCTCGCCGGCCTCGCGCTGATCCTGTTCTTCCTGATCTTCGCGCCGAACTTCGCCAGCACGATGAACATCGTCAACGTGCTGAAGGATACGAGCTTCCTCGCCATCCTCGCACTCGGCTTCGCGCTCGCCTTCACCGTGGCCGAGCTCGACCTCTCCGTCGCGGAGATGGCGAGCCTTGCGGCGGTGGTCTGCGGCTGGCTGGTCCATGCGCAATATCCGCCGGCCGTCGCGGTCTCGGCTGCCATCGGCGTCGGCATCGTGCTCGGCGCGCTCAACGGCTACGGCGTCACCGTGCTGCGCATCCCCTCGCTGATCATGACGCTGGGCACGGCCGCCATCGCCAAGGGCTTCGCCTTCATGATTACGCAGGGCGTCGCCTTCGTCGGGCGCTGGCCGGTCGGCTTCACCGGGCTCGCCCGCGGCTATTCCTTCGGCATTCCCAATCTCGTGCTCTGGATGGCAGGCGCGACGCTCTTCGCCTATGGGCTCGTCAAATGGACCCGAACCGGCGCCCATATGGTCGCGACCGGCGAGGCGGACGAGGCCGCGCGGCTCGCCGGCATCGCCACCGCCCGGATGAAGCGCATCGGGCTCCTGCTCTCGGGCGTCTTCGCCGGCCTGATGGCCATGCTGCTCGCCGCCAACCTGTCTTCGGCCGCGCCGAACATGGCGGGCGACTACCTGCTCTATGCCATCGCCGCTGTGCTGCTCGGCATGACCATGTTCGAGCCCGGCAAGCCCAACATCCCCGGCACGGTCTTTGCGGCGCTGGTGCTCAAGGTGCTCGGCAACGGCTTGGTTCTGATGGGAGCGCCCTATTACATCCAGGACATCGTGCTCGGCGGGATCATCATCGGCTCGGTCGCCTTCTCGGCCAGCGCGATGAAGAAGGCGGCGTTCAAGGTCTGATCTCGACAACGACAAGCAGAATGAGGGGAGTGGGTTTCATGTTCGGTTTCAGGAAAATGCTGGTGGCCGCCGCCGCGCTCGTCGCGCTCGGCCAGTCCGCGAGCGCCTTCGAGCTCGGCATCATCGGCTTCCAGTTCACCTCCGAGACGCATGCCCGCGTCGCCAATGCGGCTGCCGCTGCCGCCAAGGCCAAGGGCTGGAACGTCACGCTGCTGAACTCGGAAGGCGCGCTGCCGAAGCACGCTGAGCAGTTCGACGCGCTGATCGCCAAGAAGGTCGACGCCATCATCATCGCCATGGGCAAGCCGGTCGAGGCCGATGCCCAGTTCAAGGCGGCGAAGGATGCCAAGATCCCGGTCATCACCGTGCAGTCGGGCTCCAGCCCGCATGCGCTCTTCGACATCCAGACCAACGAGTACAAGGTCGGCGCCGATGCCGCGCTCTACCTGCTCGGCCAGCTCGGCTACCAGGGCAACATCGTCTCGGCCCGCTTCGATCTCAACGTCGCCTCGCGCATCCGCGGCCGCCTGCTCGACGCCGTCCTCGCCGAGAACCAGGCGGTGAAAGAGCTCGGCAAGTTCTCGATGGCCCGCACCCAGAGCTGGCGCGACGATGTCCGCGCCGGCATGCAGGCGCTGCTGCTGCAGAACCAGGGCAAGATCAACGGCATCTGGGCCTCGTTCGACGGTCAGGCCTATATCATCGACGACCTGCTGCAGGCGCAGGGCGTGAAGAAGGGCCAGATCCCCCTGGTCTCGGTCGATGGCGGCAAGGAGAGCTACGAGCGCATCGCCGATCCGAACTCGACCTTGATGGCGACCGTAGCCGTGCCCTTCGACGAGATGGGTAAGCAGGCAGTCGACGCGATCCAGGCGATCGTCGTCGACAAGAAGCCGAAGGAGAGCATCACGTCCGGCCCCTATCTCTTCACGGAAGCCGTGCTGGTCGACAAGAACAACGTCCAGCAGTTCCTGAAGAAGTGAGACTCGTGCAGCTCGGCCGTCATCCCGGACAAGCTGCGCAGCAGCGCAGATCCGGGATCCATCGAAGGGTGTCGCACTCTACGATGGATCCCGGCGCTCCGCTGCGCTGCGGCCGGGATGACGGCGAGCCCGAAGTCAACGGAAACACCCCAGCGATCCAACCATGACCGACCCCACTCCCCTCCTCTCGCTGCGCGGCATCGGCAAGGCCTATGGACCGGTCGTCGCCGTCCGCGATGTCGATCTCGACATCTTCAAGGGCGAGGTCGTGGCGCTCTGCGGCGACAACGGCGCCGGCAAGTCTAGCCTGATCAAGGTGATCTCCGGCGCCGAGGAAGCAACCAGCGGCACGATCAGCCTGCGCGGCAAGCCGGTCACCTTCGCCTCGCCGCATGATGCGCTGGAGAACGGGGTCGCGACGATCTACCAGGACCTCGCGCTGGCGCCGCGCCTCTCGATTGCCCAGAATGTCTTCATGGGCTCGGAACTGACCAAGCCGGTCCTGCTGCCCTTCCTGCGCATCCTCGACAAGAAGAAGATGATCGCGGAATCGCAGCGCTATCTTTCGCAGCTCTCCGCCGCCGTCACCGACATGACCCGGCCGGTCGAGCGCCTCTCGGGCGGCCAGCGCCAAGCCGTCGCGATCTCGCGCGCACTGCGCTGGAACGCCGAGATCATCATCATGGACGAGCCGACCGCCGCGCTCGGCGTCAAGGAAAGCGCGCTCGTCCTCGATCTCATCCGCAAGCTCAAGGCGGACGGACGCACCGTCATCCTGATCAGCCACAATATGCGCGATGTCGTGGCGCTGGCCGACCGTGTCGTCATCATGGGCGCCGGCCGCAAATACGTGGATCGTCCGCTCGGCGACCTCAGCGCCGACGACATCGCCCACATGATCATGGCCGGCAACGCCAAGGCCGCCTGATCATGCGCGAGACCATCGTCATCGATACCGATCCGGGCCAGGATGACGCCGTCGCACTGCTGCTCGCCTTCGCCAGCGCCGAGCGGATCGATCTCAGGGCAATCACCACGGTCGCCGGCAATGTCCCGGTCGCGCAGACCACCGCGAATGCCCTGCGCATCCGCGATCTCGCCGGTCGCGACGATATCCCCATCCATCGCGGCGCCGAGGGCCCGCTGGTCTTCGCGCTGGAAACCGCAGAATTCGTCTGCGGCCCGGATGGGTTGGCCGGCGCCGACCTGCCCCAGCCAATGAGCGAGGCGGCGCCCGGCCATGCCGTGCAGGCGATCATCGATATCTGCCGCGCAGCACCTGCAGGCGGCATAACGCTTTGCCCGCTCGGGCCGCTGACCAATCTGGCGCTCGCCTTCCGGCTCGCACCCGACATCCTGCCGAAGGTGAAGCGCATCGTGCTGATGGGCGGCGCCATCGGGCTCGGCAACATCACGCCGGCCGCCGAGTTCAACACCTATGTCGACCCGCATGCTGCGGCGGTCGTGTTCGGCTGCGGCCGGCCGATCGTGATGTTCGGCCTCGGCGTCACGCTGCAGGCCATCGCCAGCCACGCCCAGATCGCGCGGCTCAGTGAACTCGGTACCGCCGCCGGCAAATCCGTGCATGGCATGCTGACCCGCCCGCGCCCCGGCGGGCTCGGCAGCGACGGCCATCCGATGCACGACCCCTGCATCGTCGCCTATCTGCTCTGGCCGGAACTGTTCGAGGGCCGCGACTGTTTCGTCACGGTCGAGACCGGCGACGGACCTCAACGCGGCCGCACCACGATCGACTGGAACGGACGGCTGAAGCGCGAGCCCAACGCCCATGTCGTCGCGTCCGTGAAGGCCCCCGAGCTGTTCGAGCGCCTGATCGAGCGTCTCGCCACCCTTCCCTGAGAATTGACGCCTGAGAGAGCTCCGAGCCATGCATTTCGTCGAAGCGCTGCAGCAGGAGGCGACTGACGCCATGGCTCAGATGCAGGAGGCGGCGTTGAGGGCGCGCCACGCTCATGCCCGCGCCGAGCTGATGCGCCACATGCTGACCACCGCCCGCAAGGTCAAGGATAAGCCCAAGGCCGAGGCGGTCGAGACGGTGGTGCGCGAATGGATGGACGCCTGGAATCTCGGCCGCGCCGACTGGCCCCACATCGCCCGCGAGATGGAGGCCTTCACCGAGGCCTTCCACGACTACGCCAATGACGAAAGCGATGCCCATGACGCCCGGCTGCGCGAAGCCTGCGCGGCGCTCGATGCGGCGCTGGAGCAGGAAGGCAGCTCGATCTCCGACCAGATGGCCTTCCGCTCGCAATGCGCCCATGGCTGGTGGGAGCTGGTGAAGCCGGTTCCCGCGGACTTGCCCGGCCGCAAGCCGCGGCCCTCGGTTCCGGCCGTCGACCCCGCCAAGCCGTTCTGGGACGCTGGCTGCGCCGATTTCTGCCGCTGATACCGCTCAGGCCTCGACGAACTGCAGCCTGTGCAGCCGCGCATAGGCGCCCGCCCGCGCCAGCAGCTCGTCATGGCTGCCGGTCTCGACCACCTTGCCCTCGTCCATGACGACGATCAGATCGGCAGCACGGATGGTTGAGAGCCTGTGCGCGATGACGATGGTGGTGCGCCCCTCCATCAGCCGCGTCAGCGCCTGCTGCACCAGCCGCTCGGATTCGGTGTCGAGCGCGCTGGTCGCCTCGTCGAGCAGCAGGATCGGCGCATCCTTCAGGAT
>JAEWKP010000154.1 GCA_023393655.1 Pseudomonadota bacterium | reverse complement strand
CCGCGGCTTCGATCGCGCTGGTGCATCGCGGCGAGACCGAACGCGACGGCGTCCGCCGCGCCGTCGCCGTCAAGGTGCTCCGGCCCAATGTCGCTTCGCGTTTCCGCCGCGACCTCTCCGATTTCTTCTTCGTCGCCCACAATGCCGAGGCGCATTCGGCCGAAGCGCGGCGGCTGCGCCTGATCGAGGTCATCAACACGATGTCGCGCTCGGTCGCGATGGAGATGGACCTGCGGCTGGAAGCCGCCGCCCTCTCCGAATTCGCGGAGAATACCAAGGACGACGCCGATTTCCGCGTGCCCGAGCCGGACTGGCAGCTCACGGCGCGGGAGATGCTGGTCGACGAATGGATCGACGGCGTCCGCCTCTCCGATGTCGAGGGTCTGCGCGCCGCCGGCCATGATCTGCCCGAGCTGGCGCGCAAGATCATCCAGTCCTTCCTGAAGCACGCGATCCGTGACGGCTTCTTCCATGCCGACATGCATCCCGGAAACCTCTTCGTCGATGCGGAGGGGCGGCTCGTCGCGGTCGATGGCGGCATCATGGGCCGGCTCGGCCTGAAGGAGCGGCGCTTCCTCGCCGAAATCCTGCTCGGCTTCATCACACGCGACTACACGCGCGTGGCGCAGGTGCATTTCGAGGCGGGCTATGTCCCGGCCCATCACGATGTCGCGGATTTCGCCCAGGCGATCCGCGCCGTCGGCGAGCCGATCCACGACAAGAGCGCCGACCAGATCTCGATGGCCAAGGTCCTGACCCTGCTCTTCGAGATCACCGGCATGTTCGACATGGCGACGCGCACCGAGCTCGTCATGCTCCAGAAGACCATGGTGGTGGTCGAGGGCGTGGCACGCACGCTCGATCCGCACCTCGACATGTGGGGCACGGCCGATCCGGTGGTGCGGAGCTGGATCACGCATAATCTCGGCCCCATCGGCCGGCTGGAGGAGGCCGGGCGCGGCGCCCGTTCCCTGCTCGGCTCGCTCGCGACGCTGCCGGATACCGTCGTCCGGGCCGAACGCGTGCTCGGCCAGCTCGAGGACGCCTCGCGCCACGGCTTCTCGCTGGACGAACGCAGCGTCGAGGCGATCGGCCGGGCCGAGGCCCGGCGCAACCGCTGGGGCAATATCGCGCTCTGGGTGATCGCGGCGCTCTTGGCCTACGGCGTCTTCGGTTGAGGCAGCCTAGCGGAACGGCGGCTCGTCGAAGCTCCTGAGCTTGCGCGAATGGATCGCCGAGCCGGTGACTTTCAGCTTCTCCAGCGCGTCGAGCCCGATGCGCAGATGCTCGCCGACGGCGCGCTCGTAGAAGGCGTTGGCGGCGCCCGGCAGCTTGATCTCGCCATGGAGCGGCTTGTCGGAGACGCAAAGCAGCGTCCCATAGGGCACCCGCAGACGGTACCCTTGCGCTGCAATCGTCCCGGATTCCATGTCGACCGCGATGGCGCGCGACAGGTTGATGCGTCGCCGTTCCTTGGTCCATTGCAATTCCCAGTTGCGGTCGTCCTGGGTCACGACGGTGCCGGTGCGCAGGCGCTGCTTCAGCCGGTCGCCCTTTTCGCCGGTGATGTCGGCCGCCGCCTGCTGCAGCGCGACCTGCACCTCCGCCAGCGCCGGGATTGGGATATCCGGCGGCACGAGATCGTCGAGGATGCGGTCCTGCCGGAGATAGGCATGGGCCAGCACATAGTCGCCGATGATCTGTGTCTGACGCAGCCCCCCGCAATGGCCGACCATCAGCCAGCAATTCGGCCGGAGCACCGCGAGATGGTCGGTGATGTTCTTCGCGTTGGAGGGGCCGACGCCGATATTGACCAGCGTCACGCCCTCGCCGCCGGTCCGGATCAGGTGATAGGCCGGCATCTGGAAGCGGTGCCAGGGCGCCGACATCACACGCTCGGCGGCTGAAACGTCGATGCCGTCCTTGTCGATGCGGATGCCGCCCGGCGCGATCAGCGCCTCGGCCGTTCCGGCTTCGATCTCGGCGAGGCCGAGCCGGACGAACTGGTCGACATAGCGATGGTAGTTGGTGAGCAGCACCCAGGGCTGCACTGCCCGCCAGTCGGTGCCGGTGTAATGCACCAGCCGGCGTAGCGAATAGTCGACGCGGACGGCGTCGAACAGCGAGAGCGGGCGCGGTTCGCCCTCGATCAGTTCGTAGCTGCCATCGGCGATCTCATCGCCGACCAGCGCCAGCAGCGGCGTCGGGAAATAGCGGGCCAGCTCGGCGGCGGTGATCTTGCCGCGTCCGAGTTCGTCGCCGCCTTCGAGCGCGTAGGGGTAGGGGATCTCCTGCGTGCTGACGCCGGTCTCGATCGTCGCGCCATATTCGGCGACCAGTGGCTTCAGCTGGTCGAGCAGATAGGCGCGGAACTCGGCCGGCTGCGTCACCGTGGTCGAATAGATGCCGGGCACCGCGAATTTGGCATAGCCGCGCCGCGTCGCCGCCGGCAGCTTCGAGGGCTCGTAGGTCACGCGCAGCATCGGGTAACGATAGCGCTCCCGGTCATCCGCGGTCGGCGCCTCGCCGGTGTCGAAGAAGCGCTGCAGATCGCCGCGTAGCGCCGAGCGCGCCTCGTCATAGAGCCTTTCGAGCCGGTCCACGGCGGCTTCTGGTGTCGCTGCGGTCTCGAAGCTCATGAACCCTCCTTGTTCTCCCTCAGGTTCTAGCCGCGTGTCCGCGCTCCTGACAACAACCGGCGGTGGCTCGGGCCAGCTTGCGGCCGAGCCCGGTTGACAGGCAGGAGGAATGCGATTAGTAAACCGATCAGTTAATTAACTGATCGGTTTTATACAATGTCGACGGACCCGCTCAGCCTGACCTTCGCAGCTCTCGCCGATCCGACGCGCCGCGCCATCCTGGCCCGGCTGTCGCAAGGCGAGAGTTCGGTGAAGGAGCTGGCCGAGCCCTTCGCGATGAGCCTGCCGGCGGTCTCCAAGCACCTGAAGGTGCTGGAGCGGGCCGGGCTGATCACGCGGGGAAAGGAAGCCCAGTGGCGGCCCTGCCGGCTCGACCCCGGCCCGTTGCAGGAGGTCTCGCAATGGCTGGAGCATTATAGCCGTTTCTGGGACCAGAGCCTGGGGCGGCTGGACGAGATGCTCCGCGCGATCAAGGCGAAACCACCCGATAAATCAGACGTTTGACGCCCAAAGCCATTCCTTTCAGCTCAGTTTCAGGTGTTCGTCATGCTCAAGACCATTCTGCTCAGCCTGCTCGGCATCCTCGCGACCGGCCTCGTCGTCGTGCTGATCCTCGCGGCCCGCAAGCCCGACACGTTCCAGGTCACCCGCTCCATCGCGATCAATGCCACGCCGGATCGCATTTATCCGCTGATCGCCGATTTCCGGGCCTGGGGCGCCTGGTCGCCCTGGGAGAAGAAGGACCCGGCGATGAAGCGCACCTTCGGCGGCCCGGAGACCGGCGTCGGCGCGACCTATGCATGGGCCGGCGACAAGAATGTCGGCGAGGGCAGCATGCGCATCACCGAGGCGCAGTCGCCGGGCAAGCTCGCGCTCAAGCTGGATTTCCTCAAGCCCTTCGAGGCGCATAACGACGTCGTCTTCGCGCTGACGCCGCAGGGCCAGCAGACGAACGTGACCTGGATCATGACCGGCCCGACGCCGTTCATCGGCAAGATCATGCATGTCTTCATGGACATGGACCGCATGGTCGGCGGCGATTTCGAGGCTGGACTCAAGGCCATGAAGGCTGCGGCCGAGGGCGCTGCCTGAGGCGGCGCATCATCCAATCACCCAAAGAACGAAAACCAGAGGAGAGAAACCATGATGGGCGAACCGCAGAAGGAACATGAGTGGCTCCACCAGCTGGTCGGTGACTGGACCGCCGAGATGAACTGCTCGATGGGACCGGACCAGCCGCCATCCTCATCGAAGGGCACGGAGAGCGTGCGCTCGCTCGGCGGGCTCTGGACGCTGGGCGAGGGACAGGGTGAAGGGCCTGAGGGCAAGCCGGTCACCAGCCTGATGACACTCGGTTTCGATCCGGCCAGGGGCCGCTTCGTCGGCAGCTTCGTCGCCTCGATGATGACGATGATGTGGACCTATGACGGCACGCTTTCCGACGACGGCAAGTCGCTGGTCCTCGACACCGAGGGGCCGAGCATGGCGGGCGACGGCTCGATGGCGAAATACCAGGACATCATCACCTTCCTGTCGCCGGATCATCGCACCCTGACCTCGCGCGCCCTTGGCCCGGACGGCCAGTGGAGCGAGTTCATGGCCGCCCAGTACCACCGCAAGCGCTGAACGCTTTCCACCGCATCCAGGAGGACACGCGATGAAACTCTCGACCTATCTGATGTTCGACGGCAATTGCCGCGAGGCCTTCACCCATTATCACAAGGTGCTGGGCGGCAAGATGCTGGCCATGATGGACCACAAGGGCACGCCGGCCGAGGAGCATGTCCCGGCGGAATGGCGCGACAAGATCCTGCATGCCTGCCTCGAGATCGAGGGCCAGATGCTGATGGCTTCCGACGCGCCGCCCAACAACAGCGACGGGCCGATGCGCTCGGTCTCGGTCAGCGTCGGCGTGAAGACGCCGGAGGAGGCCGACCGCATCTTCGCCGGCCTCTCCGAGGGCGCTGCCAAGATCACCATGCCGATGGCCGAGACCTTCTGGTCGCCGCGCTTCGGCATGTTGACCGACCGTTTCGGCACGAGCTGGATGGTCGGCGCCGAGATGCCGGCCGATCAGGCGAATTGCGGGTAGAGGCTGCCGATTCCCTGAAGAAACACCCCGTCATCCCGGGCTTGACCCGGGATCCATTGTAAGGCTCCGCGCACTACGATGGATTCCGGATCGGCGCGGCTTCGCCGCTTGTCCGGGATGACGGCGCGGTTCCGAGGAACGTCAGCGTACCCTACGACCGCCCGCCATCCACCGAGAGCACCTGCCCGGAAATCCAGCTGGCCTGCTCGCTCAGGAAGAACAATGTGGCGTTGGCGATATCCTCGGGCGTGCCGAGCCGGCGGGTATGGATGCTCTCGACGAGCTTCTTCTGCCCTTCCGGCCCGTAGCTCTGCCATTGCCGCTCGGTCGCGGGGTTGGAGCGCACGAAGCCCGGCGCCACCGAATTCACCGTGACGCCGTGCGGCCCGAACTCCCAGGCGAGCTGCCTGGTCAATCCGACCAGCGCATGCTTGGCGCTGGCATAGGCCTGGATGCCGGTAAGGCTCGGCCTCAGGCCCGCCCCCGACGAGATCGTCACGATCCGCCCATAGCCCGCCTGCTTCATCGCCGGTGCCGCCGCCTGCGCCAGGAAGAAGGCGGCATCGACATTGGCGGCGAAAATCACGCGCCAGTCATCCTCGGAAATCTCCTCGATCGCCCGGCCGACCTGCCCACGCACGCCGCCGGCGGCATGGACGAGAAGATCGAGCTTGCCATCGGCCGCCACGATCTCGCGCACCAGCGCCTGCGCGGCCTCGGCAGAGCCGAGATCGGCGGCGTGGCCGGTCGCGCCGATCTCTTTCGCTGTCGCCTGCACGCCACCCGCATCGATATCGGCGAGATGGACGCGCGCGCCCGCTTCCGCCAGCGCGGCGGCAATGGCGCGCCCGATGCCCTGGGCTGCGCCGGTGATGAGGGCTACGCGGCCGTCGAAGCGGATCTGCATTGGTCGATCAACACCTTGAGCGTCTCGAAGGCCATCGGGCGGCGGCCGTCCTCGATGTCGTGGATCAGCGCAACCAGCGTCTCCAGCGCGGGCGTCGCGATGCCGACCTCGTGGCCGAGCGTCGCGATGATGCCGATCTGCGGGGTGACCTCGGTCTTGCGCTTGCGCACGGCGAGATCGCGCCAGATGCCGGAATGGGTCTTGGCGCTCTGCGCGGTATATTGCGCCAGCCAGTTGATCGTCTCGATCTGCGGCCCTTCCGGTCGGCTGGGCGCGAACACCATCGGGTCGAAATCGCCGAAGCCGAGCGAGGTCACGCCGCGCCTGGCCGCGACCGCGCCGACCTCGCGCCCGAGCGCCAGCCAGACCGGCAGTCGCTCCGGGTCCGAAAAATTCGCCGACATCGAATCGTCGGTCAGCGCCGTCCCGAACAGCATCGCGCCATAGGCGAGCTTGCCCCAGAGATAGCCGAAGATGTTGTCGGTCAGGATCGCGTCCGGCTCGAACAGCCGAAGCAGCCGATGCATCTCGACGGCCCGCTCGCTCATCGACCCGTCAAGCTCGCCGACAACCGTCGCGCCGCGATTGCCGTAGAGGATCTCGCCCGGCCCGAGCCAGTCGGCGCCAAAATTGACGAAGCAGCCCATGGTGCGCCGCTCGCCGACAGCTTTGGCAATCGCGAGTTCGTTCAGCCCGTTCTGGGCGGAGAGCACGAAACCGTCCTCCGCCAGATGCGGCTTCAGCGCCGCGAGCGCTTCCTCCGTCGCGCCGGCCTTCACCGCGAGCACGATGCGGCTATAGCGGCCGGTCAGCTCGGTTGGCGTCGCGGCGGGCACGACCTGCGTGAAGGCCTCGACCGGCCCGGAAATCGCGAGCCCCCTGGTCCGGCAGGCCTCGACATGCTCCGGCACGATATCGACGAGCAGGACCGGCACCTCGGCCCGGGCCCAATAGGCGCCGAGCGCGCCGCCGATGGCTCCTGCGCCCCAGATCAGGATGGGTTCGCTCACGCCTGCCCCGCCAGCTCGACATGGTCGTGGGTCGCGACATGGACGAGCCCGTCCGTCGTCACCCAGCCGCGATACATGCCCTCGGTGTTGTAGGGCGCGACGACCGTGCCATCGGCACCGACCGCGACCAGCCCGGCGCCGATCTTGTGCTCGGAGAGTTCGGCCAGGACCGCGTCCGTCGCAGCCTCCAGCGAGAGGCCCTTGTAGGCGATCAGCGACGCGATCTCGTGGCCGACGCAATAGCGGATGAAATACTCGCCCTTGCCGGTGCCGGAGACGGCGCAGCGCCCGTCGCGGGCATAGGTCCCGGCGCCGATGATCGGGGAATCGCCGACGCGGCCGACCGGCTTGTTGGTGTAGCCGCCGGTCGAGGTCGCGGCGGCGAGATGGCCCTGCGCGTCGCAGGCGACGGCGCCGACCGTGCCGTGCTTCTCGGCCTCGCTCGCCTCGGCGGCGGTGCCGACGATCTCGCGCAGCTTCATCGAGGCGAGGTTCTTGCGCCGACGCTCGGTCGAGAAATACTCGTTCTCCACCGTGTCGACGCCTTCATGCTCGGCGAAGTCGTCGGCGGCGGGGCCGGCGAGCATCAGCGGGGCGCCGCGCAGCATCAGCGCCTTGGCGGCGCTGATCGGGTTGCGGATGCGCTTGGCGCCGCAGATCGCGCCGGCGGCGAGCGTCGCCCCGTCCATGATCGAGGCGTCGAGCTCGTGTTCGCCCTCGCTGTTGAAGGCGGCGCCATGGCCGGCGTTGAAATGCGGGGAATCCTCCATCACCCGCACGGCCGCCTCGACCGCGTCGACCGCTGCGCCGCCCTTGCTCAGGATCGCCCACCCGGCCCTGAGCGCGCTGGCGAGGTCGGAGCGGGCCTGGGCCCATTCGGCCTCCGTCATTTCGGCCTTCGGCAGCGTGCCGCAGCCGCCGTGGATGGCAAGCGCGAGGGTCATATCGGTATCCTGTCGGGTCTTGAACGCGTGATCCGCCACGGCCGGGCGAGCGGCCGTGACGTGGAAGGCGGCCGCGTTACTTCTTAACGGGCTTGATGTCCATCGCGAGGGTGTCCTCGTCAACGCGCGGCGAGATCGTCACCTTGTCCTTCTGCATCGCCCAGGCCGAGCCGATCGAGGTGACGGCGATGCGCGGCCGGTCCTTGGCGACGATCGCCGCGACGTCGGACAGCATCTTGTTGCGCTTCGCCTCGTCCATCTCGACCGAGGCGTTCTCGATCAGCTTGTCGACCTCGGCGTTCTTGTAGCCGAGCAGGTTGAAGGCGCCGAGTTTCTTGGCGGGCTCGTTGGAGTGGACCAGCGAGGAGAGGGTGTAATTCGCCTCGCCGGTCAGCGTGCCCCAGCCCGACATCGCCATCGAGTATTCGGAACGGGCGCGCGCCGGGAAGAAGACGGCCGCCGGCTGGGCGTTCGCCACCGCCTCGATGCCGATGCGGGCGAGCATCTGGGCGATCGAGGTGCCGACCTGCCGGTCGCCCGGCAAGCGGTCGCTGGTGAAGGAGAAGGTGACCTTGAACCCGTCGGGATATCCCGCATCCGTCATCAGCTTCTTCGCCTTGGCGGTATCCGCCTTGATCGCGGGCAGGCCCTTGTTGAAGCCGGCGATCGTGGGGGTGACCAATTGGTTCGCGGCGGCGCCGAGCCCTTCCATGGCGATTTCGGCAAGCGCCGGTCGGTTGATGGCGAGATCGATCGCCTCGCGCACCCGGACATCCTGCAGCGGGTTCTTCGGCAGGGCAGAGCCGTCCTTGGCGGTGATCTGCGGAGGCTTGTCGCGCAGGTCGAGCTCCATGTTGAAGAGGTAGACGGTCTCGACTGTTGCGACGGAAAGCTTCGGGTCGCGCTTCAGCATCGGCACGTCTGAGGCCGGAGCGCGCACGATGATGTCGACCTGCCCCGCCTTGAGCTGCGCGACGCGGGCCGCATCGTTCGGCAGCTCCTTGCGTACGACCTTGGCCCAGGGCTCTTTCGGCCCCCAATAGCCGTCGAAGCGTTCGAGGAGGAGCTGGTCCTTCGGCGTCCAGGAGACGAATTTGTAGGGGCCCGTGCCGATCGCGGCCTTGCCGGAATTGAAGGCCTCGTTGGCATTGTCCTTGGTCAGGCCGGCCGCCGCCTTGTGCGAGACGATGAAGAGCCGGATGAAGTCGTTCGGCAGGTTCGGCGCCGGCCCGTCGGTGGTGACCCTGACGGTCAGCGGATCGACGATCTTCACCTCCTTGACGCGGCGGACATAGATCGTCGTCGGATTAGGGCCGGCGACGACCGGGATGCGCTCGATCGAGAATTTGACGTCCTCTGCCGTGAAGTCCGAGCCGTCATGGAACTTGACGCCGGGGCGCAGCTTGAACTCCCAGACATCGGGCGAGACCGCCTTCCAACTTGTCGCCAGCCGCGGCTCGAGCTGCAGCTTGTCGCCGGACCAGATCAGCGTGTCGAAGACCTGCTTCAGCGCTTCGGCATGGGTGCCGGTCGCGGTGTAATGCGGGTCGATCGATTCCGGGCCGGCGCGGACGCCGATGGTCAGGGTCTGGGCGAGAGCGCCGGTCGAGACGGCGGCGCCGAGCAGGGCGGCGAAAGCGGCGAGGCGGAAGCCTTGTGCGAGTTTCATGCGTGATCCCCTGTTGTTTTGTGTGGTTCTGGCTGGAGTTCCTGAGGCCAGGTGGGCGAGGCGATGACGAGCTTGTCCATCAGGACGCAGAGCTGCCGCTGCTCGTCCCCGCTGAGGCCGGCGAGCATCGTCGTCTGGTGCTCGGTCATCGGCCCCATGGTCTCGTTGAAGATGCTGCGGCCGGCCGGCGTGAGATGGAGCACGTAGCTGCGCAGGTCGGCCGGGTCGGTCTCGCGCTTGAGCAGCCGCCGCTGCAGCAGCTTCTGCACCGCGCGCGAGAGCGTGTTCTTCGGCAGGCCGGAGGAGGCGACGATGTTCTTGGCGGCGACGCCCTCCCTCAAGCCCACCGCGTAGAGCGCGACGAATTCGGGGCGCACGAGCCCGTAGCGGGTCTCGATCCAGCGATAGACCGGGTCGTTGAAGCGGAAGGCGATGAAGTTCAGCCGGAACGACAGCCAGCAGGGATTGTCCCAGAGCTTGGTCACGGTCAGCGGGTCGAGATCGGCCAGCGCGGCCTCGCGCTCCGGGTCGACGCGGGAAGGAGAGGTCGGCGCACGCCGCATCGGGAAATCTCTCGGCGAGTTTAGTTCCAAATGGAACTTGACGCTCCCGGACCCCGGAGTCAAGGATGGCCGTGCGGGCAGCCCGTGCCGCCTGCCGGGATTGTCTATCGCTTGTCAGAATGAAGCAAGGATCGCGCCGTGCGTGTCGCCGACTTGAACTGGATGCAGATCGAGGCCCAGGCTAGGCGGGACGACCGTTGCGTGCTGCCGCTCGGCAGCGTCGAGCAGCATGCCTATCTGAGCCTCGCGACCGATGTGATCCTGTCCGAGCGCGTGGCGCAGGAGGCGGCCGAGCCGCTCGACATTCCGGTTTTTCCGGTGCTCGCCTACGGGCTGACGCCGGGTTTCCTGAATTTCCCCGGCAGCATCTCACTCAAGTTGAGCACCTATGCCGCCCTGCTCGGCGACATCTTCGACGGCTTCTACCGCTCGGGCTTCCGCCGCATCATTCTGGTCAACGGCCATGGCGGCAATTCGCCGGCCCTGAACTTCGCCACCGAATGGCTGGACAAGCACCCCGATGCGAGCATCCGCCTGCACAATTGGTGGGCGGCGCCGCAATTCCCGGCGGCGGTGAAGGCGGTCGACCCGGCCGCCTCCCACGCCTCCTGGATGGAGAATTTCCCCTGGACGCGGCTCGCCGGCGTCGCCATGCCCGATACGTCGAAGCCGCCCTTCAACGCGGCCGAATATCAGGCGGCAAGCCCGGCGAAGCGCCGCGAGATCCTCGGTGACGGCAATTTCCACGGTCTCTACCAGCGGCCGGACGAGGAGATGCTCAGGCTCTGGCAGGTCGGCGTCGAGGAGACGCGGGCGGTGATGGTGGAGAACTGGCCGTGATGCCGCGCCGGAAGCTCCAGCGATGCTAGGCCACATCGCCAGCCGGCTGGCGCAGGCGCTCGTCGTCATGCTCGTCATGTCGGTGCTGGTCTTCGTCGGCGTCTATGCTATCGGCAACCCGATCGACGTGCTGATCGGCCCCGATGTCAGCCAGGAACTGCGCCTCCAGACCATCGCCCATTACGGGCTCGACCGGCCGCTCTGGGAGCAGTACCTGACCTTCCTCGGCCGCGTGCTGCATGGCGATTTCGGCCGCTCCTACGTCTTCGGCATGCCGGTGATGGACCTGATCCTGTCGCGCCTGCCGGCGACGCTGGAGCTGACGCTGGCCGCGGTCTGCGGTGCGGCGTTGATCGGCATTCCCGCTGGAATCTATGCCGGCTACAGGCCGGACAGCGTCGCCTCGAAGCTGATCATGACGGTCTCGATCCTCGGCTTTTCCGTACCCACCTTCTGGATCGGCCTCGTGCTGATCATGGCTTTCGCCGTCGAACTGCAATGGCTTCCGGCGGGCGGGCGCGGCGAGACGGTCTCGCTCTTCGGCGTCGAGTGGAGCTTCCTCACTCTGAACGGCCTGAGCCATCTGCTGCTGCCAGCGCTGAATCTCGCCTTCTTCAAGCTCGCCCTGATGACGCGTCTCGCGAGGGCCGGCACGCGCGAGACCATGCTTTCCGACACCGTGAAATTCGCCCGCGCCGCCGGCCTCTCCGAATGGACGGTGCTGCGTCGCCATGTGCTGCGTCTGATCGCGATTCCGCTCGTCACTGTCTTCGGTCTCGAATTCGGCTCGACGCTGGCCTTCGCCGTGGTCACCGAGACGATCTTTTCCTGGCCCGGCATCGGCAAGCTGATCATTGACTCCATCCAGTCGCTCGACCGGCCGGTGATGGTCGCCTATCTGATGCTTGTCGCCTTCGTCTTCATCACCATCAACTTCCTCGTCGATCTCGCCTATGTCGGGCTCGATCCGCGACTGCGGAAGGGAGGCGCGCGATGAAGGACGCTTCCCCCGCCGCCCGCTTCTGGGCCGAGTTCCGCGAGAGCAGGATGGCTGTGCTCGCGCTCGCCGTCGTCGTCCTGATGATCGGCATCGCCTTGCTGGCGCCCGTGGTCGCGCCGCAGGACCCTTACGACCTCGCCAATCTCTCGCTCTCCGATGCGCGCCGCCCGCCCGGTTTCGTCGGCGAAGGCGGCTACACCCATTGGCTCGGCACCGATGCGCAGGGGCGCGATCTGCTCTCGGCCATTCTCTACGGCCTGCGCATCTCCTTGCAGATGGGGCTGGTCGCCGGCGCCTTCGCCTTCGTTCTCGGCGTCTCGCTCGGTATCGGCGCCGCCTATGCCGGCGGGCGCCGCGAGGCCTTCATCATGCGCGTCATCGACCTGCAGCTCGCCTTCCCGGCGATCCTGCTGGCGCTCGTGCTCTCGGCCTCGCTCGGTCAGGGCAAGATGCAGCTCATCGTCGCGCTCGCCGCTGCGCAATACGCCTATTTCGCCCGCACGGCTCATGGCGCAGCCTCGGCCGAGCGCGGCAAGGACTATGTCGAGGCGGTGTTGTCGACGCCGCTGCCGGGCTGGCGCGTCGTCCTGCGCCACATCTTCCCGAACTGCCTGCCGCCCCTCATCGTCGTCGCGACCGTGCAGGTGGCCAATGCCATCGCGCTCGAGGCGACGCTCTCCTTCCTCGGCGTCGGCCTGCCGGTGACCGAGCCCTCGCTCGGCATGCTGATCTCGAACGGTTTCCAGTACATGCTCTCGGGCCGCTACTGGATCTCGATCTATCCCGGCATCGCGCTGATCGTGCTGATCGTCGCGATCAACCTCGTCGGCGACCGCATCCGCGACCAGGTCAATCCGAGGCTGAAGCGATGAGCGACGCGCCTCTCCTCGACGTGACCGATCTCACAACCCATTTCCACACCCGCGCCGGTGTGGTGAAGGCGGTCGACGGCGTCTCCTTCGCGCTGAAGCGCGGCGAGGTGATGGGGCTCGTCGGCGAATCCGGCTCGGGCAAGAGCATTACCGGCTTCTCGATCATCGGGCTGATCGACCAGCCGGGCCGCGTCGAGGCAGGTTCTTCGGTGAAGCTGGAGGGGCGCGAGCTCGTCGGGCTGGCGCCGTCGGATCTGCGAAAGATCCGCGGCAAGCAGATCTCGATGGTCTTCCAGGACCCGATGATGACGCTGAACCCGATGCTGACCATCGGCAGCCAGATCAGGCTCGCGCTGGAGGCGCATGAGGCGGTCTCGGGTGCCGAGGCACGCCGTCGCGCGGTGGCCGCGCTGGCGCAGGTCCGCATTCCCGATGCCGAGGCCAAGGTCGATTTCTACCCGCACCAGTTCTCCGGCGGCATGCGCCAACGCGTCGCCATCGCGATCGCCCTGCTGCACCGGCCGAAGCTGATCATCTGCGATGAGCCCACGACCGCGCTCGACGTCTCCGTGCAGGCCGAGATCCTCGCCGAGATGAAGGAGCTGGTCGCCGAGCTCGGCACGGCGCTGATCTGGATCAGTCACGACCTCGCCGTCGTCGCCTCGCTCGCCGACCATGTCTGCGTCATGCGCCACGGCAGGATCGTCGAGGCCGGGCCGACGCTCACGGTGCTGACCCAGCCGCAGCACCCCTACACGCAAGCCCTGCTTGACGCCCTGCCCTCGCGCTCCGAGCCCGGCAAGCTCTTGGCCGGCGGTGTCGGCTCCGACATCGCGCCGCCGCCGCGCGCCGCGAACCAGGCCTCACCTGCGGTGAACGACGCCGTGCACTATGTCCGCCTCGAGCATGTCGCCAAGCGCTTCACCCAGACGCCCGGCCTGTTCCGCAAGCTGGCCCAGAAGGCCGGCCTGTCCAAGGCGCCGGCCGTGGTGCAGGCGGTCGACGATGTCACGCTGGTGCTGAAGCGCGGCGAGGCGCTCGGCCTCGTCGGCGAATCCGGCTCCGGCAAATCGACGCTTGGGCGCGTTGCGGCCGGCATCTATGCACCGGATCAGGGTCTCGTCCGCATCGACGGCTCAGCCGTGATGAGCGCGGGCGACAATCCGCACAAGGTCACGACCCGCGTCCAGACCATCTTCCAGGACCCTTTCGCCTCGCTCAATCCGCGCATGACGGTGGGCGACAGCATCGCCGAGGGGCCGTTGGCGCACGGGCTCGTCGAGCGCGCGCAGGCGAAGACCTATGTCCGGCAATGGCTGGCGGCGGTCGGGCTCGATCCGGATTTCGCGGCCCGCTATCCGCATCAGTTCTCGGGCGGCCAGCGCCCGCGCGTCGCCATTGCCCGCGCCCTTGCGATGCAGCCCGATGTCGTCGTCTGCGACGAGCCGGTCGCCTCGCTGGACGTCTCGATCCAGGCCCAGATCATCAACCTGCTGATCCGCCTGCGGCAGGAACTGGATCTCACGCTGATCTTCATCTCGCACGACCTCTCGGTCGTCCGCCATCTCTGCGACCGCGTGGCCATCATGTATCGCGGCAGGATCGTCGAGAGCGGCCCGGCCGGCGCGGTCTACGAACATCCGCAGCACGATTACACCAAGCGCCTGCTCGCCGCGGTGCCGGTGCTGCCGGGCACTGCTACGACCTGAGGAGAGCTGCCATGACCGATGCCAACGAACTCCTGCCCTGGCAATGGCCGGAAGAGACCTGGCGCGGCAAGGTCGAGCAGGTCCGCGCCGGCCGCAACCTGAAGCCGGCCAGGTGGAAGAACGGCGCCCGCTGCGCCGTCGCGCTCTCCTTCGATGTCGATCACGAGACCAACGAATTGCGCGACGGCGGCAAGTCGGTCGGGCGCCTCTCCTGGGGCCAGTATGGCAACCGCGTCGGCGTGCCGCGCATCCTCGATCTGCTGAAGCGGCAGGACATTCCGGCGAGTTTCTTCGTGCCCGCCGTCACCGCTCTGCTCTATCCCGAAGAGCAGCGCCGCATCGTCGGCGAGGGCCACGAGATCGGCCTGCACGGCTGGATCCACGAGGTCAACACGGCGGTGCCGCCGGCGAATGAGCGCGAGCTGCACCTGCGCTCGGCCGACACGCTGGAGAAGATCACCGGCATCCGCCCGGTCGGCATGCGCACCCCGTCCTGGGATTTCTCCGAGGTGACGCTTTCGATCGAGCGCGAGCTCGGCCTGCTCTACGATTCCTCGCTCTTCGCCGATGACGATCCCTATGAGATCGTCGAGAAGGGCGAGCCGACCGGCATTGTCGAGCTCCCGGTCGAATGGATCCGCGACGACGCGCCCTATCTCAGCATGAACCGCTTCCAGGCGCTGCGGCCCTATACGTCGCCGGAGGCGGTCTTCGATATCTTCCGCCGCGAGTTCGAGGGCGCCTATGCGGATGGCGGCCTCTTCCTGCTGACCATGCATCCGCATGTCATCACCTATCGCTCGCGCTTCTGGATCCTCGAGGAGCTGGTCCGGCTCGCCAAGGCCAAGGGCGATTGCTGGTTCGCGACCCATGCCGAGATCGCGGCCTATGTGAAGGCCCAGGCCGGCATCTGAATCGGCAGGGCGGTGGAACCGCTGCCCGATTCCTGCCGTTTTCGCTTCATCGGGGGTTCAGGCCGGAGGCGGCCTGATACCCGCACGTTGAAACGAACGACGGGAAAAGAAATGCGCACGAAACGCTGGTTGCTGGTCGGGACCGTCCTGCCGGCCCTCGTCCTTTCGCAAGCCGGGCAGGCCTTCGCCGAGGCCGGATACCGGGTCGCACAGGCCCCCGCCGCCGGAGACAAGGATGATCCGCGCGGGCCACGGCAGCGTCCGCAGCATCCGCCGGGCGCACAACCCGGCCAGCGCGGTCCGGAAC
>JAEWKP010000471.1 GCA_023393655.1 Pseudomonadota bacterium | reverse complement strand
TCCGGCTCCTTCGAGAAGCGCTTGCTCATCGCATAGGACATCCAGGCAGCGATATCGGCGCCGGCGCCGGGCAGGGCGCCGATGATGGTGCCGAGAATGCTGCCGCGGGCCAGCGGCCAGGGATACTTCTTCGTCAGGCCCCACATGCCGCGGAAGATGCCGTCGATGCCGCCCACCTTGCCCTCCGCCTTGGCCTGCGGGCGGATGATGGAACGAAGCACTTCGGAGACGGCGAACATGCCCACCATAACGGGGATCAGGGAGAAGCCGCTCAGCAGATCGATGCTGCCGAAGGTGAAGCGCGGCAGACCGGCCGGGTTCTGCATGCCGACCAGCGAGATCGCAAGACCCACGAACAGCATGAGAACCGCCTTGATCGGCCGGCGGGCGCCGATGAAGACGGCGCCGCCAAGGCCGAGCAGCACCAGCCAGAAAAACTCGACCGTGCTGAATTGCATCGCGAAATCGGCGAGCGCCGGCGCGGCGATCATCAGCACGATGGCGCCGAAGAGGCCGCCGATGACGGAGAAGACGAGGCCGATGCCGAGCGCGCGTTCGGGATGGCCGTTGCGGTTCATCTCGTAGGCTTCGTCGACATAGGCCGCCGAGGCCGGCGTTCCGGGAATGCGCAGCAGGCAGCCGGGGATGTCGCCCGAGAAGATCGCCATGGCGCTGGTCGTGACGATCGCGGCGATCGCCGGGATGGGCGGCATGAAGAAGGTCAGCGGAACGAGCAGGGCGATCGCCATGGTCGCCGAGAGGCCGGGAATGCAGCCGATGACCAGGCCATAGATGCCGGACAGCAGCATCACGCCCAGCACGTAAGGGGTGAAGACCATTCCGATGGCGGTGAGATAGGCGTCGAGCATGGCGCTTGCCTTTAGCTGAAGAAGAGGTCGCCGCGCGGCAGCGGCACGCGCAGCATGATGTCGAAGATGCCGTAGACGAGGAACACGATTCCCGCCGTCGTCGGAAGGGCGACGCGGACGCGCACGCCGAGGCTGAGCAGCATGACGGCGAGCACCAGTGCCGCCGTCAGCAGGAAGCCGAGCTCGTCGACCGCGTAGACGTAGAAGATCACGAGCGCCGGAACCAACAGGAAGCGCGCGACGACGGCCGGCTGGAGAAGCCAGCCGTCGACGGACACGAGCGGCTCGCTCTCGCCGCGGATGAGCGAGTTGCCGAGCATGACGGCGGCGGAAATCCCGAGCGCAAGCGCGATCCATTCCGGGAAAAAGGCCGGTCCATACAGTTGGTCGCCCGGATTCGGCAGGTCCTGCGCCGAATACCAGATGACGATCGCAAAGCAGAGGAGCAGCGCTCCCCAAATCCTATCGTTGAACCGCATGACCGGCCTGCCTTCCTGACTTACTTTGCGAGACCGAGGTCTTTGAGCAGGGCGCCGTTGACGGCGTCCGCCTCGACCATGAAGGCTGCGAAGTCGGCGCCGTTGCGCCATTTCATCCCGAAGCCGCGGTTCTTCATGAAGTCCGCGAATTCGGGGCTGTTATAGGCCTTCTCAAGGGCGGCTCCGAGCGTCTTGCTGGCCTCTTCCGGCATGCCGACGGGGCCGGCGAAACCGCGCCAGGTTGCATAGCTCCAGTCGATGCCCGAGGATTCCTTGACGGTCGGCACGGACTCGAAGCCCGGCAGGCGCTCGTCGTCCATCACGGCCAGTTGCTTGACCTTGCCGGCCTCGGTGAGCGCGCGGGTCTCGCCGAGCGAGGAGCCGACGACCTCGATGCCCCCGGCGACCAGTTCCTGCTGGGCGGTCGCGGCGGAATCCATGGTGACCCAAGGCGAGGCGGCCGGCGAAAGACCCGCGGCCTTCATCAGGCCGGCAATGGCGATATGCGACACGGCGCCGGCGCCGCCGCCCGAGGACTTGTACTTGCCCGGAGCGGCCTTCACGGCCTCGATGAATTCGCCCACGGTCTTGTAGGGCGCGTCGGCGCGGACGGTCACGGCGGCGGGATCGAAGTTCACCTGGCCGAAGGGCACGAAGTCGCTGGACTTCAGTTGGCTGAAGCCGACCCAGTGCATGGTCGTGACTTCCATGGTGATCATGCCGATCGTGTAGCCGTCCGGCTTGGCGCCGGCGATCGCCTGGTGGCCCACGGCGCCGCTGCCGCCGGTCTTGTTGACGACGGCGATCGGCTGTCCGAGGTCCTTCTCCATGAGCGAAGCGATGATGCGCGCGACCGCATCCGATCCGCCGCCGGCGCCCCACGGCACCACCATCTGGATCGGCCGGTCTGGATATTCGGCAAAGGCCGGCGCCGCGCCGGCGGCCATTGCAAGGGCTGCAACCCCGGCAAGCATGTATCTACGAGTAATAAGCATTGTATTCCTCCCTCTGGTCATCTGTGGTTACTGTTGTGACGGCCGCATCGCTCCCAGCGTTGCGAGTATGCTCTGGCGTTTGGCGACGAGATCGCGCAGCTTGCGCGTCCCCGCCTCGACGGCGCCGATGCCGGGATCCCGGCGGGCCAGTCCAGCATCGACGATGGCACGCGCGGTCACTTCTGAGACGCGCGGATAGAGCGTTTCGGACAGCGGGGTCGGCAGCATGTTCTGCGCGCTCAACGCGTTGTCGGGAACATCGGCGGCGATCGCCGCGGCGGCCGCGAGATAGACTTCGCGCGTCAGGCGCTTTGCCCGTGTGTCGAGCGCGGCCCGCATCAGGGCGGGAAACGCCAGCACGTTATTGCACTGGTTTGGATAGTCGAACCGCCCGGTGCCGACGATCGCCGCGCCGCCGGCGATCGCCTCTTCGGGCATGATCTCCGGCACGGGATTGGCGAGCGCGAAGATCACCGGCCCAGGCGCCATGGTGCGCACCATCTGCGCCGTCAGCTGCGAGGCGACCGATACGCCGACGAAGGCGTCGGCGCCGCGCACCGCCTCGGCGAGCCCGCCTTTCAGGCGCTCGCGGTTCGAACGGGCGGCGATGTCGCGATGGTGGGCGTCGGCATAGGTGCCGCCTTCGCAGAGGATGCCCTCGCGCTCGTGGACGATGATGTCGCCGACGCCGAGCCCTGTCAGGAGATCGAACACGGCGCTGCCGGCCGCGCCCGCGCCGTTGATGACGACACGCTGGTCGGCCGGCGAGCGGCCGGTGACCTTCCAGGCATTGATGAGGCCGGCTATGGCGACGGTCGCGGTGCCGTACTGGTCGTCATGGATGCAGGGCACCGGCAATTCGTCGTCGAGCCGCTTCATGACGTTGAAGCAGGTCGGGGCAGAAACGTCCTCGAGATTGAAGCCGCCGAAGCCGGGCTCCAGCGCCTTGATCATGCGCACGAGCTCGTCGCCGTCCGCGACGTCGAGGCACAGGGGCACCGCATCGATGCCTGCCAGAAGCTTGAACATCGCCGCCTTGCCCTCCATGACCGGGACCGCGGCATGCGGGCCGGTGCGGCCCCAGCCAAGCACCGCCGTACCGTCGGTGACGACGCCGATCGTGTTGTCCTTGGAGGTCAGTTCATGCACGGCGTCCGGACGGTCCATGATCTCGCGAACCGAATAGGCGACGCCGGGCGTGTAGAGCGTGGCGATGTCGGCGAGGTCGCCCACGAGGATCTTCGGAAGGATCTCGATCTTGCCATGCCCGAAATAGGGCGACCGGTTCGCGGCGAGCGCTGCCTCGGGATTGATGGAGAAAGGGCGGCTCATGAATTTTCCTAGCGTATGCCCGCAGCCGGGCGGCGGTCGCCGCCGGCCGGGGTCACGTCATCAATGTTTCGAAACAAGCCGGCCGATGGTCCGGTTCGCGGCGTCGCGGCCCTCGCGCACGAGGATCTCGTAGAGAGGGATCTGGCCGAGCTGCGACCAGACGTAGTTCTTCAGCTGGTTGAACTCCCGTCCCTTGCGGGCGATGCCGAGCTGGCTTTCGGCAAAATCCTGCAGGAGCGGCGCCGTGAGGAGATGGGCGGCGCCCATCGTGTAGGGCCAGTTCATATCGGCAAGGTGGGTGACCCACTGCTCCGCCGGCTGGGGCGCCAGCACGAGCTTGCCGCCCTTGCGTTCCAGCAGCCCGTAGTCGACCGGGTCCACCTGCGCCATCACGGCGGCGGCCTGGATGAAGTGGGCGACCCGTTCGAGACCGACCCAGTCACAAACGACATCGCGCCCGTCCATGCTGGCATTCAGCGCCGAAAGCTGGTGGGCCGCCGCCATCGCCATGACGATGCGGGCATCGTAGCGCCGGTACATCAACTCGGCGGTGACGTAGATGCAGTGGGCGTGCCAGGTATCGTCATAGACGGTGCGCGGCTCTTCCAGCCAGGATCCGTCCTTCTGCCACTGATAGAGCCAGACCTTCGGATATTCGTGTATGCAGAGGGCGGCGGCCGGCAGGTCACGGCTGATCGGCAGGCCGAACATCTGGCGATAGTTGCTCGTATAGGCCTCGGCCATGCGGATGTTGTAGGCGACGGTGATCGCCAGCCCGCCCGGATGGGCGTTGTAGAAGTCGTTGTGGCTCGAGGGCGCCGTCAGGTAGGTCTGCGGGTTCATGTTGCCGGCCGGGAAGACGTAGTCCGGGTTGTCGTCCTTGTTGAAGAAGCCGAGCTTGACCATCTCGTCGAACAGCTTGCGCCGGTCGTCGTCGGTCTTGTACATTTCGAGGAACGCGACCTTGGGACCGGAAATGCATTCCGTCATCAGCTCGCGATATTCGCGGTTCTCAAGGCTGGCGGCCACCTGGAGAAGCTCGTTATAGGCGGAGCTGACGACCCGCGAGGCGCGCGCCATGTCTTCCGGCGACATGGCCACCACCTCTTCCAGCTTGCGTACCGGTGTCAGGTCGAGCTCGGCCGAAAAGGCCGAATAGGCGAATTTGCCGGGCATCGGCCCGCCGATGCATCCGCAGATTCCGGACTTGCACATGATGGTTCCTCCCTGTCGAAACTGTCTCGATTCACGCGGCGTAGCGCTTCGAGCGCACCTGCGCGGTGATCTCGTGGGCGAGCATGCCTTCCATGTTGCAGAGCCGTCCCATGATGGGGGCGATGCGGCGGCTCGCCTCGGGCGTCAGGCGCTGATAGGTCACGGTCTTGATGAACTTGCCGACCCAGAGGCCGCCGGTGTAGCGGGCAGCGCCCGCCGTCGGCAGCGTGTGGTTGGTGCCGACGCCCTTGTCGCCATAGGCGACCGTGCTTTCCTCGCCGACGAACAGGCTGCCGTAATTGCGCAGCTTGTCGAGGAAATAGGCATTGTCGGTGGTCATGACTTCCAGGTGCTCCGGCGCATAGGCGTCCGAGAGCGCGACGGCCGCGTCGAAATCCTTAACGACGGCGACTTCGCCGTGGTCGCGCCAGGCGATGGCGGCGATGGCGGCCGTCGGCAGCGTCTCAAGCTGGCGCTCGACGGCGCGGATCACGTCCTTGCCGAGCTTCTCGCAGGTGGTGATCAGCCATGCCGGGCTGTCCGGCCCGTGCTCGGCCTGGCCGAGCAGGTCGGTGGCCACCAGCTCCGGATCGGCCGTCTCGTCGGCGATGATCATGATTTCGGTCGGGCCGGCGAGAAGGTCGATGCCGACCTGGCCGAAGAGCTGGCGCTTGGCTTCGGCGACGAAGGCGTTGCCAGGGCCGGTGATGATGTCGACCGCCGGCATGCCGAGGCAGCCATAGGCCATGGCGCCCAGCGCCTGCACGCCGCCCAGCGTATAGACCTCGTCCGCGCCGGCCCTGTCCAGCGCATAGACCTGCGGCGCGAACATGCCGTTGCCGTCGCGCGGCGGGGCACAGGCGATGACGTTCTCCACGCCCGCGACACGGGCCGTGGAGATGCTCATGATGGCCGCCGAGATCAGCGGATACTTGCCGCCGGGAATGTAGCAGCCGGCGCTGGTGACCGGGATCAGCTTCTGGCCGAGCACGACGCCCGGCTCGATCTCGCTTTCGAAGGCACCGATGCTGTCGAGCTGGCGCTTGGCGAATTCGGTGACCATCCTGTGGGCGAAGTCGAAATCCTCCTTGAAGGAGACAGGCAGCGTGGCTTCCGCCGCCTTGACGTCGTCCTTGGTGACGCGGAACGGCTTGTCGCTCCACTTGTCGAGCTTCGAGGCATAGCGGACGATGGCGTCGTCGCGGTTTTCGGCGATGTCCGCCAGCATGGAACGGACGGTGTCCTCGACGCCGCTCGTCGACTGGCGAACCTTCGGGGCGGCACTCTTCAGATAGTTGGTCATGACACTTTCTCGATGAACGGATGTGGGGTCAGAATGCGGCGCGGCAGGTCTTCAGGGCGCGCGAGAAGGCATCGGCGAGGAGCGCGCGGTCGGAAGGTGCGGTGAAGGTCTTCGCCCCTGCGTCCCGCCATTTCCGCATTTCCGGCTGCAGCGTCGCCGGCTCGGTGCCGCCAAGCGAGACGATGCAGTCGCACTGCGCCGCATGGGCGGCCTTCATGATCGTCTGCTGCGCCTCCCAGATCTCGGGGCGGCCGGTGTCGCCGGAAAAGCCGAGGCTGAAGGAAAGATCGAAGGGGCCCATGACGATGCCGGTCAGCCCGCTGGCGACGATCTCCTCGACATTGCGCAGGCCTGCCGCGGTCTCGATCAGGCCCCAGACATGCAGCGCGCCGGCGCGGCTGACGGTCGCGCGGAAGTCGCGCGCGCCGTGCATGTTGGTGCGCGTCGTGCCGCAGGCGCCGCGAACGCCATCACCGGGAAAGCGGCAGGCCGAGACGATGTCCGCGGCCTGCTTGCCGCTCTCGACCTTCGGCACGAGCACCCCGTCGACACCGAGATCGAGCGCCTTCTGGAGCGTCCGCTGGTCGCCTTCGAGCACGCGGACGATGGCGTTCGAACCGAGCGCCTGCACGGCGCGGACGAGATGCACGGTCGTATCCCAGCCGAAGGTGCCGTGCTCCATGTCGATGATGCAGAAGTCGTAGCCGAGCCCGGCCGCGGCCTCGCAGGCCTCCGGGTTCGGAGACTGGATCCAGGTGCCGACACCGGCGCCGCCCGTCCATTTGGTGCTCATCGTCACGCTCCCTTGTAGACGGCGCGCGCCGCTTCGATCTCACGCCTGGCGCCGGCCTTGAGGAGTTCGATGTCGGTCGCGACCGTCACCATGCGATAGCCGTTCCTGGCATAGGCGCCGGCGACCTCGCCGTTCGGGCAGTGCAGGCCGACGGCGATGCCTGCCGCATCGCATGCCTTCTTGATGCGTGCGACCGCATCGAGGAAACGCTTGTCTTCGGACGGCATTTTCGGGCCGATGCCGAGGCTGATCGAGAGGTCCACCGAGCCGATATAGATGGCCGAGAGGCCGGGCGTGCTGGCGATCTCCTCGGCGGCCTCGAGACCCTTCACCGTCTCGATCATGGCGATGGCGGCGACGTCGCCGAGCACGTCCGGGTCCATCGTGCCGCGCAGGAGCGAAGCGCGCACCGGCCCGTAGGAACGGATGCCGTGCGGCGGATAGCGGCAGGCGCTGACGAGCTGCGCGGCGACCTCGGCGCTTTCGACCATCGGCACCATGACGCCGGCCGCGCCGCCATCCAGCACCTTGCCGATCATCTCGATATCGCAATGGGGAACCCGCACGATCGGGTTGGCGCCGTGGAACTGCGAGGCGCGCACCATGTGGATCGCCTGGGAAATATCGGCGACGCCGTGCTGGAGGTCGACCAGCACATAGTCGCAGCCCTGCGCCGCGGACATTTCCATGGCGAGGTCATTGTTCAGGTAGCACCAGACGCCGCACGCGACTTCCCTGCGCCGCCACATCTCAACGAGAGGGTTGCTCACTTCTCCATCCCTTTATTCAGTAGTCGAAATTATCGCCTGTCGCGCGAGCGGCCTTCCGGTGCGCGCCGATGATTGATGTTTTCGGGAGCCATGCTCGGCGCCACCAGCCGGCTGGTGCGCAGCAGCAGCATGAGCACCGCCTCGGCCGTGCCGACATGCGCCCGCATTTCCTTTTCCGCCGCCTCGCCGTTGCCGGCATGCAGGGCCGCCAGAAGCCGGGCATGCTCGTCGATCGACTGCGACGATCGCTGCGGCATGCCGAGAACGACATGCCGGAAGCTCGTGGTGATGATCCGGAAACGCTCGATCTCCCGGGCGAGCGACGGATTGCGCGCGGCCGCGATGATGGTGTCGTGGAAGGCCTGGTTGAGCTCGACGAATTTCGCCGACGATGCCTGGGCCTCCTGCATCTGACGATGCAGCCTGTCGAGTGTGGCGAGTTCTTCCCGGGTTATGCGATCGGCCGCCTGGCGGGCCGCGAGACCCTCCATCACGGAGATCAGCGGGTAGATGTTCTCGACCTCCTCCACGGTCAGCTGCCTGACGCTGGTGCCGGAGCCCTTGCGCTCCAGGAGGCCGTCCTGGATCAGCCGCCGGACCGCCTCCCGGACCGGGGTCCGGCTGACATTGAATCGCGCCGCAAGCTCCTCCTCCTGCACCAGCGCGCTGGGAACCAGCCGCTGGCGACGGATGTCGTCATAGAGTTCCCGATAGATGACGTCCGACGCCGACTCGCTCATCCGAGCCTTCCTCCCGATTTCTGGATACAGAGCTACAGGATAAAAAATACATTGTCTAGCCTATATGTATCCATAGATTCGGTTTGGAGCCTTCCCGAAACGCCTGTGGAATCCGGTTTCCGGCGCATATGGATACAGACTGCGATCGGCCGAAAGCGGATAACACCCGCCTCGCGGTGAATTTGGCGTGGACACGCGGGGGTCCGCGCCGCTTCCGGTTCAGCGGGTCTGCCCGGTTCATGGCCGGCCGCTGGATTAGCCTTGTGTCGAGAGCGCCCTCTTCAGCGCGGCGATACGGAAAATGGCGTTGGGCGCGCCGTAGCCGCGGTATCCGCGACGCTCGACGATCTCGAAGAAGAAGCCTTCGCCATAGGTCGTGCTGTAGAGCTGGAAATACTCGCCATGCTCATCGCGGTCGTAGAGGATATGTGCTGCCTTCATCCGTTCGGTGAGATCGGGGTCAAGGCCGAAGCGGGCTTCCACGTCGCCGTAGTAGTTGGGCGAGATGACGAGGGGCCTGAAGCCGTTTTGCCGGAGTGCTTCGGCCGTGGCGAAGATGTCATCGGTGTGGAATGCCAGATGCTGGATGCCGGAGCCGAATTTCTCGGCGATGAAGCGGCCGGCCAGCGTGCGGTGGTTTTCCGCGCCGTTGAGCGTGATGCGCAGCGCTCCGGAGGCATTCTCCACCACCTGGCTGCGCACCAGTCCCGAAGGATCGACGATGTCGACCATCGCGGTCTTATGGGTGGCGAAGATGGAGGTGTAGAACAAAAGCCAGGTCAGCATCTCGTCATAGGCGACGGTCTGCGCGACATGGTCGACATGCAGGAGATGGGCCGGCGCGATGGCCGCATCGTCGTCCACGGGCGCGAAGTCGATCTCGTCGAAGCGGCCGAGTTCGCTCGTCTCGTCCATGAGATAGACCAGCCCGCCGCCGACGCCGCGAATGGCGGGGATCTCGACTTCGCCAGGCCCGACCTGCTGGCTGAAGGCCGCGGCGCCGAGCGCGACCGCGCGGTTGAACGCCGCGCGGGCGTCATCGACCATCAGCGCCACGGCATAGGCGGAGGTGCCGTGCGCGGCGAAGGAGGCATTGGCGAAACCCTTCTCCTCGGTGTTGACGAGCAGGCGGATACCGCCCTGGCGGTAGAGGCTGACCTTCTTTGCCTTGTGGACCGCCGTCCGGCGGAAGCCGAGCGCGCGCAGGAGCGTCACGAGATCCCTCGCCTGGGCCTCGTCGGCGGAGAACTCGACGAAGCCGACGCCCTTCACCTCGGCGCGGTCCGGCATGGGCGGCAGCGTCAGGCTCGCCCCGGCGGACGCGCGGCGTACCTGGTCGCCGAGATAGATCAGGGAGCGATGGCCGTCGGCGGCGATCGCGCGCGGGGAGCCGCCACGGAACTGGTCGTTGAAGATCTCCAGCGAGAAGTAGCCGTCATAGCCCGTCTCGGCGATCGCGCGCGTGAACGCGGTCACCGGCAGGTCGCCTTCGCCCGGCATGTTGCGGAAGTGGCGCGACCAGTAGAGCAGGTCCATGTCGATCAGCGGCGCATCGGCGAGCTGGACGATGAAGATCTTTTCTCTCGGGATGGAGCGGATGGAGTTGATGTCGATCCTGCGCGAGAGCGTGTGGAAACTGTCGAGGATCAGGCCGATCTGCGGATGGTCCGTGCGCCGCACGATCTCCCAGGCATCGCGGTGGTCGCTGATGTGACGGCCCCAGGCGAGCGCCTCGTAGCCAACCCGAAGGCCGCGCCTTGCCGCCCGCTCGCCGAGCTCGTGAAAGTCCGCGGCCGCGCGGTCGATCCCGCCGAGCGAGACGGGCGAGACATTCGAGCAGACCAGCAGCAGATCGGTGCCGAGCTCCTGCATCACGTCGAACTTGCGCTCGGCGCGGTCGAAGGTGCGCTGGCGGTGGGTGTCCGGCATGCCTTCGAAGTCGCGGAAGGGCTGGAACAGGGTGATCTCCAGCCCGTGCTCGCGCACCATGCGCCCCACATCGGCCGGGCTGCCGTCGAAGGCCAGGAAGTCGTTCTCGAAGATCTCGACACCGGCAAAGCCGGCGCGCGCGATCGCCTCCAGCTTCTCCGGCAGCTCGCCGCTGATCGATACCGTCGCAATCGAGGTTCTCATCTGCTTCTCCTTGAGAGTTGAATGGCCGCGCCGAAGACGGGCCTGCCGGACGAAAGGGGGCGGGCGGCGCGGGCGCGAGGGAAATTGCGCCCGTCGCGTTTCACGCGCCTGCGGCCACTTTCATTTATGGACTTGAGGAATATAAGTACCATCAAGGAACTCCATGTTCGGTGGCCGGCCAATGCCCGGTCGATCGGAAAGCGGCATGACATGCGCCATCTCGATACGGATGCACTGGCCACATTCGTTGCGGTCGCCGATGCGGGCGGCTTCACGGCGGCCGGCACCAGGATGGGCAAATCGCAGGCCGCCGTCAGCGTTCTCATCGCGCGCTTCGAAGAGCAGATCGGCCGCAAGCTCTTCGACCGCACCCGGCGCGGCGCGCATCTCACCGAAACCGGCGAGATGCTGATTGGCTATGCCCGCCGCATCATCGCCATCGAGGACGAGGCGATCGCCATGCTTCATCCCGGGGCGCTCAGCGGCCAGGTGCGCATTGGTATGCCCGACGACTACATCGATCTCATCGGCAAACCCCTGATCGAGGAATTCTCGAAGGAAAACCCGCGCATACAGATTGAGATCCAGTGCGATTTCTCGCGCGCGCTGGAGACGATGGTCGAGCACGGCGAAATCGACCTGGCGGTCATCACGCGCGCGCCCGGCTCCGTCGTCGGCGAGCTCCTGCGGCTGGAGCAGCTCGTCTGGTGCGCCACGGCGGAAAGGCAACCCGAGCTGACGCGCCCCTTGCCGCTCGCGCTCTTTCCCGAAAAGGACTGCCGCGCCCGGCCGCATATCGTGCATGCCCTGAACCAGGCCGGCATAGCCTGGCGGGTCGCCTGGACGTCCTCGCATCTGCCGTCGATCCAGACGGCCATAGATGCGGGCAGTTCGGTGACCGCGCTTCCCGCCTCGGTCGTCGCCCCGCGCCATCGGAAGCTGGAAGCCGGCGAACGCGGTCTGCCGCCGCTGCGGCCGCTGGAGATCGCCTTGCTGATGCCGCACGCGCCCCGTGCCTCGGTGCGAATGGTCGCCGGTTTCATTCGCAAGCGCCTCCAGTCGCTTTAAGAGAGTTCTTTCGCCGCCTCTTCGAAGATATCCAGCATCTCGTCGACCACGGCCTCGTCATGGGCGAAGGTCAGATACATGCGACCGAAGGCGAAGGGCATGAGTAGCAATCCGCGACGGCGCAGCGCGACATGCATTCTGCTCGTCATGTCGGGGTCCGCCGCTTCCGCCGCCTGCGCATAGGTCGTCGGTGCGGTGGGCGAGAACCACAGCGTGAAGACCGAGCCCTCGCCGGTCGTCGAAACGGGGCGGCCGGCCGAAGCGAAGGCGTTTGCGATGCCGGCTCTCAGCCGTTCGCCGCGCGCGAGCAGGCCAGGGTAGTCCATGCTCCGCAGCACCTCGAACGTCGCGAGCACGCCGGCGGTGGCAACCGGGTTGCCGCTATAGGTTCCGGCGCGCGAGACGGCGCCGGTTTCGGCGAGCGCCATCAGATCGGGCCGGCCGATAACGGCCGCCACCGTGACGCCGCTGCCGATCGCCTTGCCGACGGTGGCAAGATCGGCCGTCGCGCCGAGGCGGTGGCCGGTCAGGCCGAGCGCGGTGCGGAAGCCCATCAGCACCTCGTCGAGGATCACGACGGCGCCATGACGGCGCGCGGTCGCCTCGACATGGGCGAGATAGCCGGGCGCGGCCAGCACGCAACCGGCATTGGCAAGCACCGGCTCCAGGATCACCGCCGCGATATCGTCGTTTTCGGCGAAGAGCCGCTCGACGTCCTCGAAATCGTTGTAGCGCAGAAGCGTGGTGCGCTCGCGCTGCGGGCGTGCATTGGCGCGCATCGCCGCCTCGCTGGAGCCGGCCTGGCCGAGGGTGACGTCGTCGTACCAGCCGTCGTAGCCGGCGGCCATCTTGGCGACGAAGGAGCGGCCGGTGGCGGCGCGGGCGATACGGCATGCAAGATGCACCGCCTCGCTGCCGGTATTGGTGAAGATCACCTGCGAGAGATCGCGCGTCGTGGCCGCAAGGGCGGCCGCGGCGGCTTCCTCCCCGGCATGGGCGAAAGCGGGCATCGGGCCGTCGCGCTGCGCGGCCGAGACGGCATCGACCACGGCCGGATGCGCATGGCCGATCATCGAGGCGCCGAAGCCCATCGCCGTGTCGATATAGCGCCGGCCGGTATCGTCCCAGACATGGGGGCCTGCCGAGCGGGCCGTGATGAAGGCCTTGCCGTCGAGGGGCGGCAGGGTGCGCCCGGCGCTTGAAATGCCGCCGACCAGATGTGTCATGATCTCTTGTCCACTCGTATGCTCAAAGGTTTGTTCGTACCGGACGGAAAGCGCCCGCCCGGCCCGTCGCCGAAGCGGCGTCTAGAATCCGAGAAGCTTCGGCAGCCATTCGGTCGTGCCGGGAATGAAGGCGACGAGCAAAAGGCAGATATTGCTGGTGATGAAGAAGGGTATCAGCCTCCAGGTCACCGCGTTGACCCCCACCTTGGCGACGTTGCGCACCACGAATATGTTGGTGCCGACGGGCGGCGTGAAGAGACCGATGCCGAGCGCCATGGTGAAGATCAGGCCCAGCTGATAGGGTTGCAGGCCCGCCTCGATGCCGATCGGGTGAAGGATCGGCGCCAGGATGATCAGCGACGGCCCGAGGTCCGCCCACGTTCCGACGAAGGTCAGGATGGCGAGGATCAGGAGAATGGTGATGACCGGGCCGGCGCCGACGTCATGCAGCACGCTTGCCGTCCATTGCGGGATCTGCTCGACGGTGAGGATCCACGAGAACGGCACGGACACGGCCATGATGATCATGATCGCGCCGGTCATCCGCACGGTTTCCACGCCGATCTTCCAGAGGGCTGCGAGCGTCAGCTCGCGGTAGAGGAAGCCGCCGACCAGGATCGCCCAGATGACGGCGACGAAGGCCGCCTCCGTCGTCGTCGCAAAACCGCTGAGCATGGAACTCAGCACGACGATCGGCATCAGCAGCGCCGGCAGGGCGCGGACCAGATGCCGGGTGAAGCCCTTGACCGTCGGGCGTACGTCCGACTTCGGGAAATTCTCCTTCACGCCCACCCACCACGCCGTCAGCATGAAGGTGATGGCGAGCATGATGCCGGGAATGATGCCGGCGGCGAAGAGCCCGCCGATCGAGGTGTCGGTGATGACGCCGTACATGATCATCACGACGCTCGGCGGCAGGATGATGCCGAGCGTGCCGGCCGCGGCGGTGACGGCGGCGGAGAAATCGCGCGGATAGCCCTTTTCCGCCATGGCGGGGATCATGATCGCGCCGACGGCGCCGGTATCCGCGGTCGCCGAGCCGGTGATGCCGCCATAGATCATGCAGGTCGCGACATTGACGACGCCGAGCCCGCCCCGCACCCAGCCGAAGAGATCGTTGGCAAGATCGATGATGCGGCGCGTGAGGCCGCCTTCGTTCATGATGCCGCCGGCGACCAGGAAGAGGGGGATCGAGGCGAGCGAAATGCTGTCGGCGCCGATATAGACCTGCTGGGCAAACCATGCGGGCGGCACCGGAACGAGGCCGGAGAAGATGACGGCGAGCGTCGAGAAGGCGATCGCCCAGGCGACGGGAACGCCGGTGTAAAGCGTGATGGCGAAGATGCCGAAGAGAACGAGAAGTGTCATGGAGCCTTGCGTTCCCTGAGCGCGTGCAGGATGCGGACGACGGCGATGACGGCGAGGACCGCCCCCATGAAGACGATGATCCCATGCGCGCCCCAGCTGGGCATGCGCATGACGGGCGTCGGCACGAAGGCGGAGCGCGCCAGCATGGCCTTGCCGCTCCAGAGCATCGCCGCGGCGACCGAAAGCAGGATGAGATTGTGGTAGATCCGGAACCAGCGGTTGCGTCCGCTGGTCGATGTGTTGCCGTCGATCGAGACGTTCTCGCCGGCGACTTCCGAAAGGACGGTGCCGATGGCTGTGGTCCACAGGAAGAGGATGCCGACCATCTCGAAGGACCAGGTGATGCCGGACAGGTGCAGGTAGCGGCCGATGGCGCCAAGACCCGTGACGAGGATCAGGGCGGCGACGACCAGCACGCCGACGATGGTGATGGCCAGCACGGCCCACGAGGCAAGGCGATTCATGTCTGTGCGATCCAGCCGTGGCGGGGGGGCCCCCCGCCGCCGGGCGCCGGGGGGCGGTGT
>JAEWKP010000334.1 GCA_023393655.1 Pseudomonadota bacterium | reverse complement strand
CCGACGCGAAGGACCATGACGACGCGGTCCATGCCGTGCCGGACGGCAACCCGGACAACCCCGGCGGCTTCGTCGTCACTGTCGCCATCGCCGATGTCGCGGCCTATGTGACGCCGCACTCGGCGCTCGACCGCGAGGCGCTGGAGCGCGGCAACTCCGTCTATTTCCCCGACCGCGTCGTGCCGATGCTGCCGGAGCGGATCTCGAACGACCTCTGTTCTTTGCGCGAGCATGAGGACCGGCCGGCGCTCGCCGTCAGGCTCGTGCTCAAGGCCGACGGCTCGAAGAAGAGCCATTCCTTCCACCGCGTGCTGATGCGCTCGGCGGCAAAGCTCTCCTACCAGCAGGCGCAGGCCGCCATCGACGGCAATCCCGACGAGAAGACCGCGCCGATCCGCGAGAGTGTGCTGATGCCGCTCTGGGCGGCCTATGGCATCGCCGCCCGCGCCCGCGACCAGCGCCAGCCGCTGGAACTTGACCTGCCCGAGCGCAAGCTGATCCTGAAGCCCGACGGCTCTGTCGATCGCGTCATCGTGCCGGACCGGCTGGCGGCGCACCGGCTGATCGAGGAATTCATGATCCTCGCCAATGTCGCGGCGGCCGAGACGCTGGAAAAGGCCGGCAGCCTCTTGATCTATCGCTGCCATGACGAGCCCTCGCTGGAGAAGATGCGGGCGCTCGGCGAGGTGCTGGCCTCGATCGGCATCAAGCTGCCGCAGGATGGGGCTCTGCGGCCGGTGCTGTTCAACCGCATCCTGGCGATGATCAAGGGCTCGGAGAACGAGACGCTGATCAACGAGGTCGTACTGCGCACCCAAGCCCAGGCCGAGTATGTCGCCGAGAATTACGAGCATTTCGGCCTGAACCTGCGCCGCTACGCCCATTTCACCTCGCCGATCCGGCGCTTTGCCGACCTGATCGTGCACCGCGCCCTGATCACGGCGCTTAAGCTTGGCGATGACGGCCTGCCGAAGAGCACCACCCTCGCCGACCTGCGCGAGGTCGCGACCCGCATCTCGGCGGCCGAGCGCCGCGCCATGGCGGCCGAGCGCGAGACCACCGACCGATTGATCGCGCATTTCCTCGCCGGCCAGATTGGCGCGAGCTTCGACGGTCGGATCGGCGGGGTTCACAAGGCCGGCCTCTTCGTGAAGCTCGACGGCACCGGCGCCGACGGCTTCATCCCGGCCTCGACGCTCGGCGGCGACTATTATCGCTATGACGAGGCGGCCCATGCCCTGATCGGCGAGCGTACCGGCGAGAGCTGGCGCCTCGGCGACCGTGTCCATGTCAAGCTGGTCGAGGCTGCGCCCGTCGCTGGCGCCCTGCGCTTCGAGATCCTCTCGCCCGGGCGGAAGGTGGCCACAGGCAGTGGAGGCAGGCGGCGCGGTGGAGCGGTGCCCTTCGGGACGAGCCGGCCGGCGGCGAGCTTCGGCAAGAAGGGCAAGCCGGGCCGGGCCAAACCCGGCAAGAATCAATCCGGCAAGAGCAAGCCCGGCAAGAGGCGGTGATGGGCGTCCAGATTCACAGCGCGGAGGCGCATCTCGACGCGCGCGACTGGCGTCAGGCGATCGTGCGCGGCTTGAACGGTCGCTGCCCGCATTGCGGGAAGGGCCGGCTGTTCCGTGCCTTCCTGAAGCCGGTCGACGCTTGCGAGGCCTGTGGCGAGGACTTGCATCATCAGCGCGCCGACGACCTGCCGCCCTATATCGTCATCACTATCGTCGGCCACATCATCGTCGGCGGCCTGCTGCTGGCGGAGAAATTCGCCGACTGGCCGATGTGGCTGCACATGACCGTCTGGCCGGCACTGACCCTGATCCTCTCCATCGCCATGATGCAGCCCGTCAAGGGCGGCGTCGTCGGCCTGCAATGGGCCGTGCGCATGCACGGCTTCGGCGGCGAGCCCGACCAGCCCGAGCGCCAGCCCCTGCCTTCCCCGGAAACACGCTCATGACCGACCACACCGTCACCCTGACCCAGGCCGAGCGGGCGCGCACCACCGCCAACCAGCGTCCCAAGGACGCCGCGACCATGATGATCCTGGATCGCAGCGGTGCGCGACCCAAGGTGCTGATGGGCAAGCGCCATGCGGGCCACAAGTTCATGCCGGGCAAATACGTCTTCCCCGGCGGACGGGTGGATGCCGGCGACCGGTTGATGGCCGCGACCGGCGCGGTGCCGCAGATCTGCGAGGACCGGCTCGGCAAGCGCTGCCTGCGCCCCAGCGCCAGCAAGGCACGGGCGCTGGCGCTCGCCGCCATCCGCGAGACCTTCGTGGAAACCGGGCTGCTCTTCGGCTCCGACGAGTTCGGCGCGCCGGACGCCGCGCCGGCCGGAAGCTGGAGCGATTTCGCGGCACAGGGCGTCTTCCCCGACCTGTCGGCCGTCACCTTCGTCGCGCGCGCGATCACGCCGCCGCGCCGGCCGAAACGGTTCGACACCCGCTTCTTCGCGATCGACGCCTCCGCCGTCGCCAAGCGGATCGACGGCGTCGTCGGCCCCGATTCGGAGCTGGTCGACCTGGTCTGGGTCGATTTCGACGAGGCCAAGGAACTCGACCTGCCGACGATCACCAAGGTCATCATCCAGGAGGTCGAGGCCCGCATCGAGGGCGGCTTCGCGCCCTATCTGCCGGTCCCGTTCTACTGGGAGAAGCGCGGCAGCTTCGTGCGCGAGGAGCTCTGAGACGGCCGCGATCTCCGAAGAGCTATTCTTCCTTGACTTCGCCGGGCCTTTGCGGCATTCCCCGCGCTGACGGTTTGCCGGGTTCGCCCGGCCATTTTCTTTTCCGAGGGCCTCTGGCCCGCATGGCTCGAGGATAGACCCATGGCCAAGGCCGTGACGATCAAGATCAAACTGCTTTCGACCGCCGACACCGGCTTCTTCTACGTGACGAAGAAAAACTCGCGTACGATGACCGAGAAGATGTCGAAGAAGAAGTACGACCCCGTCGCGCGCAAGCACGTCGAGTTCAAGGAAACCAAGATCAAGTGAGGCCAAAGCCTCTCGATCTGATTTCGCTTTGAAAAACCGCCCTTTCGGGCGGTTTTTTCATTTAGGGGTTTAGCATCACGACGACTGTTTCGGCAGCTTCCGAAGGCCCGCTGCGCGGCTACCCGCAATAGGCGCGGATGATCCTGCCGGTCTTCGGATCGGTCTCGATGGTCACCCGCTCCTTGCGGTAGTCCATGGTCACGCCCTGCCCCGGACGAATCTGTCGCACGATGGTCGCGCCGGTGGCCTGCTGGGCTTCGGCATCACTGACACGGGCCTTGCCCGCCAACGCCTCGGCCGCATCCTCGCTGCACGCGCCGGGCAAGCCGGGCGCTGTTCCCATCGGAGCCTGCTGCGCATCGCTCTGGCAGGCCGCCAGCGTCAAGGCGGCCAATAACAGCACCCCAGCCGCCAGACATTTCCGCGCCATCATCACAACCCCTTTCAGACCATCCGAACGACCGCGTGAGGCTCTACGATCGCGTTGAGGCGGAGCCGTGGCAAGGGGATGGCTATGCTCAGGCCGCGAGCCCCGCCGCCTCCGGGCTCGCCGGGAGCTCAGCCTGCCATGTCGCCAGCGCGCTGCGACCAGTCGCGGTCAGCGCGTAGACGCCGCGCCCGGACCGCTCGAACCAGCCATAGACGTTGCGATGCAGGATCTTCTGGGCATCCGGGCAGGAGGGCTTGAGATCGCGCGGCCGCTTCGGCTCCCCGGCCATCGCCGCGGCACAGGCCAGCGCCTGCTGGCGATAGGCGGTCATGATCGGCCTGCGCGTGCCGCCGCCGACCGCCGGATCGCCCTGGCGGCGCTTGTGCTCCTCCACCAGCCGCGAGCGCCGGCGCGGGTCCTTGCGCGGCGTGGGCGCCACCGGAGACACCAGGATATCGACATGTCCGGATTTGGAGACGCCGAGCAGTCCGAAGCCGAGGCGCCGGCAGAGGTTGCGATAGCGCGGATCGCTTTCGCGCCCCTTGCCCCTGGCGGAGAGCTGGGCTGCGAGCCAGATCTCGTCGCCGAGGCTGAGACGGTCCACGCCTTGCAGGATGAGCTCGAGATTAAAGCTCAGCTTCAATTCGCCGATCACCACGACAGAGGGATCGCCATCGCGTAGCCCGACGAGATCGCAATGCCCGATCTCGCCCTTCACGGCGTAGCCGAGCCCTTCGAGGAAGCGCTTGACGGGCAAATAGAGCGACGTTTCCACATCCACCTCCGGACAACAGAACAGCATAGTTGCCTGACAGTCGTTTCGGAGAGGCAAACGAGCCGGAACCGACCGGGATCTGGCCGTCGCATGCAAGCAGGTCGCGAGCCGCCTTTTGCCAACGGGGATTTGCTTTCATCCCAACCGCCTGGGGCCGTTTGCGACAAGCCGCTGAAGGCAGCCGTCCCTCGCCGCGTCCTCAGGCGTGTACCACCCGCGTCGCAATCGCCAGCCCTGCCAGCGCCATCTCGTCGATCTCGACGCCAAGCCCGGGCACTTCCGGCACCTGATAGCTGTCTGCGACGATCATCGGCCCCTGCCGGACGAACTGGCTGCGCGAGGGCGGATTGTCGTTCTCGTAGGATTCGAGGATCACGAAATTGGTCACCAGCGCCGCCAGCGTAACCGATGCGGCGATCGCGACCGGTCCGTGCGGATTATGCGGCACGACGCCGATATTGTAGGTCTCGGCCGCGTTTGCGATCTTGATGGCCTCGGACAGCCCTCCAACGCGGATGATCGAGGGTTGCACCAGCCCGACGGCCTGCTTTTCGATGATCTCTGCGAACTGCCGGCGGGAATGCAGCCGTTCTCCGAAGGCGATGCGGGTCCGCGTGGCCGATGACAGCCGTGCCAGCGCGTCCGCGCTCTGGAACTCGGTCGGCTCCTCGACGAAGACGAGGTCGCAATCGGCGACGCCGGAGCAGAACTGCGCCGCCGAGGCCCAGTCGAGCCGGCGCCAGAGATCGACCATCAACCCGATCGACGGGCCGACGGCGTCGCGAACCGCCCGCACCTCCGCCACCGCTTTCGGCACGTCGTGCTGCCGGACGCGATACTGGAGCTGATCGGCGGTCCCGAACGGATACCATTTCAGGGCGGTGGCGCCGCGCGAAACCGCGTCCTGCGCCTTCCGGATCAGATCCTGCGTCGATCGGTATCCCGCCCACCACTGATTCAGGTAGACACCGACGCGATCCCGCACGGCGCCGCCGAGGAGCTTGTGCACCGGCAGGCCGTAAGCCTTGCCGGTGATGTCCCACAGCGCCTGGTCGATCGCGGCGAGCGCCGCCATGCTGCTGGCGCCCTCGCCCCAATAGACCTTGTCCTTGAGCCGTGCCCAATGCTTCGCGACGGCGGTCGGGTCTTGCCCCGCTATGGTCCGAAAGCCCTCCTCGATACCGGCGACGACAGACGGCCAGCGATGGTCGAGCGTCGCCTCGCCGAAGCCGACGATTCCCCGGTCGGTCCGGAGAGCCGCGTAGAGGTAGTGCTTGTTGGCATCCGCGAGCACATAGGTTCGCAATTCGGCGATCTTCATGGCCCGCCCCCTGTGCCCTGCTCCGCGGGATTACCGGCCGCCCGCGGCCGTCACGATGATCTCGACGAGAACGTCCGGCGCGCCCATCTCGCATTGGGCCGTCGCGCGGGTCGGCGCGGCGTTCGGTGCGGTCCAGGCATTCCAGATCTCGTTCATGCCTTCGAAATCGCGCGCGAGGTCCTTGATCCAGATCTGCGCGGTCAGGACGCGGCTCTTGTCGGTGCCCGCCCTGGCGAGGAACTGCTCGATCTTTTCGAGCGTCTGCCGGGTCTGCCCCTTGATGTCCGGGCTGCGATCGGCGGCGGTCATGCCGCCGACATAGACGACGCCGTTATAGATGACGACGCGGCTGCGGCGCGGATCGGTTTCGATGCGGACGATGT
>JAEWKP010000411.1 GCA_023393655.1 Pseudomonadota bacterium | reverse complement strand
AAGCCGGCATCGGCGGGCAGGGGAGCGCCATCCGTCGAGGCGAGCACGGCGCTCTTCTCGGTGAGGTCTTCCAGCGACACCTTGGCGCGCAGCTTGTAGAGCTTCAGGCGTTTCATCAGATCGGCTGTCTGGAGCAGGGGTGTGTCGAGCAGGAAGCCGCCGCCATCCTCCGGCGCCAGCGCGAGGATGAAGAAATCGCAGATCATCTTGCCTTGCGGCGTCAGCAGCGCGCCGTAGCCGGCCTGTCCGGGCACAACCGGATCGAGATCGTTGGTCACGAGGTTCTGCAGGAAATCGCGCGCGTCGTCGCCGCTGACGCGGATGACGCCGCGATCGATCAATCGGGTGGCGGACATAAGGCCGTTCCAGTTCTGGTTTCGGGTCGAAGTTGCGACAGCCGAAAAGGAGACGTTGGCGCCACCCGAAAACTGTTTGGGCTTTCGGGACGGCGCGTTGGCCGATAGGTAGGCTGCATCCCGTCGTTGCTCAACCTTTCGGAGACCTGTCATGCCCCAGACCTACGATGTGATCCTCAAGGGCGGCACGGTGGTGAACCAGGACGGTCGCGTCGCGCGCGATGTCGGCGTCATCGGCGGCAAGATCATGGCGCTGGGCGATCTCAGCCAGGCTTCGGCCGGTGAGACCGTCGATTGCACCGGTCTGCATATCCTGCCGGGCGTGATCGACTCGCAGGTGCATTTCCGCGAGCCCGGCCTCGACCACAAGGAGGACCTGGAGAGCGGTTCGCGCTCCGCCGCGCTCGGCGGCGTCACCTGTGTCTTCGAGATGCCGAACACCATTCCGCAGACGACGACGCCGGAGGCGCTGGCCGACAAGATCAGGCGCGGGCGCCATCGGATGCATTGCGACTTCGCCTTCTGGGTCGGCGGCACGCATGAGAACGCCAACGACGTGCCCGAGCTGGAGCGGCTGCCGGGCGCGGCCGGCATCAAGGTGTTCATGGGCTCCTCCACCGGCGACCTGCTGGTCGAGGACGACCGGGGCGGCGCCGAGATCCTGAAACGAACGCGCCGCCGTGCCGCCTTCCATTCCGAAGACGAGATGATGCTGCGCGAGCGCATGCCGCTGCGCGTCGAGGGTGATCCGTCGAGCCATCCGGTCTGGCGCTCGCCCGAGGTGGCGCTGACTTGCACGAAGCGGCTGGTGCGGATCGCGCGCGAGACCGGCGCGCGCGTCCATATCCTGCATATCTCGACCGGTGAGGAGATGGTCTTCCTGAAGGACCATAAGGATGTCGCGACCGTCGAGGTGCTGCCGAACCACCTGACGCTGGTCGCGCCGGATTGCTACGAGCGCCTCGGCACCTACGCCCAGATGAACCCGCCGATCCGCGACGGCAGCCATCGCCAGCGCATCTGGGGGGGCGTCGAGCAGGGCATTGTCGACGTGCTCGGCTCCGACCATGCCCCCCATACCCATGAGGAGAAGCACCACCCCTATCCGGCGAGCCATTCCGGCATGCCGGGCGTGCAGACGCTGGTGCCGATCATGCTCGACCATGTGAATGCCGGCAGGCTGACTCTGGAACGCTTTGTCGATCTCAGCAGCGCCGGGCCGCAGCGCATTTTCGGGCTGGAGGGCAAGGGCCGGATCGCGGTCGGCTATGATGCCGATTTCACAATCGTCGACCTGAAGCGCCGCGAGACGATCACCAAGGAGTGGAGCGCCTCGAAATGCGGCTGGACGCCCTATGACGGCGTCACCGTCACCGGCTGGCCGGTCGGCACTTTCGTGCGCGGGCTCAAGGTGATGTGGGAGGGCGAGTTGACGAACCCCTCGCGGGGCGAGCCGGCCCGCTTCCTGGAGGCCCTGCCGCGCGGCGCCTGAGGCCGCGCGAAAAATATTTGAAAAAGATTCGCGGCCCGTGTCGATTCGGGCCGTGCCCGTTCGACGTGCCAGCAGAGAACGGGTTCCGGTGGCGTGCCGGAACGCCCGGGTTCTCCCAACCAAGGAGACGATCGATGCGTGTGATGGTTCTGGTCAAGGCGGACAAGGACAGCGAAGCCGGCATCATGCCGAGCGGGGACATCCTCACCAAGATGGGGGCCTATAACGAGGAGCTGGTGAAGGCCGGGATCATGCTGGCCGGCGATGGCCTGCATCCGAGTTCGAAAGGCATCCGCATGCGCTTCTCGGGCAGCGAGCGGTCGATCACGGATGGTCCCTTCGCCGAGGCCAAGGAGCTGCTCTGCGGCTTCTGGATCTGGCAGGTGAAGTCCTTCGACGAGGCGGTCGAGTGGCTCAAGCGCGCGCCCTTCGACGGCGGTACCGAGATCGAGCTGCGCCGCATCTTCGAGATGGAGGATTTCGGCGAGGTGCTGACGCCGGAACTGCGCGCGCAGGAAGAGCGCATCCAGGCCGGTACCGCGAAGCTCGCCGGCTGAGCGATCAACTCTCGAAACCAATCCCCCGGAAGGCGCGCGGCCAGGCTCCGGCGCTTCCGCTCAGAGGAGAAAACCGATGCGCTTCATGGTGATGGTCAAGGCGACCAAGGACAGCGAAGCCGGCGCTCCGCCGACCCGCGAACTGCTCGATGCGATGATGGCCTATAACGAGGAGCTGGTGAAAGCCGGCATCATGAAGGGCGGCGACGGGCTGCAGCCGAGCTCGAAGGGCGTGCGCGTGCAGTTCGACGGCGCCAAGCGCTCCGTCGTCGACGGCCCCTTCGCCGAGACCAAGGAACTCGTCGCCGGCTACTGGCTCTGGGAATGCGCCTCGCTCGAGGAGGCGATCGCCTGGGTCAAGCGCTGCCCCAACCCGATGCCCGGCCCGTCCGAGATCGAGATCCGGCCGCATTACGAACTCGCGGATTTCGGGGAGATCGTCACGCCGGAGGCCGCGGCGGCCTGGGATCGGCTCAAGGTCGAGGCCGGCGGACAGGGCTGAACCATCGGCATCTCATCCGAGCTGCTTGCCAGCCGATGCGCTGATGGTGTGTATCGCTTCCCATGTCGGGCAGCTATACACACCGCACCATCGAGACCGTCTGGCGCATGGAGTCGCCCCGGCTGATCGCGGGGCTGGCGCGCCTGACCCGCGATGTCGGCCGCGCGGAGGAGCTGGCGCAGGACGCACTGGTCGCCGCACTGAAGCAATGGCCGGAAGAGGGCGTGCCGCGCAATCCGGCGGCCTGGCTGATGCAGGTCGCCAAGCATCGCGCCGCGGACGCCGCCCGCCATGAGATCATGGCCCGGCGCAAGCAGGACGAGATCGGCCGCGATATCGACAATGAAGGGCCGGCGATGCCGGATCTCGACGAGGTGCTCGATGACGAAGTCGGCGACGACCTGCTGCGCCTGATCTTCACCGCCTGCCATCCGGTGCTGCCCAAGGAAGCGCGGATCGCGCTGACGCTCAGGCTGCTCGGAGGACTCACGACCGACGAGATCGCGCGCGCCTTCCTGGTGCCTGAGCCGACGATGGCGCAGCGCATCGTGCGGGCCAAGAAGACATTGAGCGAGGCCAAGGTGCCCTATGAGGTGCCCTCAGGCCCTGAGCTCGGTGAGCGCCTCGCTTCGGTGCTCGCGGTCGTCTACCTGATCTTCAACGAAGGTTATGCGGCGACGTCGGGCGAGAACTGGGTGCGCCCGGAGCTCTGCGAGGAGGCGCTGAGGCTCGGGCGCGTCCTTGCGGCGCGGGCACCGGC
>JAEWKP010000323.1 GCA_023393655.1 Pseudomonadota bacterium | reverse complement strand
GGCGTGTAGTTGATCAGGATGTCCTCCTTCTTCACGCCCTTGGCGAGAAGGTAGGCCTCCAGAATCTTGTTGGTCGTGCGCGGGTAGACATAGTCGGTTCCGGCGAGCACCCAACGCTCGACCTTCTCCTCCTTGGCGAGATAGTCGACGGCCGGGATCGCCTGCTGGTTCGGCGCGGCGCCCGTATAGAACACGTTGCGCTCGCTCTCCTCGCCCTCGTACTGGACGGGGTAGAACAGGATGTTGTTGAGCTCCTTGAAGACTGGCAGCACCGACTTGCGCGAGACGGAGGTCCAGCAGCCGAAGGTGGCCGCGACCTTGTCCTTGGTGATCAGCTCGCGCGCCTTCTCGGCGAAGAGCGGCCAGTTCGAGGCGGGATCGACGACGACGGCTTCGAGCTTCTTGCCGAGCAGACCGCCCTTCTTGTTCTGCTCCTCGATCAGCATGAGCATGACGTCCTTCAGCGTCGTCTCGGAGATCGCCATGGTGCCCGAGAGCGAGTGAAGGATGCCGACCTTGATAGTGTCCTGCTGCGCCGCCGCCGGCAGCCAGGACGATCCGAGGAAAGCGGCACCGGCCAGAGCGGTGCCGAGGAATTCGCGACGGTTGCTGTTCACGGCCATCTCCCCGAAGGATTGCTGGCGGCGCCCCCTCGACGCCGACGGGCCCAACGACCCGTGAGCCGAAGCTTCGCAAGTGATGTGCCAACCTGCTGCGAAGCCCGTTCCTGCCGATGCGGCAGCCCTTTTTGACAGAGCGCAATGGGCGAGCGAGAGCCGGGGGCACGGCGCAAGTCGCATTGAAGATCCGATATTTGATTATTTGTTGAGCAAAACCGGTTGATTGAACTGCATTGATGTCAATTTAGGCAGAAATTCGGAAAGACGAAGCCGCCGGCTGTCGTCATCGCCGTCGGCTGTGCAGGTATTGTCCTGCATCGAGATGTGGGGATGGAGAAGCGGCGCTGGCCCCGCAGCGGCGATCGCGCGGCCTCGCAGGAATTGGCGAGGCCTGCCCGCAGCCCGCGTCGCATGGCGCCGCAGCCTTGCAAAACAGGAAGAGTTCCCGATGGCTGCGGCGCCTGCGCCCTATCTTAGCGGCGGTGCGTAGAGGACGCCGCCCATGCTCCAGAGCTGGTTGAGGCCGCGTGGGATGCCGAGCTTCGAGCCGGTCCCGAGGTTGCGTTCGTAGATCTCGGCATAGTTTCCGCCCGCCTTGACGGCGCGGATCGCCCAGTCCGCATCGAGGCCAAGCGCCTTGCCGAAACCGCCCTCCGCTCCGGTGAAGCGCCGCACGTCCGGCTTCGTGGATTTCAGGGCTTCGTCGAGATTTGCACCGGAGATCCCGAGCTCCTCGGCATTGACCAGCGCGAAATTCACCCATTTCACCAGCGTGAACCAGGGGAAGTCGTCGCTGCGCACGACCGGCCCCAGCGGCTCCTTCCAGATCACGTCCGGCAGCACGATCGCCCCGGCCGGTTTGGCGAGCCTGAGCCGCTCGCCGTGCAGCGCCGACTGGTCGCGGGTCAGCACGTCGCACTGTCCGCCCTCGAAGGCGGCGAAGGCTTCCGCACCGCTCGGATAGACCTTTTCCTCGTAGGTCATGGAATTGGCCCTGAAGAAATCGGCGAGATTGAGCTGCGTCGTGGTGCCGGCCTCGACGCAGATCTTCGCCTTGTCGAGCGACAACGCCGTATCGACCTTGAGCGCGCGCTTCGCCAGGAAGCCCTGGCCGTCGTGATAGGTAATGCCGGCGAAGGCCAGGCCCAGCTCGGCCTCGCGACCGAGAGTCCAGGTCGAGTTGCGCGCCAGCAGATCGACCTTGCCGCCCTTCAGCGCCTCGAAGCGCTGGCTCGCCGACAGCGGCGTGAAGGCGACCTTGTCCGCGTCGCCGAGCACGACGGCCGCGACGGCACGGCAGAAGTCGACATCGAAGCCGCGCCAGTTGCCCTGGGCATCCTTCTCCGAGAAGCCGGTCACCCCCTCGCTGACACCGCATTGCAGCGCACCGCGCTGCTTCACCGTGTCGAGCGTGCCGGCTGCGGCCGGCAGGACGAAGCCCGCGAGGGCAGCGAAACCGAGACCGCTGCGGCGAATCCAGGACGTCTTAGACATGTCTGTCCGTTCCTTCTTCAATTCGGAGGAGGCGGGGTCGGTCACAGCGTCGCCTTGTGGCGGATGACGACCTTGGTCCCGACCGGGACGCGGTCGTAGAGATCGGCGATGTCGCCGTTGGCCAGGCGGAAACAGCCGGACGAGATCGCCTGGCCGATCGTCTCCGGCTGGTTGGTGCCGTGGATGCGGAAGACCGTCGAGCCCAGATAGAGCGCGCGCGCACCCATCGGGTTTCCGGGTCCGCCGGCCATGAACCGCGGCAGATAGGGCTGGCGCTGCAGCATTTCCGGCGGCGGACGCCAGTCCGGCCACTCGGCCTTGCGGCTGACCTTGACCTGGCCGGACCAGGTGAAGCCCTCGCGCCCGACGCCGATGCCGTAGCGCAGGGCGCGGCCATTGCCCTGCACCACATAGAGAAAGCGCTCCGCCGAATGGATCACGACGGTGCCCGGCGGCTCGTTCGAGCGGAACAGCACCATCTGGCGGGCATAGGGCCCATCGGTGATGGTGGCTTCCTCGGTCGAGACACGGCCCGGTTCGTCCCCGATCTCCATCGTCTCCTGGACCGACGCCGGTGGACGCGGTTGCGCCGGCGTGGCGCCCGAGAGGGCGAGAAGCGACGCCAGCCCGAAGCCGGACACGCGCAGGCCGCGCAGGGCGGTGTGGATGGTGATGCTCATCTCATCGCCTCCGCTCAGCCGCACCGGCTGTAGATGAAGGTACCGTAGCGCGCATGCGCATCGGGATCGACGAAGCGCATCACCAGTTCCTTCGGCTTCACCGAGAGCAGTTCGCGATCCTGCGGGTCGCCGGCCGGGGCCTCGAAGCCGATATAGGTCTTGCCGCCGGAGCCGGCCTTCAACCGAAGCTCATAAGGCTTCGGATCGTCGGCGACATGCATCATCACGCCGTCGCCGGGGCCTTTCGTGATCGTGTAGGGCTGCTTGCATTGCGCCCGCGCCTCCGCCTCGGTCCGCTTGCGGTCCTTCTCCGTATGGAAGGAGGCTATGCCCCAGCGCCCGACCAGGGCATCGCGCGAGACCCCAGCCGGGGCGGGCGCCCGCGCCGCTGGCGCGTCCGACGACGACATGCTCGCGCCGCCGCCGCAGCCCGCGAGCACCAGGGGCAGGAGACCGCAAGCCAATGCGGAGAGGGGAAAGCGCTTCATGTTGCGAGGGGTGCCGGCTCTCGGTGTCATCATCTCTCCTTGCCAGGCTGGCGTGGTCGATACGGGTCGCGGAGCGGTGGGAGATCGGACTCCGCACGATTTGATCCCGGGCTTACGATACGATCGGGCGTGCCCCCGAAGAGGGCATAGGATGTCCAGGCAGCACAAGTGCAAATGCGATCCGCCCGATCGGCGTGACGCAGGTTGCCGGCTATCGTTAGCGGCGGACAAGCGCGCCTGAGCGAGGCCGGAAGCCTTCGGCATCGCAGCATCGATCACGAGCAGCCCCGACCGGCCGGGGGATGCGCGTTGGCTTCGCGGTTTCGTCGCACCGATGCCACCCGGAAAACAGTGCCGGACCCAATTCAAAGAACGGCGTATACAATGCGCAAAACGCATACAGGAGCTTGGCGATGGAGCTGGGGTGGTTGGAGGATTTCCTGGCGCTGCGCGAGCTCGGCAGCTTCACCGCCGCCGCCGAGCGCCGCAACATCAGCCAGTCGGCATTCTCGCGACGCATCCAGTCGCTCGAAGATTGGCTCGGCGTGACCTTGATCGACAGAAGCGTGAGGCCACACCGCTTCACCCCCGTCGCGACGGAAAACTACGGCGATTTCCAGCGCACCCTCAACCAGCTCTATGAACTGCGCAGCCAGTTGCGCGGCGAGCAGACGCGGAGTTCACGCCTGACGGTCGCTATTCAGCATTCCCTGGCATTCTCGATCTTCCCGCGTTTCGTCGAGATCCTGCGGCAGCAGGGCTATCAGCCGGCCTATCACCTGAATTGCGCCAACCGGGCCGAATGCGTTGAAATGGCGATCCGCGGCGAGGTCGACCTGATGATCTGCTACGAGCTCAGCCCATCGATCGAGCCGATCGGCTCGACGACCGCCATGCGCGTCGCAGGCGCGCAGGACGACATGATACTGGTCGGCCCGGCCGCCCTGGCGCCGGGCGAAGGGCAGGTCATGCCGCTCCTGACCTACCCCCAGCGCAGCTTCTTCGGCGAGGTCATTTGGCAGGAGGTCATGCCGCGGCTGATCCAGCGCTATCGCTGCGAGACGATCTGCGTGAATTCGCTCAGCAGCGCGCTGCGCGAGATGCTGCTGGCAGGGCTGGGCTTCGCCTGGCTGCCGCGCAGCCTCGTGCTCGACGACCTGGAAAGGCGGCAGATCGTCCAGATCGACGAAGCGACGCTGTTTCACCCGATGGGCGTGGCGATCTATGCCTGTCCTCAGAATTCGAACGCGCTGACGCCAAGCGTGCTGGATCGCTTGCGCTCCGTCGACCTGCAGGCGCTGATCGACCGGCGGGGCGCGGAGCGATAGACGAACGCCGCGGCTATCGCCCCTTCGCCTGGGCGACGATTTCTTCGGCAAGCACGTCCAGCGCATCGAGCACGGGCACCGTTCCGGCGATGGCGTCAGCCATGATCGACAGTTCCGTGCAGGCGACGAGGATGATCCCCGCACCGCCTTGCACGAGCTGCTCCGCGATAGCCGCAAGTGCGCCGCGCCGGACAGCCCCGGTGTCGCCGGTCTTGACCGCGCGTATCAACGCCATGACGTCGTCCTGACGCTCGGGCGCAAGGATCGGCAGACCGCGATCGGCGAAGGCTTGCTCATAGAGGCCGATCTTGAAGACGGCGGTCGAGGCAAGCAGGCCGACCTGCGTCCCAGCCGGGACCATCGCGGCAATGCGCTCCACCGTCAGTGCGATCATGTTGAGGAACGGCAGAGGCACGGCCTCGACAATGCCGCCAGCGTAGTAATGCGCGGTGTTGCACGGCATTGCGAGCATCGTCGCGCCGCCGGCGGCCAGCCCCTTGGCCATGCGAACCAGCTCCGGGAGCGGGCTCGGCCCGGTTCCTTCGATCAGCGCGGCGATGCGCGAGGGCACCGCCGGATTGTTGTCGACGAGCATGCGGATATGGTCGGCGTCATCCTGGGCGGGCGTCGCCGCGATGACGCGCCGCATCAGGTCCACCGTCGCTTCAGGCCCCATCCCGCCGAGAATACCCACGACGGGCCGTAGCGCCGGCCGGGGCGCCTCAGCCATTGGTCAGGAATTCCCGCGGATAGGCGGTGAGGCCGATCTGGCCGCCGGTATGAAGGAAGACGACCGTCTCGCCCTTGCGGAAGTGCCCGTTCCGGACGAGATCGATCAATCCGGCCATGCCCTTTCCGGAATAGACCGGGTCGAGCAGGATGGCGTCGAGCTCGGCCAGCATGCGGATCGCCTCGATCGTGCTCGGCGCCGGGAGGCCGTAGCCCTCGCCGACATAGTCGCAATTCGCCACGACATGCTCGCGCTTGACGGCATCGGGCATACCGAGAAGCTGCGCCGTGGCGCGGGCCAGCTTGAAGACATTGTCCTCCTGCTTGTCCTTCGGCGCCCGCACGCCGATGCCGAGCAGCTTGATGTCGCTGTGGACGCCGGCGAGCCCGGTGACCAGACCGGCCTGCGTGCCGGCGCTTCCCGTCGCGTGGACGAGGTGGTCGATCTTGAGGCTGGCCGTGTTGGCCTGCATCACCAGTTCCAGCGCCGCGTTGACATAGCCGAGCGCACCGGTCGGATTGGACCCCCCGCCGGGAATGGCATAGACCTTGCGGCCCGACGCGGTTAGCTTGTCGCCGAGCTTCGCCAGCTCTCCGTTCATGTCCGGATTCGGCCCGCAGCGCTCGATGACGGCGCCGTGGAGAACGTCGAGCAGCACGTTGGCGTTCTGCGTATAGTCGAAATCGGTCTTGCCGGTGCGGTCCTCCAGCAACACATGGCAGGCCATGCCGAGCCGGGCTGCAGCAGCAGCCGTCTGGCGCGCGTGGTTGGACTGGGTCGCACCCTGGGTAATGACGGTATCGGCACCCTCGGCCTGCGCCGCAGCCATCAGGTATTCGAGTTTGCGGGTTTTGTTGCCGCCGGTGGAGAGGCCCGTGCAATCGTCACGCTTGATCCAGATCTCCGGGCCATTGAGCACCCGCGTCAGGTTGTCGAGACGCTCCAGCGGAGTGGGCAAATGGGCGAGCGAGACGCGGGGAAAGCGGGCAAGATTCATCGAGAGGACCACCTTGTTGTTCTCAGGTATTTCTAGCGCCGGCAGCGTTCGGCCGTCCAATGCAAAGGCAGGGATCAGGACAGCGCTACATGCAAATTTTGCATGAGAAGTGCCTCGGGCTCCCAGACATACGTATCACGGGCTTTCGGCACATGCCGTGAAGGTGCGTGCGAAGAGAGCCACCATGCGATAGCGTCCGGGTCGGACCTCAGCTCTTGCACAGCCGCCCGTCGACAAGATGAATGCGACGGCTCGCCTTGGCCGCCATCTCGACATCATGAGTGACGGCGACGACGGTCTTGCCACGCTCGCGCACCAGAGCGTTGAGAATCGCGAAGACCTGCTCGGAATTCTTGCTGTCGAGGCTGCCTGTAGGCTCGTCCGCCAGGATGAGCGGTGGGTCGTTGGCGAGCGCGCGGGCCACGGCGACACGTTGGCGCTGGCCGCCCGAGAGCTGGTCAGGCCGCTTGTCGAGGTGATCGGCGAGGCCGAACGCGTCGAGGAGTTCCGTCGAGCGCTCGCGCATCGCGGCAGCGCCGAGCTTGCCGAGCCGGCGCATCGGGATCTCGACATTCTCGCGCACGGTGAACTCCGGCAGCAGGAAATGGAATTGAAAGACGAAGCCGAGCGTCGCCAACCGGATGCCGGCGCGGGTTCGCTCGCTGAGCCCTTCGGTATCGCGGCCCTCGATCACGAGCGAGCCGCGGGTCGGCCTGTCGAGCAGTCCAAGCAGATAAAGCAGCGAGGACTTGCCTGAGCCGGAAGGGCCTGTGATCGCGACGAACTCGCCCGCGCCGATCGCCAGTCCGATATCCTCGACCAGCGTCACCGGCACGGCCGCCGGGAGCACGCGGGTGAGCCCCCTGGTTTCGATCAGCGGGCTCATGTCGCGCCCCGGATAATGTCGACCGGGTTGAGCCGGGCCGCCTGTCGCGCCGGCAGGTATCCGGCGATGCCGGCCGAGACCAAAGCGAAACCGGCGGCAATCAGATAGTGCCAGATGCTCCAGGCCAGCGGCAGGCGGGTGATTTCCTGCGCCACCGCGGCTCCGGACAATTCGAACCGGATCAGGGAGAGCGCAACGCAGAGGCCGAAGCCGACCGCCCAGCCCGCCAGCGAGCCGGCTGCGCCAAGCGCCAGGCCCTCCAGCAGGAAGAGGCGGCGCATATCGGTCTCCGTGAAGCCGAGCGACTTCAGAATGGCGATGTCGCGCGCCTTCTCATGGGTGATGGTCGAGATGATGTTGAAGATGCCGAAGCCGGCAACGAGCAGGATCGCGCCGACCACGGTGTACATGATGACATTGCGGATCACGAAGGCTTCGAGCAGCGACTCGTTCGCCTCCTGCCAGGCGACCGCCTTGTAGCCGAGCTGCGCTTCCGCCCGCCGCGCCACCTGCGGCGCGACATTGGGATTGTCGAGCTTCAATCTGATCTCGTTGATCGCGTTCGGGCGTTCGCTCAGGATCTGGGCGTTCTTGAGCAGGACATAGCCCTCGCCCTCGTCGCGGGCGGTGGTGCCGGTGTGGAACAGGCCGACGATCTTGAAGGCGCGGCTCTGGCCAGTCGAGGAGATGACTGTCACCGTGGTGCCGAGCGCGGCGCCGAGGCGCTGCGCCAACCGATCGCCGACGACGATGTTGTTGCCTCCCGCGATCAGCGAGGTGAAGCTGCCCTGGCGGAAATCCTTGGCGAGCGAGGAGACCTGCATCTCGGCCTGCGGCTCGATCCCGATAATGGCGATGCCGACATCGCGTCCGGAATAGCGCACCACCCCTTGCGTCTTCAGGCTGAGCGCCAGCCGTCCCGGCACCCATGCTCTGAGCATGGCGACCGCCTCGGTCGGGTTGAGAATGCCGCGCCGGTCGTCCTTCGGCCGCAGGCCGGCAATCTGGACCGCGGCGAAGGCGTCCTGCGCCGGTTGGTGGCGGGCACTGCGGTATTCGTCGGTGATGTCGACATGCGGCATGGTGTCGACCAGCCTCGCGACGAAATCATCCTCGCCGCCCTGCATCAGCGCGGCCATCGCGATCGAGAAGCCGACGCCGAGCGCGACGCCGATGATCGCGACCAGGGTCTGCCGGCCGCGGCCACGGATATGCGTCAGTGCCAGGGCGAGGATCAGGCGCACGGCTCAGCCCTCAGGCGCCGCGACACGGGCGCCATCCGCCAGCTTGTCCGGAAAGGGCGTGATGACGCGGGCCTGTTCGGGCAATCCCGAGAGGACCTCGACATCGCCGGTGCCGCGGATGCCGATCGCAAGCTCGCGGCGATGGGCGCGATCGCCCTCGACGATGAAGACGGCATTGCCCTGCACGGCGGCGACCGGCAGCAGCAACGCCTCCTTCGCCACCCGCGCGATGATGTTGAGCTCGACCGTCATGCCGATCAGCAGCGGCGTATTCTCCGGCAACGCCAGATAGACCCGATAGGTCTTCGCCACGGGGTCGCCCTTGGGCGTGATGCTGTCGACGGTCGCCTCCAGCGCCTGCCCCGGAAAGGCATCGGCCCGGATCAAGGCGCGCTGGCCTGGCTTGACCTGCGGAATGTCCTCCTCGTTAACCTCGGCGATGACACGCAGCGGCTTTGCCTCGCCGATCCAGAACAGCACGCTGCCGGGTTCGGCGATCTCGCCGACCTCGCCGTCGCGGCGCAGCACGGTGCCGCGCATCGGGGCGCGCAGGACGTAGTTCTCGAGGCGCGCGGCCTGCCCGGCGATCAGCGCCGAGGCCTGTCCCATCTCGCTGCGGGCACGATCAAGCGCCTGCTGGCTCATCACATTGCGCTCGACCAGCACCACCAGCCGATCATGCTCGGCAGTGGCGAGCTTTTGCCGGGCCTTGAGTTCGGCCAGGGTCGCCTCGGCCTGAGCGCTGTCGAGCCGGGCGAGAATCTGCCCCTGCTCGACCCGTTGGCCCTCGCAATCGCAGCGCTTGACGATGCGCTCGCGCACCAGCGCCGTCACCTACGCCCAGATGCGCGGCTCCACCGTGCCGGTGGCATAGACGATCTCGGCCGCGTCGCCGCGCTTGGGCGAGACGGTCACGACCGCATTCGGCCTGGTCAGGAACCAGTAGGTGCCACCGGCGACGACGACGGCCGCGACAGCAAGAAGAAGACGAGCGAGTTTCACGGCATCCCCCGCGGGAAGCGGCGCGTCAGCTTTCCCGCTTGCGG
>JAEWKP010000318.1 GCA_023393655.1 Pseudomonadota bacterium | reverse complement strand
ACCCATTGCGCGTGCATGCCGAACCAGGTGTCCCAATGCTCGGCCTGTTGGGGTGCCTCCGGCACATGCGCCGTCATCGCCAGCGGCATGGGCCGGACCGGGGCGCGATAGCCGGCGAGAGGAACCGCCGAAAGCGGCTGCGCTGCGCCCAGCGCCAGCAGGCCTGCGACCTGCTCGCGGCAGCGGCGTCCCTGGCAGGGCCCCATGCCGGCCCGCGTCAGGCGCTTGATCTGGTCGGGATTGGGTGGGCCTTCGCCGAGCAGAGCCGACAGTGAGCGATCGTTGCGGCGCTCGTCCCGCCAGTCGAGATAGCGCGGCGGGCGAACCTCGAGGATCTCGCGGGCCGTCACCTCCTCGCATTGGCAGACATGGAATTCGGCGCGGGCTTCGATCACGCTCGCCCGAACCCAGGCCAGGCGATAGTCGCCGATGTCATAGGTAGGTGCCGGAGGCGGGGCGGCCATCCCTGCGGTCGCAACGTTGTCCAGCGCCGCGACGGCTCGTGCGGCTTCCGCCTCGGCGATCGTGCGGTCGCGGGTCTTGGCCGGCCAGATCCCGGCGCAGTCGCCGACCGCATGGACATTGGCGATGCCGGCGCGTTGATCGGCATCGAGCACGGGCGCATAGCCGCCACGTTCGGCCTGGAACGATACCTTGCCGCCGGCCGCATCGAGCAGATCCACGACCGGCGTGGTGCCGACCGCGAGCACGATGCCGTCGCAGGCGATGCCGCGCTCCTCGCCGGCCGGCCGGCCGGCTTCATCCAGTCTTGCGACCATTGCCGCCTCGACCGCGTCGCGGCCCGTCGCCTCGCGCACGACATGGCCGGTCAGGATGTCTGTGCCGCTTTGGCGCAGGCTGGCCAGCAGGTCTGCGTCGCCCACCGGTTCGGGCGCCTGCTCGACGATCGCTGCGATCGTGACGCCTGCCTCGCGCAGGGCGATCGCGGTGGCCAGTGCTTCGGTGTTCGAGCCGAGAACGATCACCTTGCGCGGGCCGAAAGCGCCGTAGCGCGTCGCCAGATTGAGCGCGGCGGTGGCGCCCATCACCCCCGGCTTCTCCCAGCCGGGAAAGCCGAGGCCCATGTCGCGCCGCCCGCAGGCGAGGATGACGTGCCGGGCCTGCACCAGGACGTTGCGCTCTGCGTCGGCGAGGCCTGCGACGAGGCCGGGCATCCAGCCGAGCGACGGCCCGTTCGCGTAGAGCCCCCAGCAGGCGGTGCCGAGGCGGACGTCGACACCTGCTTCGAAAGCCTCCTCGATCCGTGGCTCGGAGGCGATGAAGGCCTCCATCATGGCGTTGCGGTTGCGAGCGTTCGCCGCCATGCCCTGCCCGAAATGCAGCGGCACGTCGTCGCCCATCGTCGTCAGCGGAACCGGGTTCTCGTCGACCAGCAGGACGCCGAGCCCGCGTGCCGCGGCTCCGATCGCGGCTTCGAGCCCGGCCGGTCCGCCGCCGACGACGAGCACGTCGACCGTCTCGTCGATCGGCGGGGGCTTGCCGGTGACGGATTTGGGGTCTGAGGCCGGGATGTTCATGGATCACCCTTGCGAATGACGCTGTTCGGTCCCGGATCGATACCGGTTTAGGTTCGGCCCGGCTGGTGCGGCGTGGCGTGTCAGAGCACCTGTTCGAGGAAGGCGCGCGTGCGTGTCTCGCGCGGTGCGCCGAAGAATTCGGCCGGCGGCGCATGCTCGACGATGACGCCGCCATCGGTGAAATAGACGTGGTCGGCGACCTCGCGGGCGAAGCCCATCTCGTGGGTGACGAGGATGCAGGTCATGCCTTCCGCGGCGAGGTCGCGGATCGCGACCAGCACCTCCTTCTTGGTCTCGGGGTCGAGCGCGGCGGTGACCTCGTCGAACAGCATCACCTTGGGGTTCATCGCCAGCGAGCGGGCGATCGCGACGCGCTGCTGCTGCCCGCCCGAGAGCTCGCCCGGATAGGCATCGTGCTTGTGCGAGAGCCCGACCTTGGCGAGCAGGCGCCTGGCCCGCTCCTCGACCTCGGCCCGGTCCTGCTTCAGCACATGGATCGGCGCCATCATCACGTTCTGCAGCGCGTTCTTGTGCGGGAAGAGATTGTATTGCTGGAAGACGATCCCGACGTCGCGGCGCAGCGCCAGCTTGTCGAGCGCGGGATCGTTGACCTTCCGGCCGGCGACGGTGATCGAGCCCTTGTTGATCGGGACCAGCGCGTTGATGCAGCGCAGCAGCGTCGATTTGCCGGAGCCGGAGGGGCCGATGACGCAGACGGTCTCGCCGCGGCGGATGGTGAGGCTGACATCCCTGAGGACCGGGAAGGCGCCGAAGGCCTTCTCGACCCCTTCGATGACGACGACCGGCTCGCCGAGTTGGTGTCTGGCGACCATGATCATCCCTTCACGTTGAAGCGGCGTTCGAGCGCCATGGTGAGGCGTGCGATCGGGTAGCAATAGGCGAAGAACATCAGGAGCAGCAGCAGGTACATCGGCAGCATCAGCTCCGGCCGGCTCTCGGCGACGAGCGCGGCGCGCGTCACCGTCAGCCCGTCCTGGATGCCGACCACCGAGATCAGCGTCGTCGCCATGGTCAGGATGGCATAGAGGTTCATCCAGGGCGGGATCATCCGCTTGAAGGCTTGCGGCAGGATGATCATCCACATCGTCTGCCGGCGGGTGAAGGCGAGCGCCTCGGCCGATTCCCACTGGCCGGAGGGGATCGAGCGGATGCCGCCGCGCACGATCTCGGAGACGTTGGCCGCGACCGGAAGCGCCAGCCCGATGATCGCCTTGATCCAGGCCGGGAAGGCGATGGTGACCGGGCCGAGTCTGATCTCGAAGGGCAGCAGGAACATCGCGTAGAACAGCAGGACGAGCCAGGGCGCATTGCGGAAGAACTGCGTCGCGGCCCAGGCCGGCTTGCGCAGCGCGGCCGTGGGCGAGATCTGGCCGATGCCGAACAGCACGCCCACCGCCGTGCCCAGCGCCATCGAGAGGAAGCTGATCAGCAGGTTGAACAGGAAGCCCTGGAAGATCAGCGGCGCCCAGCGCCACAGGATCGTGACGGCGCCGTCGCGCGCGGCCGGCCCGGTCGCCTGCGCCACCGCCAGTGAGGCCGCGAAGACGATGGCCGTGCCCGCGACGAGGCCGACGCTCAGCAGGGCCGGTGCGGCAAGGCCGCTGGGCGCGATCGGCGCGGCGTGGAACGGTTTCAGGACCGGGAGATCGGTGGCGCCCGCCTTCATGGCATGTAGCCCGGAATGCGCATGGCCTTCTCCCAGCGATGCATCACCCAGACCAGCACCGCGACGAGCAGCACATAGACGACGAGCAGCACGTTCATCATCTCGCGGACGTTGAACATCTCCGACCAGATCTGCGATGCCGCATAGAGCAGCTCGGGCACGCCGATCGCATAGGCGAGGGTGGTGGTCTTCACGAGATTGACGAGGTTGTTGTTCAGCGCCGGCAGGCAGATGCGGAAGGCCAGCGGCAGCACGATCTGTCGCCAGAGCTGGAAGCGCGTGTAGCCGAGCGATTCCGCCGCCTCGACCATCGTCTCGGGCACGGCCTCGATCCCGGCGCGGAAGATTTCGACATTCAACGCCCCGGCGAAGAGCGAGAAGGCGATGATCGCCCAGCCC
>JAEWKP010000180.1 GCA_023393655.1 Pseudomonadota bacterium | reverse complement strand
GCTTTGGCGCATGAAGGACTGGGGAAGATGCCATGAGCCGGGCCCGGTCCAGTGTCGCGGAGGCGCTCGCCAATCCGCACAATAATTTCGGGCTGCTCCGGCTCATCATGGCGCTCGCCGTCGTGGTCTCGCATGCCTTCAGCGTGACCGATGGACGCGTCGAACAGGAGCCCTGGTTCCAGACGACCGGCTTCACGCTGGGCGAGCACGCGGTCAACGGCTTCTTCGCCATCTCCGGCTTCCTCGTGACGATGAGCTTCATGCGGCGGGGCTGGCGCGACTATGTCGTCGCCCGCTTCCTGCGAATCGCGCCGGGGCTGGTCGCGGCGACGCTCGTCGTCGCGCTCGTACTCGGCGGGCTGATGACGACGCTCGATCGATCCGCCTATTTCAGCGACCCGCGTTTGTGGCGCTTCATCACGGGCACGCTGCCCACTTTCAAGAGCGCTGCGGCGCTGCCGGGCGTCTTCGAAGGCAATCCGCTGCCGTTTCCGCTAGGGACGGTCTGGACGCTGAAATACGAGACGCTCTGCTATATCGGCGTGCTGGTCGCAGGGCTCGCCGGGCTTCTGGCACGGCCGCGCCTCGCGCTCGCCGCGATGCTGGCCCTGACGCTAGCCGTCGTCCTGCGCGAGGTCATGGCGCCGCATGGCTCCAAAGGCACCGAGACGGCGCTGCGCCTGCCGCTGATCTTCCTCGCCGGTGGCGTCGTCTATCTCTATCGCGAGAAGGTGCCGCTTTCGCTGCCGCTGCTGGCTGCCGCCCTCCTGGCGCTGGTGCCGCTTTCCTTCACGCCGCTCTACAAGGCGGCGCTCTATCTCGTGACCGCCTGGGGCGTCCTCGTGCTGGCGCTGGCGCCGGCCCTGACGCGGCGCTCGGTCGAGCCGCCGGCCGATCTGTCTTACGGCGTCTATCTCTATGGCTGGCCGGTGCAGCAGGCGCTGCACGCGCTCTACCCGTCGCTTGGCGCGGTGGCGCTGCTCTGGCCCTCGCTCGCGGCGACGCTCATCGTCGCGGCGCTGTCCTGGTACCTGATCGAGAAGCCGGCGCTCGGGCTCAAGCGCCGCCTGATGGGCGCTTCCTGAGCGCTTCCAGCAGGTCGTCGATCCGCCCGGAGAGCAGGAGCGGGATCAGATGCTCGATCTCGGCGCGGGGGCGGTTCCACCAGGCGGTTTCAAGCAAAGCCGCGATCCGGGGCTCGTCGAAGCGCAACCTGACGACCCGTGCCGGATTGCCGGCGACGATCGCATAGGGCGGCACGTCGCGCGTGACGACCGCGCGCGCCGCGACCACGGCGCCATGGCCGATCGTGACGCCCGACATCACCATGCATTGCGAGCCGAGCCAGACATCGTGGCCGATGACGACATCGCCGCGGGTGGTGTCATAGCCGGCCATCCCGGAGGCCTGCGGCCAGAGCCGGGGCAGGGCGGGGAACGGGTAGGTCGTCGCCCAGTCGAGGCGATGATTGCCGCCGAGCAGGATTTCGACGCCATCCGCGATCGAGCCATAGCGCCCGATCATCAGTCGGGCGCCGCTTTCGGGGAAGCGCACCTTCGGGCGGCCATAGGTATAGGGGCAGATGGTGAACTGCCCCGGCCGCCGCGCGACGAGCTTGGCGAGATGCAGCCGGGTCTGGTTGTCGGGGTTCAGCCGTTTGCGCAGCCAGCCGCGGGGAACCTGCGGCAGGCCCGCCCACCAGGCCTGAAGGCCTGACGGGCGCCAGTCGCTGTCCTCGGGCGCAGCCGCGCCCTGATCCTTATTGAGCATCGGCCTTGAGGTCGATCTTCTCGAAGATCTCCGTCGGTTCCGTCATGGTGATGACGTCCGCGAGGCCCAGGCCCGTCGCCGATTTGGCGTTGGCGGAGACCGTCAGGGTGCCGGGCTTGGCGACGAAGCGGGAGGCGGCGCCTGCCACGGCCTTGGCTCCGTCGGAGGGGCCGAGAATGGCGGCGAGGCCAAGGCTTGCGACCATCGTGAATTGCTGGCGGACATCCTCGACCTTGCGCTTGGACTTGCGCGCCTCGTTCTCGATCAGCTTCTCGACCAGCCCGAAATTCTGCAGCTTGACCTGCAGGTTGCGGGCGGTGGCGCCGAGCGCGGCCACCTGGGCCAGCGCGAGATCGCTGGCGAACAGGTCCTTGGTGACGTTGCCGAGCGTGCCGGAGGCTTCGATATGGGCGAGGCCGGCGCTGCCGAAGGAGAGCGTGCGGATCGCAATCTCGTTCTTGGCGGCTTCCCAGGCGAGATCGAGCTTGGCCGAGAGATCGAGCGAGCGGATGCCCATCGCGATCATGTCCTTGGCGGCGGGATGGCCGGTCGCCTCTGAAATCGGGGTGACGAGCTTGTCGATCGTCACGGCGAGGCTGGTCGGGATGCCGTTGAGCTGCTCGCCCGCCTTGATCTCGAAGGTGCCGAGCGAAATCTTGATCGGCTCCTTGCCGGTGATGATCGGCGGTGCGTCGATCGAGATGCCGGCGAGGCGGACCGTGCCGAGCGTCGGGATGAAGCGGCGGAAATCGACCTCGTCCATCGGCTTGTCCGGTTCGGCCAGCGCTGCCCGCAACTCGCGGATGACGGAGCCGAAGGCGAAGCCGGAATAGGCGATCGAATCGATGCCGCCCTTGGCTTCGCCCGAGCGGAACTGGAAGCCTTCCATGGCGAAGCCGGATTTCGCCGGGGTGTTCTCGCCGAAGGCCATGCGGGCGATCCGCATGTCGACCGCGTCGACCTTGGCGCCGGCCTTCGGCGGCGGGCTGACATTCATCACGAGGTCGCGGGCCTCGCCGCTGCCGTATTCGAACATGTCGAAGAGCGCCAGCATCGAAAGGCCGAGCTGCCGTTCGGCCTCGGTCTTGCCTGCCGGCTCGTCGGCGTCCGCGGTCTTCTTGTCGTCATGCTTGCGCTCGACTTCCTCGCTCGCCTTGGCCAGCCGCGAGACCACGTCGAGAAGCGGCTCGGGGCCGACCCTGGCGGCAAAGCCGCGCGCCGTCGTCTTGCCGAGCGACATCTTGCCGGCCTTGCCCATGTCCAGGTTGTAGCCGTCCTGCTCGAAATTCCCGATGACCGGAAGCATCGCCTCGTTGGCGCCGGGCGCGGCCTTCTCTGTCAGCACGCGGGTGATCTGGCGCAGATCCAAGGCGTCGAAGGCCGTGCGCTTCAAGTCGCCCTTCATCGGGCCCGTGGCGGCGCCGTCGGCGGTGATGCTGGCGCTTGCCGATTCGCCGTGACCGATCTTGCCTTCGCGGATGTCGGTCAGGCGGATGTCGCGGTAGATCGTGGTCTGCTTCTGGTCACCGACCGTCTGCACGAGCGACAATTCGGGTGCGCTGATCTCGGTGGCGTTGAGGCGTGCCGCCCTGGCCGCGGCCGGTTCGCTGGCGGCAGCGCCGGTGAACAGCGCCAGGAATGCGTCCTTTTCCAGTGTCGAGCCCTTGATCGCGATCTTCGGCGCGTTGATCACCAGCTTGCCGAGGTCGATCCTGACATTGTCGAGCTGGAAATCGGCGGCCCAGGCCGGGGCGGCGAAGGACATCAGAACAAACGCCAGGGCCGTGCCGGCGAGGTGCGTCGTCCGACGAGGGCGCGCAACGATCATGGATATCTCCTGCTTCAATAGCCCGGCGAAACTGCCGCAAGCGGATGACGAAAGAAAGCCGTCAGGGGGCGCTGCGTGGCATCCCGCATTCATATGATGACGAAAGGCTTGACCGAAAGGCGGCGAAGACGGCCACCTGCCGAAGATTTGCCATGGACCCCTTCTAGAGCGCAGGCGGCCATGGCCGCCATGGAGTCCAAGCGATGCATGCCCTCAGAACCGTTCTCGCCGCCTTCGCGCTGGCGCTGGTCGCATTGGCGCCGGCCGGTCTGCAGGCGCAGGGCCAGCCCGCCGCTGCCGGAGGGGCGGGCCTCGAATCGCTCGTCATCGTCAGCGGTGGTACGCGCCATGCCTTCCAGGTCGAGGTCATGCGCACGCCGGAGCAGCGGGCCAAGGGCCTGATGTTCCGCAATTACATGCCGGCCGATCGCGGCATGCTGTTCGATTTTGCCGCCACCGAGCCGGTGGCGATGTGGATGCAGAATACCTACATCTCGCTCGACATGCTGTTCATCAGGGCGGACGGCACGATCGCGCGCATCGCCGAGCGTACCGAGCCGCTCTCGACGCGGACGATTCCCTCGGGCGAGCCGGTGCTCTCGGTGCTGGAGATCAATGGCGGCGTCAGCAAGCAGCTCGGTATCAAGCCGGGCGACAAGGTCGAGCATGCCCTGTTCAAGCGTTGAGGCCGCCAGTGGCGCTTCCCTGCACAAGCGGAATGCCTTGCGATTGGCTTTCGCTTGCGGGTTGCGCCTGTGGCATGATAGCGAACCGCAACGTTTCGAGTGCCGTCGGGGTATAGCGCAGCCCGGTAGCGCATCTGCTTTGGGAGCAGAGGGTCCCAGGTTCGAATCCTGGTGCCCCGACCACTGGAAACGTCATGCGGCAGCCCGATGTCGGGCTGCAGGGATTTTGGTGACGGCAGAGCGCTTTCATGACCGCACGCATCTATCGCCCGGCCCGCACGGCCATGCAGTCCGGCACGGCCAAGACCGAGCGCTGGCTGCTCGAATACGAGCCGGAGGCGCCGCGCCAGATCGAGCCGCTGATGGGCTGGACCTCGTCGTCGGACATGAAGAGCCAGCTCAAGCTCTGGTTCGACAGCGAAGCCGAGGCCGTCGCCTATGCCACTCGCAACGGCATCGCCTATCGTGTCGAACAGCCGAACGAAGCGAAGCGCCGTTCGCTGTCCTATTCCGATAATTTCAAGTTCTCGCGCGTCGGTCAGTGGACGCATTGAAGCCGACAGGCGAGGGGACAGTCTCGCTTTCGGGCCCGTAGCTCAGATGGATAGAGCAGCAGCCTTCTAAGCTGCTGGTCGCAGGTTCGAATCCTGCCGGGCTCGCCATTTTCTCGAGAGTGCAGCGCCGCACGGCGCTCGCTGCGCCAATTCCGGTCGCTGGCGAGCCAGGCCCGGGCAACTATCCCGGGATCGTGATCAACTCGCGTGGTGCTACCACCGGCGGCACGGGACGCCGCCGCAGCTGAAGGATGACGCCGGCGGTTGAAGCCGCACTCCACCCCCATACCGCGGGCCGTTGCCATAGCCTCGGTTGTACCCGCCGCGACCATAGCCATAGCCATAGCCTCCACCGCCGCGGCCGTAGCCGCCACCACGGTAATGCCGCTGCCGGGCCGTGTTCTGCTGAATGATCATCAGGCGTTCGCGCTTCGCAGCCGTCATCGAGAATTCAACGGGTGCTTTATCGAGGCGCTGCGCGACACCAGAGGGTAGGGCTTCGCCGGCTTGAGCCGAGCCCACGATTGCAGCCAGGCCGATCCCCAGCAGGGCAGAGGTTACACCGCGACGCATGATGGCACTCTCCTTTTGCTTCAACGACTGAAGCAGGCGGAAGCATAACGCAGGCTGAACGGAATTGTTCTCCTGCGGCGTCTATTCCCTTCGGCGCAAGCAGAGGCACCCTTTCCATCCGACGGAACAGGCGACCTTCACACCCGTTGTAGGAGCGGGGGCCGAGGCGGAGCACAGCCATGTTGCGGTTCATCGTCATCACCGCCTTCGCGGCGGCTCTTTCGTCCCCGGCTCTCGCGGAGCCGAGTTTCGTCGAGACGGTGAGTCTGGCACCGCTTGGCTCATCATATGGGATCGCTCCGAAGGCCGCGTGCGAACTGCCGGTCGATCTGTCGGCCCTTACTGCCCCGGTGGCGCCGGCAACCAGCCAGGCCATGACCTTGTCGCCGCGAATGATTCAGGCCATTCGAATCGGGGAACACGCGTCCGACGGTTGACGGAGGACTCAACGCAAAGTCGAAGTTCCGCGTTTGCTTCCGCAAATGCCGGCAGGATCTGACAGCCTGCGTCGGCGTTGCAGCCCCGCCATGCTTGCCGACCCTTCCCCGGCAGCGTAAACCCGCGCGGCCTCGCCTTGATCGCGCCCGAAAGGCCCGCCATCGGGCGCAAGTCGACTTTCAGTGCGGCCGGGCCGCCGCGGGGATGGATGATGTTTTCGCTCACGCCGGTGATCGACCGGGTCAAGGATGCGGCCTCCGCCAGCCATTTGCGCGCCTGCATCTTCCTCTTGCTCCTGTCGCTCGCCGCCTTCCTGCCCGGTTTCAGCACGCTCCAGCCGCTCGATCGCGACGAGCCGCGCTTCGCGCAGGCGAGCAAGCAGATGCTGGAGACCGGCGATTTCGTCGATATCCGCTTCCAGGACGAGGCGCGCCACAAGAAGCCGGTCGGCATCTACTGGCTGCAGAGCGCGGCGGTACGGGCAGGCGAAGCAATCGGTGTGCCCGAGGCGCGCACGCAGATCTGGCTCTATCGGATTCCCTCGCTGGTCGGTGCGACCGCGACGGTACTGCTGACCTATTGGGCGCTGCTGGCCTTCCTGTCGCCGCCGCTCGCCCTGCTCGGCGGGGCCTTGATGGCGGCTGCCGTGCTGCTCGGCGTCGAGGCGCGGATCGCCAAGACCGATGCGCTGCTGGCGGCCTGCGCCGTCGCCACGATGGGCGCACTGGCGCGGACCTGGCTCGACTGGACGCGCTCGCTCGCCTTCGTGCCGGACCGGCGCAACTGGCTGGTGTTCTGGGGCGCGACCGCGCTCGGCCTGCTGATCAAGGGGCCGATCGTGCCGATGGTCTGGGGCCTTGCCATCCTCGTGCTCAGCGCGAGCCAGCGCTCCTTCCGCTGGCTGAAGCCGCTGCGCTTCGGCGCCGGCATCCTGCTCTGCCTCGTCGTCGCCTTGCCGTGGTTCGCCGCGATCATGATCAAGACCGGCGGCAGCTTCTTCGCCGAGAGCGTCGGCCAGGACATGCTCGGCAAGGTCGCCGAGGGGCAGGAGAAGCATTGGGGGCCGCCCGGGCTCTACCTGCTGTTCTTCTTCGCGACCTATTGGCCGGCGGCCGCCTTCGCGGCGATGGCGGTGCCCTTCGCCTGGGTCAGGCGCAAGGAGCCGCAGATCCTGTTTCTGATCGCCTGGATCGTGCCTTCCTGGCTGGTCTTCGAGGCGGTGCCGACCAAGCTGCCGCATTACGTGCTTCCGCTCTATCCGGCGATCACCGCGCTCTTGCTGCTCGCCGTGCTCAACGGCGGGATCAACCGTTACCGACGCGGCGCCGTGCTCACCGCCTGTCTGGTCGTGATCGTGCCGCTGGCGCTGATGGGCGCGATCCTGTTCGGCAACTGGACGCTCGATCAGGCGGTGCCGTGGCTTGCATTGCCGTTCTTCGCGCTCGTCCTGCTCGCGGGCATCAATGTCGTCGCAGCCTTCCGGCGGCTCGATTTCGAGGGCGCGCTCTGGCGCTGCGTGCTGGCGAGCCTGCTGCTGACGGTCGCGGTCTATCCCTTCGCCATCGAGAGCCTGCGCTCGCTGAAACTGTCACCGCGTCTGGCGGAGACGCTCAAGGCTGCCGGCTGCTCCGATCCGGCCGTGGTGACGCTGGGCTATCGCGAGCCGAGCCTCGTCTTCCTGACCGGGACGAAGCTCGCGATGGCTGCAAGCGGCGCGGACGCGGCGGCCTTCCTGAATCAGCCCGGCTGTCGTGTCGCCTTCGTCGAAAGCCGCTTCGCCGACGATTTCAAGGCGGCGCTGGCGAGCCAGCCGGCGAAGCCGCGCCTGGTGACCACGATCAACGGCTTCAACCTCAACGGCGGGCGCAAGCTGGAGATCGCGGTCTTCGCCCGTTCGCCTGGTTGAGGCACCCCTGCTCTCGAAACCCTTGCTCTAATCGCCGCGCTGACGCAGTTTGCGGACCGTTTTTCCGGATGATGCCCCTTTGACCGAAACCTCTTCCCATCCGCTGCTCAGCGTCGTCGTGCCGGTGCGCAACGAAGTCGGCAACATCGCGCCGCTCGTCGCCGATATCGAGCAGGCCTGCGCGGCGATCGGCCCCTTCGAGGTCGTCTATGTCAATGACGGCTCGACCGACGGGACGGCCGCGGCGCTGGCCGAACTCGCTGCGACGCGGCCCTGGCTGCGCGTCGTCACCCATGCCCAGTCCTGCGGCCAGAGCGCGGCGGTCCGCAGCGGCGTGCGCCATGCCCGCTCGGCCATCGTCGCGACGCTCGACGGCGACGGCCAGAACGATCCCGCCTTCCTGCCGGAGATGGTCGAGGCCTTGCAGAAGGGCGGGCTCCAGGCCGGGATGGTGCAGGGGCAGCGCGTCGGCCGCAAGGATACCGGCTTCAAGCGCTGGCAGTCGAAGATCGCCAACGGCGTGCGCGTGCGGGTGCTGAAGGACGATACGCGCGACACCGGCTGCGGCCTGAAATGCTTCCGCCGCGAGGCCTATCTCGCCCTGCCGTATTTCGATGCGCTGCATCGCTTCATGCCGGCGCTGATGGCGCGCGAGGGGTACAAGGTCCTGCATGTCGACGTGCGCGACCGGCCGCGGCTGACCGGCGTCTCGAATTACGGTTTCTTCGACCGACTCTGGGTCGGCATCCTCGACCTGGCCGGAGTGTGGTGGCTGATCCGGCGACGCAAGCGCGTGCCGCAGATCGTCTCGGAGACGATGTGATGCTGATCGATCTGCAGCAGACCATCGGCCGTTATTTCCACGACGTGTTCGTCAACAATGTCGACTGGTGGGTCCTGCTCGGCGTGGTCGCGCAAGGGCTCTTCACCATGCGCTTCGTGGTGCAGTGGTGGGCGAGCGAGAAGGCCCAGCGCTCGGTCGTGCCGATGACCTTCTGGTGGTTCTCGATCGGCGGCGGCCTGCTGCTGCTGATGTATGCGCTTTATCGGCGCGACCCGGTCTTCATCCTCGGCCAGGGCTTCGGCGTCTTCGTCTATATACGCAACCTGCAATTCGTCCTGCGCGCCCCGGCG